>JBGTMF010000170.1:0-6165 GCA_041743795.1 Thermodesulfobacteriota bacterium | reverse complement strand
GCGAAGCCGAGCCGCCCCAGCGACGAACTCAACCGCGAGACGCCGCGCGGCGCTGTTTCCGGCTTTCTCGAGGCTGCGCGCGAGGGCGATTACGAGCGGGCCGCCGAGTACATGTTTCTCGGCAACCTTCCCGACGGCTTGAGCAGCGACGACGGTCCTTTGTTGGCCCGTCATTTCAAGACGGTCCTCGACCGAACCCTCTGGGTCGACGTGCCGGCCCTGAGCCGCGAGCCGGAGGGCCACAAGGACGATGGCTTGCCGGACGGGCGGGATTGGGTCGGCCGTATCCCGTCGGAGAGCGGCCCGGTCGAAGTCTTCGTGCAGCGCATCCGGCTGCCCGGCGGCGATCGTATCTGGAAATTCTCTTCGGTGACGGTCGCGCAGGTTCCCGACCTGTACCTCGAGTACGGCGACGGTCCCCTGGCGGATATTCTGCCGCCGGTATTCTTCGACGTCCAATATTTCGACGTGCAGCTCTGGCAGGCCGTCGGCATCATCTCATTCGCCGCCGTGGCAGCCCTATTTGCCTTCGTCGTCACCGCACTCATCGGCTGGTTAATGCGCCGTCTGTCGGACGGGCTGACCGCAAACCTGTCGCCGTTCGTCGTCGGGCCATTGCGCCTACTGCTCCTGGTGTTGCTGTTCGCGGCGGCGCGGCTGACTCTAAATCTACCGCTGCACATCGGCAGCCTGTTTGCGGGAATCGAGACCCTGCTGCGAATCTTCGCCTTCACCTGGGCGGCGTTGCGACTCCTCGACGTCTTCGCCGGCAGGATGACGGAGCGTATTGCCCGCCGTCAGCCCAGTGCTCTCGGCGTGGTTCCGCCAGCGCGGCGCATCGCACAGATCTTGATCGTCGCCATCGGCCTGTTGGTGGCGCTCAGCCAAGTCGGCTTCAACGTGACGGCGCTGGTGGCCGGTCTCGGTGTCGGCGGTATCGCCGTTGCGCTGGCGGCGCAGAAGTCGATCGAGCATCTCTTCGGCGGCGCCACCCTGTACGCCGATCGACCAGTGAAAGTGGGTGACTTCTGTCGCTTCGGCGACAAGATGGGAACCATTGAGCAGATCGGTCTGCGCTCGACCCGCGTGCGGACGCTCGACCGCACCATCCTGACCATTCCCAACGCCGAGTTTTCAAACCTGCAGATCGAGAACTTCGCCGCCCGCGACAAGTTCCGCTTCTACCCGCGCATCAGCCTGCGCTATGAGACGACGCCCGACCAGATGCGCTACGTGCTGATCGAGATCCGCAAGCTCCTCTATCGCCATCCCAAAGTAGACATCGACCCCTGCCGGGTGCGCTTCACCACCTTCGGCGCCTTTTCGCTCGACGTCGATATCTTTGCCTACGTTCTGGCAAAGGACATCAACGAATTCCTCGCCATCGCCGAGGACATAAACTTGCGCATCATCGAAATCGTCAACGACGCCGGGGCCGGATTCGCCTTCCCATCGCAGACTCTCTACATCGAGAACGGCGATCCGCCCGATCCGGATCGGGTAAAGCGCGCCGAGGAAGCCGTGCGCCGGTGGCGCGAGGACAACGCCCTCTACGTCACCGAGTTTCCGCAGGAAAAGATCGCCGAGATGCTCAATACTCTGACCTACCCGCCCGAGGGGACGGGAGGCAAAGGCTGAACCAGGCCGGGCGGGCGGAAACTTCCCGTCCTGGTCGAACAGGTCCATTGCGCCCACCGGTGCGCCGGCACCCGCGTGGACTCGCCGGCGCGTCCGGGCTAGGAATTCGAATTGGCCTGACTTCGGCCCTTTTGGAGTGTTTCTCATGGCAAAGACCCTTTTCGACAAGGTTTGGCAGGCACACGCGGTGCGCGAGCTGCCGAGCGGGCAGACGCAACTGTTTATCGGACTACACCTCGTCCACGAGGTGACCAGCCCGCAAGCCTTTCAGATGTTGCGAGAGGACAGCCTCGGCGTGCCCTACCCGGACCGCACGTTGGCGACCGTAGATCACATCATTCCGACCGACACCGACATGCGTCCGTTCGACGACGAACAGGCCGAGGGCATGATGTCGGCGATCGAGAAGAACTGCGCGGAGTTCGGCATCCGCTTGCTCGATCGCAAGTCGGGCAGCCAGGGGATCGTGCACGTCATCGGCCCCGAGCTCGGCCTGACCCAGCCGGGCATGACGATCGCCTGCGGCGACAGCCACACCAGCACGCACGGCGCCTTCGGCGCCATCGCCTTCGGCATCGGCACCAGTCAGGTGCGCGACGTGTTGGCCTCGCAGTGCCTCGCAATCGTCAAGCCGAAGCTGCGCCGCATCGAGGTCGAAGGCACCTTGCCGCCCGGCGTGTACGCCAAGGACGTCATTCTGCACATCATTCGGGTGCTCGGTGTGCAGGGCGGCGTCGGCTACGCGTATGAGTTCGCCGGCGCGGTCTTCGACCGAATGACGATGGAAGAGCGCATGACCGTCTGCAACATGAGCATCGAAGGCGGTGCGCGCTGCGGCTACGTCAATCCGGACCAGACGACCTTCGACTACTTGCGCGGCCGACGCTACGCGCCGCAAGGCGAGGAGTTCGATCGCGCCGTCGCCTGGTGGCAGCAGACCGCGTCGGAGCCTGGTGCGGCATACGACGACGTTGCCAAGATCGACGGCTCGCGGCTCGCACCGGTCATCACCTGGGGAATCAATCCCGGGCAGGCGATCGGCGTCGACGAGAAGATTCCCGGCGTAGCGGATTTCGCGGCCGATGAGCGTCAGACCGTCGAAGACGCGCATGCGTATATGGGCTGGACGCCGGGACAATCGGTGATCGGCACCAAGATCGACGTCGCCTTCATCGGCTCCTGCACCAATGGACGCATCTCGGATCTGCGCGAGGCGGCAAGGGTTGCCGCCCTCGGCAAAGTGAAGGCGAACGTAACGGCTCTGGTCGTTCCGGGCTCGCAAGACGTTGCGCGGCAGGCAGAGGCGGAAGGACTGCCCGAGATCTTCCGCGCCGCCGGATTCGAGTGGAGACTGCCCGGGTGTTCGATGTGCCTGGCGATGAATCCCGACAAGTTGGTCGGCAACCAGGTCTGTGCGTCATCGAGCAATCGCAACTTCAAGGGTCGCCAGGGTAGCCCGTCGGGGCGAACACTGTTGATGAGCCCGGCAATGGTGGCGGCCGCCGCCATCGAGGGCGCGGTCACGGACCTGCGAGAGATGCTCCGATGAAACGACCTTTTCGCGGCACCGAGTGTGCATGGGGACTGTTTTCGCTATGACCGAGTTGATTTCCGTGCCGAACGTCGTCGGCAGGCCGATGCCGCTGCGCGGCAATGACATCGACACCGATCGGATCATTCCGGCCAGATTCATGAAGGCAATCACCTTCGACGGACTCGGCCAACTCGCTTTCCACGATGAGAGGTTCGCCGCCGACGGCTCGCTCAAGGGCCATGTCATGGACGAGCCGCGCTTTCTGGCGAAGGGCGATCGCATCGCCGTCGTCAACAAGAACTTCGGTTGCGGTTCATCGCGTGAGCACGCGCCGCAGGCCTTACTGCGCTGGGGGATCAAGGCGCTGATCGGCGAGTCGTTCGCCGACATCTTCTACGGCAACTGTATCGCCAACGGCATGCCGGTCGTCACCGCCGAGGCGGCGACGGTCGAAACCCTCTTGCGGGCGATCGAGGAAGAGCCGGCGCATGAATTGACCCTCGACATCGACAAACGGACCGTAACCTATCGCGGCCAAACCTACCCGGTGGCGATTCCGGACGGAGTTCGCAAACAACTTCTCGACGGCACCTGGGACGCGACCCGGGTACTGCTGTCCGCCGCTGCCGCTGTCAAGGAAACCGCCGCGAGTTTGCCCTACGTAAAGGGCTTCTGACGCGGCGCGGAGATCGGTCTGGCGGGCCGGGCCATACGCCGCCCTCTTGCGGCGGGGCAGGCGGATAGGCACGATCGGCGTTTCGCGCTAGCAACCTGGAGAACGGAGCATGGCCACCGAGAACGAAGCCGTCGAGCTGATCATACGGCGCCTCAAAGAGGACCGAATCCCCGAGGCGCCGTTGCCCGAGGAAATTGCCGAGAAGAAGAAACGCCCTCGTCAGGTGGCGTTCATGGATGTCAATCTCTGCTACCCGTGCGGCAAGTGTCCTGAGTACTGCCCGGTCGGTTGTATCGAGTACCTTGCCGAAGCGAGCCTCCCCGGACGTGGCCTGCCGCCGGTCCAGGACCGCTTTCAGGAGTGCATCGGTTGCTTCATCTGCGTCGAAGTCTGCGCCCTGTTGACCGACTATGACGCGGTGCGGATGTACAACACGGACTTCGTCGAGGAACTTCTCGGCGTCGAGGTCGGTGATGCCAAGCCGGATCCCTACGTCCCGGCGTTGCCCTATGAAGAGTACTTCTCTGAAGGCGGCTCGCGCAGCGTGCGGCACCTCGGCCAGGGTTCACGCATCCGCGAAAAGATGACCAAGGAAGACCGCGACACGATGCGCTGGGCGAAGGCGCGGAAATAAACACTTCCCACCGGCTCCGCGCCTGGCGGACGGCTTCAGTGGCGGCGCTTGCGGCCGATGGCGATCAGCGAAACGCCGAAGCCGACGAGAATCCAGTGGTCGCCGAACTCCATGTACCTCGACGTGTGGCTCGAGATGGTCAGCGTCTGACCACGCGGGCTCTCGCTGTGTGTTTCGCCGAGGGCGGTGATCAACTCGCCCTCGCCCTGATTGGTTGCGCGGATGAGAAATCGGCGCGATTCGACGGCGCGAAAGACTGCCAGGGCGAGGTGCTGCTCGGCGGCTGCCGATGACGAATCCGCCAGCCAGGCGACGCGGCAATTGTTGATCAGTACATCGGCTCCGTCGCCGACGACGCCGTGCACGATGTCGGTGCGCAACAAGTCTTCACACAGCAGCGGGCTGACACGGAGCCCGACGTGGTCGATCGTGGCGACTTCGCGGATGTGCAACTCCGGCCATGACGGCGCAGCAGGCGGCGTCCATCCGACGGCGCGAATCGGCGCGGCGAACGCCCCTTCGGAAAATCCAACGGCGGACGACGCGGCGGCGGGCATGGGCCGATAGGTTTCCTGAGCGACAGCGCCGTACACAAAGGCAATCGCCAGGGTGGCGATTGGCAACAGCAATGCGTGCGCGGCGGCCGTGAAGCGGACACCGCGGGTGGCGACTGTGCGGAGCAGCTCGGCGACGGCGATACTGGCGAACGCGAGGACGAACGAGACCGCGAGAACACCGCCGAGATCGGCGACCTGAATCAGCCAGATTTCGCGAAACTGCGTGTGCCCGAGCAACTGCCAGCCGAAAAACTGCGCTCGCACCCACTCGCCAGTCACCCAGAAAAACGCGCCGATGATCGGCAGATCGACACGAGAAACCCGTCGCGACGCAAACGCGTAGACCAACGCCAGCAATCCGAACGGGACGCCCACGGCCAAAGTGATACCACCGTACACAATCAGACTGGCGGTCAATGGCGACAGCTCGAAACCGACCGCCAGCGACTCCGGCAGCCAGCGGATCACCAGGCCGGCGGAAATGACGCCGAACAACAGGCCGGATTCGAAGGCGTGCCGCAGTGGCAGACGTCCAGCGGTCACCAAGAGCAATCCAGGAACCAGCCAGGCAACGGGCGCATATCCGAAGGGCGGACTGGCGAGGGCGAACAGCACGGCGGCACCGAGCGACCCAGCGAGCGCAGTCAGTAAACACTTCTTGTCGGGTGTGTCCAAAGTCTCGTTCCTCCCCAGTGCCGTTCCAACCTGCACCACGACGGCCGATTCATGGATCCGGGAAAAGTATGACTTTTCGGAGAATCACGACCCCGCGTACGACCATCCGGCAGGAGAGGATGGAAAATGCAGAGCCGTAGGGGCTTCCTGCTCGCAGGATCCAGCGACCGCCCCGGTGGCGCGCTAGGTTGGATTCATCCAAACTGCTAGCGTTCATAGAAGTCTACCACCGACTCTTGGGGCCTCACGGTCTCGCGTCGGGTCTTCGGAGGAGTGCAATGCCCATGTCGACTTTGATGGTTCGTCTGATCGGAGCGGCGTTGGCCGTGTTCGTAGTTTGGTACCTGGTGCATTTGCGCGGCGAGGTCGCGGAATTGAAGGACCAGATTGCCAGCGCGCCGGCGGCGAACGTCGGGCAACCGGCCACCAATCAGCCCGCCGCCGCGCCGGC
>JBGTMF010000169.1:0-10485 GCA_041743795.1 Thermodesulfobacteriota bacterium | reverse complement strand
AACTCGCTCCTCAGTTCGCTCACTGGCTCGCCCTCCTTGCCAGCCAGTTTGCCGCGGGCTACGCGACTTCAACAGTCGGGGCGGGGCGAGTACTTACGGTCAAACGAATCGTGAAGCGGCTGCAGGCGGCCAGGGGGGTGTCGCCGGAGGACGTGGCGATCCCGGTGCTGTCGGGCCCCGGGGAAATCGCGCAGGTGGACTTCGGCTATGTCGGCCGACTGTACGATCCGCAGCAGGGGGTCCAGAGAAAGGCGTGGGTGTTCGTGATGGTGCTGGCCCACAGCCGGCACATGTTCGCGCGGGTGGTGTTCGACCAGAAGACGACGACGTGGCTGCTGCTACATGCCGCGGCCTTCGAGCACTTCGGCGGCGTCGTGGAGACGGTGGTGCCGGACAATCTGAAGTCAGCAGTAGTGCGCGCCGCCTTCGGCCTCGGCGAGGACCCGGCGCTCAATCGCAGCTACGTGGAACTCGCTCGCCACTACGGCTTCAAGGTCGACCCGACGCCACCACGGGCTCCGAAAAAGAAGGGAGTGGTGGAATCGGCGGTGAAGTACGTAAAGCGGAACTTCTTTGCCCCACGGGACTTCTGCGAATCGGCGATCGGCGAAGTGAACGCCGAGCTCGATCGCTGGGTGATGGAGATCGCCGGGCAGCGCACCCACGGCACCACGGGATGCCGGCCGCTGGAGGTCTTCCTCGCAGAAGAGAAAGAGTGCCTGTCGGCGCTGCCGCCGAAGCCGTACGAGGCGGTAGAATGGAAGAAGGCGAAGGTGCACCCCGACGGACAGATCGTCTTCGATCGGCGCGCCTATCCGGTGCCGTGGCGGCTGCTCGGCCGCGAGCTGTGGGTACGGGCGACGACGAAGACAGTGGCGGCGTACTGGGAGGAGACGCGGGTGGCCACGCATCAGCGCGGCGTCCCCGTCCCGCCGGAGGTGGCCGACCAGTACCTGCCGCCCGAGCGCTCGCCGCTGCGCTACCGCTCCCGCCAGTACTGGTGCGAACGCGCCGATCGCCTCGGCGAGGATGTCGGGGAGTATATCCGCGAGATCTTCGACACCGAGGACGTGCTCAGCCAGCTGCGCAACGTCCAGGCGATCGTCACCCACCTGGAGAAGTTTCCGCGCGAGCGCGCCCGGGCGGCGTGCCGCCGCGCTCGCTACTACGGCAATTACCGCTATGTGGGCGTGCGCGACATCCTGCGCAAGGGAATCGAGAGCGATCCTCTGCCCTTGGGTGTCGTCCCCGCGTCGTCGTCGGATCCTACGCAGCGCCGGCCGCGCTTTGCCCGCTCGGCCGGTGAGCTGCTGCAACTCAAACTACTGAAGGAGGAAGACCATGAGCTCCACTGATGACCTGGTCCCGGTGCTGAAGAAGCTGAGGCTCTCCGGGGTGCTGCACACCCTCGAGCTGCGCAACCGCCAGGCGGTCGAAGACTCACTGCCGTTCGAGGAGTTTCTCTACCGGCTACTCCACGACGAGGTCGAACGGCGTGACCAGAAGCAGCTCGAGATGCGGCTGCGACGCGCGCAGTTCGACCACGCCAAGACGATCGAAGACTTCGACTTCACCTTCAACCCCCAGGTCCCGAAGTCCCGGGTGATCGACCTGGCCACCGCCAGCTTCGTCGGTCGCCACGAGAACGTGCTCCTGGTCGGCCCGAGTGGCGTCGGGAAGTCCCATCTATCCCAGGCCATCGGTCACCGCGCGTGTCGCGCCGGCTACTGCGCAATCTACCTCACTGCCAACAAGCTCTTCAGCGAGCTACGTGCTGCACGGGCCGATCGCAGCTACGACCGCAAGATGCAGCGCTTCGCCGGCGCCGATCTCCTCATCATCGACGACCTCGGCCTGCGAGGGCTACGCGACGAGGAGCCCGAGGATCTCTACGAGGTGATTCGACAGAGGTACGAGCACGGGGCGACGATGATCACTTCAAATCGCGCCATCGAGGAGTGGTATCCACTGTTCGCCGACGAGCTGCTGGCCAGCGCCGCGATGGATCGCCTCCTCCATCACTCCCACCTCATCGTGATGGAGGGCGACTCGTACCGGAACCCCCCGCCCCACCGCGGCCCTCGAGGGGGGACCGCACACCCCGCCGCCCCTCTCGAACAGCACGCGTGAGCGCGTCTCGCCCGTCAATTCTGCAGACTCGTAAACACCGATTCTGCACTCTCGGTAGGAGCCACTATGACTGATTCCATCAGCCCCGTTCTTCACTCTCGTGACGCCCCGAAATATGTGGCCAATTTTGCCGAACTCTGCGCGGCTGATTCAGGCGAGCCTTGACACCCATGTCCAGGCTCCTCGAGCTCTCGCCCCTGCACTGGAAGACCACCCTCGCGCGCGACGACGTCCAGCAGAAGCTCGACGCCAACATCTACCGCCGCGCCGCATCCTGACCGCACGCGCGGCGGCTACACTTACCTGGGCCGCAGTGCGTTCACCAGACGGCTGTCACCGAACGGATACCGCAGTACCTGCCCCCTTGCGTTCTGCTTGGCTCGCGAGAAGCTTCAGGATCTCACTCATGCTTTTGCACGTTTAGTGCGGCACGCTCGCCTGCGGAGATCACCCCGACTGGTGCCTTGACATGAAGCTGCCCATCGACCGCACTGAGGACAACACCGCAACGGTCCAGGTTACTAACCACTTCAGAGGCGGTCTTATCACTCACTCCTCCTTGCAGCCGTCCTCCCGGGGTTCCGCTAGAGCGCTAGAAGCATTGTCGCACAAAGGCTGGAGCCATTCGCCGAGGTGCTAACGGAAGCGGCATCTAGCGCCTCGTGCTAGTCGACCCGAACCTTGTCCTGCAAGGATTCTAGCGCTCTAGCACTTTGAGTCCCGCCGTCGGGCAGGTACCTTTCCCAAGGTTCCTCGAAATCCTCTCGGAAATAGCCCCTCTTATTGTCCGGTGGGCATCCCTGCCGCGACGAAATTCCAAACGGTTTCAGAAGCTTTGCGAGCCGGTTCTGCGTCAGGGGCCGCCCGCGGTTCACCTCAGGCCACGGTCGGTCCAGAAGGCTCGTCAGGGCCTCCACCATCACCTCCGACGCAAGCCGGTCGGCCCGCCAGACGTCGAACACGTGAAGGATGTCGCCAAGCAACGTCACCGCGATGGTATCATCTCCGTCTGCGCCTCCGCTGAGCGCGACAGCAGCCGCTCGGGCGCAATCAGGCCAATCCCCGCCGGCCGCATCGGCGATCGCAAGGAGCGGACGCCAGCAGTCAGCAGCACGGTCATGCAAAGAATCGGGAACCTCGGGGTCGACAGAACCGAGGACTACAGCGTTGTCCTCCACCCACCGGACAGCTTGCCGTCTGAGCCGACCGATATCTTCGTCGATCCGATCAGACCTCCATTTATCAGCGGTGTCATGCGGGGTTCGACGCTCCAGAGCAATTGAAATGGATCTGTCGGCGATTGTATCTGGTAAGGACCCGATCGCGGCTAGAGCGCGCGCGGCAAACACACGGAACTGCCGGGGCTCGTGGTCGTCGCCGACTGTCCGAATCACGAATGCAGTGTCCCGAGTATGGCCTGCGTTAATAACCCCCCGGAGTGCGTCGTTGCCATTGATGAAGGTATCCGCTTCGTCGACGAGAAGAGTCGGGGACCATGCCTCGATGGCGCGAAATAGAGCCGCGGGCGAGATGCTCGACGCCGGCAGCGCCCGCAACACCAAGTGCCGCAGCACACTCATCAGAGTCGTCTTGCCACACCGCTTCTGCGGTGAGGTAATGCTGAGAATCGGAGAGACCTGAGTAAGAGCAATCGCATACGTATGAACCACCCAAAGAGCGATCGCGACGCACGACTCCGCACTCGCGACGACGTAGCGCCGTACCATTCTCTTGAGGTCGTCGAGCAGGTTGGCGCCGTCCACCTCGTGCGGCCACGGATCATAAGTCTCAAATTCCACGGCAGTACCCTGCCCTGTCGCAATGGGCCGCTCGCTCAGCTTCAACGCCTTATCAACGAGCGCGGCGGGACTCTTGATGCCCAAGGCTGTAATAGCCGCTACTGCCGCCTCCCGAACAGTTTGGCGACGAAGGTCATCCACATCCACAACTAGATCTGAGAGTTGTCGCAACGCCTTCTCGATCGCCTTCAGCGGCGTCCCCGGTTCGAGTGCCGACAATCCCGCTCGGGCGAGAATGCCTTCGATGCCGTCGACACAGTCTTCCTCGTCGTTCGTTCCTGCCCTGACGTTTGGATAAGGAGCTAGCGCTGCGCTCTCCAATAATCGTCGACGCTCATCCATGGTGTGCTCCAGGCAAGTCGTCTGCCAGGTCCCACTTCTTCGGCCAGTCCGCCGGCACCTGTACGATTCGAACCTCGGCAGCCCCGACCGCCAGACACCTTTCAGCAACCAACCGCGCAGCTTGCCGGCCTGCCTCATCGGCGTCGGGCCAGACCACGATCGTCCGCATCTTTAGAGGCGACCAGTCGACCTTGCGGACGGCGTTCGCCCCGTAGGGCCAGCTGACGGCTACGTACTCCGGAAAGACTACTGCCGCAGCATCCGCGGCACGCTCGCCCTCGCAAACAATCACCCGGTCGTTCGGCCGACCGGCCAGCCTGTCGAGGCCGTACAAGGGTCGCGGTGCCGGAAACCCTTGCCAGCGCCAAGCAAACTTGTTCCCGTTCTGGCAGAAGGTCAGCGGCCTAATGTTTTTCACGCCATTTCGATTGAACCGATAGATCCACCCCAGGTTACAGCCGTGCTCGTCACTATAGTTCCAAGTGGCATCCGGCCTCCCAAATGAGGGGTGTGCCCGAGGGCGCTCCGGTGCATCAGCCGGAACCGGAAGTACCGGAAACCAGTTGCGCTCAGTCGAGTGGAGGCGTTTGATTCCAATCGACTGGGAAGGGCCGCTAAACGGGAGCCCTTGCACCTCCAACCCCAGGAGTGCCTTTAGTTTCCGCACCCCACCGCCACGACCACACGCATCGCAAAACCAAACCTCCCGCTCGGGATTCCAACGCGCTGACGGGTGCTCGTCATAGTGATCCGGGTACGGGCACCGAAACCGGACCTCATTTCCAATCGCTGATGCCCCGCGAGTCGCGATCACTGCCGTGAGATAACCGACGCTGTCGGTGCCGATTGTGAGGTTATTCATCGTCGGCGACTCGCTCGTGGACTCCGATCCCCGCTGATCTCATCGAGACGCCACGAAAAATCACGTATGGCGCCTCGCTTAGATCCGCTCGGAGTCATTAACAAGGTGGGAAAGTACAGTGCTTCCGAAACAGCATGGAGGTGATGTTGCACTGACACACTCAGCTCGTCTCCTGGGATTTCACACTTGATTAGATTGCCGTTTTCCATCTTCTGAGCCTCCACGGTTGCATTGTTCGAACGGCATCGCTGAATCCACGCCACGGATTGGAGACTACGCCGGCTGTTCATTACCCTACGTCGCTCGTGCTCCGGCGAACTCGCGTCGCCAGATAGTCGCGAATCGAAATCTCGTCGTAACGAACACAGCGACCAATTTTGACGAATGACGGTAAGTACTCGCCCCGCCCCGACTGTTGAAGTCGCGTAGCCCGCGGCAAACTGGCTGGCAAGGAGGGCGAGCCAGTGAGCGAACTGAGGAGCGAGTTGCTGAGGCGAGAAGCGCGACGGGCGTTGCGCGAGTGCGGAACGCGGGGTCGGACGACGCGTGTGCCTGAGACGGCGCGATGCGCGGTAATGGCGTACGTTGCCGCGGCGCGCAAAGAGAAGCGCGCCTGGCGGCAGATCTGCGAAGACGTCGGCCTGTCAGAATCGGTACTGCGCCGCTGGAGTGCGGCGGATGTCGGCGACGAGAGGGTGTCGCTGGTTCCCGTGAAGGTGATCGCCGATGCGACGAGCGGTGTCGACGATGAGGTGCGGCAGCGAAGATCCGACGGCGCCATCACGCTGCTCACCCCCGGCGGCTACCGCATTGAAGGCCTCGGCGTCGAGCAACTGGCGACACTGCTTGCGAGAGTCGGGCAATGATCGGCAGCACGAGGAATCTGCGGGTGCTGGCTTATCCGGCGCCTGCCGATCTTCGCAAAGGATATAACGGCCTGTCGGGGCTGGTGAGCCAGGAACTCGGCACAAATCCGCTCAGCGGCGACTGCTATCTGTTCGTGAACCGCAAACGCGACGCGGCCAAAGTTTTGATGTGGGACGGCACCGGGCTGTGCATCTATCAGAAGCGGCTCGAGCGCGGCCGTTTCGCCTCCTTGTGGCGGCGCAGAGAAGACGACGTGGTGACGCTGACGATGAGCGAGCTGGCGCTGATGCTCGAGGGCTGCAAGCTCGAGGCGAAGCTGCCGCTGTCACCACGGGCGGTGGAGTGCGGAGTGCCGGTGCGCCGGTGAGGGTGAATGGCGGGTCTCTTGCCAGCAGGTTGGTAGAAGAATGCGGTAATATTTGCCTCGCGCTCTTGATATTACCGTCGAGTACGCTAATAACGCTCGCCAATGATTCGCATCGACACGGAGACCGACATCGAGCAACTGCGCCGGGTCGCCCGCCTCCTCGATGCGGAGAACCAACGCCTCCACAAACGCCTGGTCGAGCTCACCCGCCTGCTGCGAGCCGCCACCGGTGACGATGCCGTGCAGCTCGAGCTCGAGCTGATCCGCCTCCAGGACCAGCTCTCGCGCATCAACCAGGACATCTACGGCCCGTCCTCGGAGAAACGCGGCCGCCGTGACGGGGAGAAGTCCCCAAAGGAGAAGAAGCCCCGCAAGGGACACGGTCCTACCGAGCAGCCACAGCTGCCGGCGATCGAGGTCGTCCACAAGCTCGACCCCGCCGACGAGATCTGTCCGAAGTGCGGCGATCACCTCGAGGAGTGGGAGGGGCAATTCGAGACCGCCGAGGAGATCGACATCGTCGAGCGCAGCTTTCGCATCGTGCGCCACCAGCGCCAGAAGAGCCGCTGCGAGTGCGGACACATCGAGACCGCGCTGGGGCCGCCAAAGCTGATCCCCGGCGGACGGTATTCGGTGGATTTCGCGGTCGCGGTGGCTCTCGCCAAGTACGGCTACCACATGCCGCTGACCCGCCAGGAGAAAGAGATGCGCCGCCAGGGGCTGGTGGTCAGCTCGCAGACTCTGTGGGACCAGATCTTTGCACTGGCCCGCCACCTGGGGCCCAGTTTCGAGGCGCTGCGCGCATACGTACTCCGCTCGCTCGTGATCGGAGTGGACGAGACGACGTGGCGGCTGATGGAGAAGAAATTGTCGAAGAAGTGGTGGGTGTGGACGATTTGTCGTCAGGACGCGGTTTTCCACGCGATCCATCCGCACCGCTCCACGGAGGCAGCCCGCACGACCCTCGACGGTTTCGCGGGCGACACGATCGTCGTCGACGGCTACTACGCCTACACCTCGCTTCTGAAGTCGTACTCCGAGTCGGGGCTTTCGCCGCCGTTTCAGATCGCCGCATGTTGGGTCCACGCCCGCCGAGGATTTCACAAGGCGGCGCCCGATTATCCGCAGGCCGAGGAGTTGCTCGACCTGATCGCCAAGCTCTACGAGATCGAGGGTCGTGTCGCGGCACTCGATGGAGAGGATCGCCACGCGCGGCTCGGAGAGCTCCGCCGTGCCGAGTCGGCGCCGATCGTGGCCGAGATCAAGACGTGGCTGCGGACGACGCCGGCGCGCAAGAGCTCGTCGCTGGGGCTGGCGATCACCTACATGCTCGATCGCTGGTCGGCCCTGGAAGTCTTCCTGTCGCGGCCCGACGTGCCGATCGACAATCTGCTCACCGAGCGGGTGATTCGCCCGATCGCCGTCGGCCGCAAGAATCACTACGGCTCGCGATCGCAGCGGGGCACATTCGTGGCGGCGCTCTTCTACTCTCTCATCGAGAGCGCCGAGCTCGCTGGCGTCGATCCCGGCGCCTACCTCAAGGAAGCGGCGCTGCGCGCGATCGCAAACCCCGGCACCGTCACGCTGCCGCACTCGCTTGTCGCCGCACCCGCCGCTGCTCAGGCCGCCGCCTGAAGCGCTCGCTCCGTCCCCGCTCCGCATCGGTCGCCATTCTGCACCACGCGGTCGCGCCTCGACCAGACGGGCCGCGGCGAGCACTTACCCTGCTTCGGCTACTGAAATCTGGGTGGTGCATACCCATGGAGCGGCGCCAGCATCTTCTCCGAGCAAATTTGCAGGGTTTAGTTACGGCGCTCCTGGAGACGTTTTCTTCGTTAACAACGTAGATCCCCGCATGCAGGGTAGCTTCTTAGCAAACCCGCAGGGCTAATTGAGGTACATACCAGCGGGTGCCGTCCCGAATACGAGATTGCACGACATCAATCTGATTGAGAGGATGACTCAAACGATTGGACGGATCTTGAGGTGAGCCATGCGTGTTGCGAGCGCCTTCCTTATTGGATGTGCATCATTGGTGGCTGTGAGTTTGGCAATTGGACAGACTGCGACGGGAGGCCACGATGGAACCATGGTCTTCGCTAGAAGCGATGTTTTACTGGCGGTTGTCAGGGTTTACGAAACCGTCACGAAAGAAGCGGGCAGCGACGTCGGGGATTGGTCGCAGGCAATGAAGTGGGCAAAAGAGCACACAGCGGTGAACGCTGCATTGATAGACTCCCTCAAAGGTAGGGCCGTAGACGTTGTCATACTGGGCAAGCCGACAGACCTGGGAGGGTCCAGACGCTTCCGCGTAGACTTAGAAACTGGAACGGTGACGGAACTCGGTCCAGATCGGTGACATCTTCCCAGGTGCGCGCCGGCAGCACCGACCTCTCGCATGGGTTCTGCGCTCCCCCCGCGGGTCGGACCAGTGCAAGGTGTTGGAAGCATTCGCAGAGTGACCGCCTGTGCGGCTAGATTCGGTGGTCAGGACCTCGATTTCGAGTCCCAAATGGCTTCTCTGAGCTGACGATGCGGCGCGAGCCTGGGTCGCTTCGCTCCCCCCCCCTCGGGTCGGACCAGCGCAAGAGGTTGGACCAGCGAACGCGGCGCAGCGCCTGATCGCGTGATGGTGTAGCGCCGGCGTTCTCCTGACTTCGTCGGCCCGCGCGGCCGGTCGGTGGCTTGGAGCGCGTAGTGGCGCGTGGTATACGGGCGCGTTGCGGCGCAGTCCTGGGCGGAGTTCGAGAAGGGGACGTTGATGGGCGAGGAAAACCTGCTGAGCATGGTACTCGGCTCGGGGCCGGTGGTGCAGGGGGTACTCTACATCCTGATCTTCTTCTCGGTGGCCAGCTGGGCCGTCATCCTCTACAAGGCGCGCCGCGTGCGCTCGGCGCGTCGCCTGAGCGACAAGTTTCTCGAGTACTTCTGGGAGACCAAGAACCTCAGTTCGGTACACGACCGCTCGCAAGATCTGAAGGCGAGCCCAGTGGCGCAGGTGTTCCGGGCCGGCTACCAGGAATTGGTCCGTCTCACCCGGGCGCGCCAGGCGAAGGCCGACAGCGACGCGATCACCTCGGATCTCGGCGGCGTCGCCAACGTCGAGCGCGCCATGCGCCGCGCCACGACGCAGGAACTCACAGATCTGGAACGGTCGCTGACCTTTCTCGCGACGACCGCCAGCGCGACGCCGTTCATCGGCTTGTTCGGCACCGTGTGGGGCATCATGAACGCCTTCCTCGGCCTCAGCACGACGCAGACGTCGACCATCCAGGCGGTCGCGCCGGGAATCGCCGAGGCGCTGATCGCCACCGCCACAGGGCTCTTCGCGGCAATTCCGGCGGTCGTCGCCTACAACCACTTCATGCGGCAGATCCGCGTCCTGGCGGCCGAGATGGACAATTTCGCTTCTGAATTCCTCAACATCGCGGAGCGTCACTTCCTCAAATAGCGATGGCCTTCGACGGACGCAGCAACGAGTCGCTTTCCCAGATCAATGTGACGCCGCTGGTCGACGTCATGCTCGTTCTGTTGGTCATTTTCATGGTCACCGCGCCGATTCTCCACCAGGGCGTCACTGTCCACCTGCCCAGTGTCGGAGCCGGCGCGCTGAGCGGCGACGAGGTCCAACTGGTCGTCAGCGTGACCGCGGAGGGCGAGGTCTTCCTGAATGATACGGCGATGACCGCGCCGGATCTGCGCGATAAGCTCGCGGCGATTGTGCGCGAACGGCCTGACCAGCAGGTCTACCTGCGCGCCGATACCGACGTGCGCTACGGCGTCGTCGTCGCCGTCATGGGGGCGTTGCGGGAGGCCGGCGTGCTGCGGCTCGGTATGGTGACCAGGCCGCCGGAGACGGAATGAGTCGGCGCCCACGCCGCAAACGACTCGACGGCGGGATCGTCTGGACATTCCTCGCTTCGCTGGCGGCCCATATCGCCGTGCTCGGCTATTTCCTGGCGGCGCCGAATCGCTACCTGGCCTCGATCTCGACGGCTCCCGAGGCCTACACGGTCGACCTCATCGACGCCGATGCAATCGGCGGCAACAGCGGCCCGATTGGGCCCGGTAGCGAGCCCGATCAGCCGCTTGCGGCGCCCGCCGAACCGCCGGTCGCC
>JBGTMF010000168.1:0-5111 GCA_041743795.1 Thermodesulfobacteriota bacterium | reverse complement strand
CGGCGACGCCGAGCCAAACGCCCAGCGCGACGGCGTCGGCCACCGCCACGGCGACGCCGACGGTGGCGAACGATCCGCCGGTCATTCCGCCGATGCCGGTCTACCGGGGCCATCCGGGTTTCGAGATCGCCTACACGATCGAAGCCACTGACCCCGAGGGGGAAGCGGTGCGCTGCACCTCACCCGACCTGCCCGATGGATCGGCGCTGGATGCGGAGACCCGCGTCTTCTCGTGGGCGCCTGGCGAGCAGCACGTCGGCGCCTATGAGGTGCCGGTTCGCTGCACCGACGATTCCGGCGCGGTGTCGGAGAGCTTCCTGCCGCTGCGCATCACGCCACTCGACTCGTGCTCGGTTCCCGCCTGTGATCCGGCGGTCGGCTGCCAGTCCGAGATGGTCCCAATCAACGAGGGCTGCTGTATTGGCGAACCGGCCTTGCGGCTGCGCGAACCGATGGCGCAGTGCTTGCCGGGGTTGGTCCTCTACGCCGGGCGCAACGAGCGAGGCTTCGGCCGGCTGCAGAACTGCGATCTTCTGCGCATCCGCCCGTCCGGCCAGGGGTCGACGGACATCTACTTCAATATCGAGGCGCGCTGCGTCGACAGCAGTCGCACATGGCGGCTGTTCGTACGCATGGAGTCCGCCGAGCACGTCTATATCGATCGCCAGATGTTCGTCAGCTTGACCGATCGCGGCGACGGGTACGCCTGGCAACGGGCGCTGTTCAGCCGGCTGGAGTTGATCGATCCGGCGACGCTGGAGGGCGCCGAGGTGCAGTTGCACCTGCGCCTGACCGACGGTGCGGACGTCAGCGTCGAGCACACGCTGCGCCTGACGCTGACAAACAGTGCCGTCGGCGATCTGCCGGAGGCGGACCGCGAGGAAATCCCTGCCGCCGAGGCGGGCTGTGTCGGCTGTCACCGCCCGCTGACCACCGACGGTGATCGCTTCGGCATCGAGGATGCGCACCCGTGGGCGGAGGTGTCTTGCATCGATTGCCACGGAGGCAATCCCAATGCGTTTACCCGCGCGGCTGCGCATGTCGCGCCGGGGGGAGTTCCCATCTATCTCAAGACCCTCGCCTCGGACCAACTCGACGGCATGCCGCTCGACTACGTGAGGTTCGTCAATCCCGGCGATCTCCGAGTCGCGCCGCAGACCTGCGGCGCGGCCGGCTGTCATGCCGAGATCGTCGACGCCGTCAGCAAATCGGCGATGTCGACCTACGCGTCACTCTACACGCCGCCGCGACTCCTGGCAGGAGCGCAGGGGCAGGAGTCCATCTTCGGCGCGATCGACATCGTCGACCCGGGCTACGACGCGGAGACCTCGCCGCCGTACGCCATCCCGGAACTGCGGGCCCTGCGCGCGGCTACTGCCGTGCCTTGGGAGATGCAAGGCGCGATCGACGAATACCTGCCGAAGGCTTGTCCGACCTGCCATCTGAACGCATATGGCCGCAACGACGCACCGGGCCTGTATCGCTCGTCCGGCTGTACCGCCTGCCACATGGTCTACGCCGACGACGGCCTCTCGCGCTCGGCCGATCCGATGATCACGAGGAACTTCCCGTCACATCCGAACGTGCATCGGCTGACGACGGCGATCCCGGTGCAACAGTGCGCCCACTGTCACAACCGGGGTGGCCGCATCGGTCTGGCCTACCGCGGCATTCGCGAAGGTGGTTTCTCGTCGGAACACACGCCGCCATTGGCACAGCCCCTCGGCACACCGCTGTACGGCAATGACCGCGATTTCTATTTCACCGACGAGGACATACTGAACGCCATCGACGAGACTCCCGCCGATCTCCATTTCACGGCGGGGCTGGTCTGCGTCGACTGCCATGTCGGCGGCGACGTGCACGGAGACGGCGATTTGCTGTCGTACGGTCCCGACCGCGTCGGTGTACGCTGTGAGGATTGTCACGGCAGCATTCGCGCCCCCATCGAGTCGGACGAGAGCGGCGCATTCCGCAACACGGCGGGTGACGTGATGAAGCGGCTGCGCAGAGATGGCCTCGGCGTCGTGCGACTGCGCCTGGCCATGGAAGAGCGGGAACTTGCCGTGACCCAGATCGCTCAGCGGGTCGCCGCCAACCCGCGCATGGCCGAGGCGATGGGGGTAGGCGACGACGGCTTCTCGCACACCGACTCCATCGAGTGCCATACCTGTCATTCGACGTGGCGACAGACGTGCTTCGGCTGCCACGTCGGCATCGACGACCGCGGGTCGGCGCGCAATTGGACGACGGGAGCCGTGACGCGTGGGGCCATATCCTCACGGCGCGACACGTTCTCGTTGGACTTCCTGGCTCTCGGTCTCAACGAGCGCGGCAAGATCGAGCCCTTGGCCAATGCCATGAGTACGTTCTTCTCGTATACAGACGTCGACGGCATCACCATCCTCGAGGACGAAGTGCGCGCCGCGGCGGATGGGCGCTTGGGTTTCGGTTGGAGCCCGTTCTTTCACCACACCGTCAGCCGAATTCCGCAGAATTGCGATCGCTGCCATGCGTTGGACGATGCAGCCGGACCGAGCAACGCGGCGACGCTGCGGGAAACCTACGGCTTCGGCAACGGACAGGCTCTGGTCAGCGACGGAGCGCAGACGGTTTACGACGCTTCGGCGTTCCTCGACGAGAACGGCGAATTACTGGCGACGTTTCCCAAACCGGAAACGGGACCCGTCCCGGCCAGCGTGCGCGAACGGGCAATGGCGATCGTCGTCACGCCGCAGCCCCGCTGAGGCCTGGACTGGGGGTTCGCTTCGCCGGCCCGAGCCGATCGCCGCGACCGTGCAGCGCCGGTACGTGTACTTGACCCGGTACGGTCCGGCCCCTAAGAATTCCCATATGCATGCAGGAGCCTCTCCGACCTTTGCTCTCGTCCGCATCCCGCGCGGTGAACCCAAACCGAGCGAAGAAATCTTTCTCCAGGCGTTGCAAGAAGATCGCAAGCGTCTCTGCATGCCCGCTTCCAACGGCACCGCGGACATGGAAATCGCCGGCCCCTACGCAATTCTCGTCGACGGTGCGGAACTCGACGAGTACGTCGTCTGGGAGCGTTGACAGACCGTTTCAACCGGCGGTCGACCTGCCGCGCTCTTCACGGGCGCAGTCGATCCAGCATGCGCGGGAATGGAATCGTTTCGCGGACGTGGTGCAGCCCGCAGACCCAGGCGACCATCCGTTCGATACCCATGCCGAAACCGGCGTGAGGCACCGAGCCGTAGCGGCGCAGGTCGAGGTACCAGGCGAAGGTTTCGAGCGGTAGTTTGTGCGCGTCGATCTTGTCGCGCAGCGTCTGCCAGTCGTCCTCGCGCTGGCCGCCACCGATGATCTCACCGTAGCCCTCGGGCGCCAGCATATCGACACACAATGCAAGGCGCGGATCGTCGGGGTCGTTCTTCATATAGAACGCTTTGCAGGCCGCCGGATACCGGTGTACCAGCACCGGGTGATCAAACGCCTTTGAGATCGCCGTCTCTTCCTCGGCGCCGAAATCGGCGCCCCACTCGATGGAGAATCCATCGGCCTGCAGGATGGCGAGAGCCTCCTCATACGTGATGCGGGGAAACGGCTTGCGGATGCGCTCGAGCATGCCGATGTCGCGTTCGAGAGTCGCCAACTCGGCGGCCCGCTTGGCGACCACGCGTTGCACGATGTGCTCGACGAAATCCTCGGCGAGATCCATGTCGCCGGCGAGGTCCATGTAGGCGACCTCGGGCTCGACCATCCAGAACTCCATCAGATGACGACGGGTCTTTGATTTCTCGGCGCGAAACGTCGGCCCGAAACAATACGCCTTGCCGAAAGCGAGGGCGCCTGCTTCGAGGTACAACTGTCCACTCTGCGTCAGGTAGGCTGTCTCGTCGAAGTAAGGCGTCTCGAACAAGGTGGTTGTACCCTCGCAGGCGGCGGGGGTGAGGATCGGCGCGTCAAAGAGGACGAAGCCGCGCTCGTCGAAGTAGTCGCGACAGGCGTGTGCGATCTCGCTGCGGATGCGCAAGATGGCGTGCTGTCGGGCGGAGCGCACCCAGAGGTGGCGTTGGTCGAGGAGAAAGGCCACGCCGTGCTCCTTCGGCGTGATCGGGTAGTCGACCGACTCGTTGACCAGGTCGATGCCGCTCACTCCCAACTCGTAGCCGATCGGAGAACGCGGGTCGGCGCGCACGGTGCCGCGGACGACAATCGAGGACTCCTGGGCGAGATGCCCGGCCAGCGCAAACACCTCGGGCGTCACCTCCTTGTTGAAGACCACGCACTGAATGGTGCCGGTGCCGTCGCGCACTTGAAGAAAGTGGAGCTTGCCACTCGAGCGCTTGTGGTAGAGCCAGCCACGCAGCGTGATCTCTTTCCCGTCGTGGGCGCTGACATTTTCGATGTAGGTCTGATGCACCTTCGTTACTCCCGTTGTCGTCTCATCGGTACTGCAACGCGGCGCGATCGCCAAGAGGCGAAGCCGTTAAGAAGAGGCGAAGCCGTTAAGAAGAGGCGACGCCGCGAGGAGCGGCGACGCCGCTAGGAGAGGCGACGCCCTCAGCCGGCGCTGTCATGTTTCACCAAGACTGCTACATTTCGTGGCTGTGTTGCGCGCGCGGATCATTTTCAGACGCTTGGTCACGGCGAGTCTCCTGGCATCGCTCACTGTGGCTTGCCGGAGCGAAGTGCCGGGAAAGCTCGTTCCGGTTGCGCGAATCGGTGAGCTGCGCGGGGAAATATCCGCCGACATCGGTGACGAGACTCGCTATCTTCTGGCGGAGATCCCGCGCGGCTCGATATTGCTCGGCGCGCGTTTCGACGTTCCCGCCGACGGACGACTGCTGGTGCAGTCGGCGCTGGGTCCACGGCTAGCCGGCGCGGATCGGATCGTCGTCGCCACCAAGGCGACAATCGACGGGCGCTCGTGGACGGATCTGCCGCCGATGCTAGTGCCGGCGATCGATCGTGGTCGCGAGCGCGGCGTCGACCTGCCCCTGAGATTTCCGGACGGCTGGCGGGGTGTCGAGGCGCAGCTGCACGGCGCCGCCTGGATTCCGCACGCGGCGAATCGCAGCCGCGAGGAAAGCGAGGCGATCGAGGTGCCGCGCGGCGCAGTTCTGGAAGTCGGC
>JBGTMF010000167.1:0-3087 GCA_041743795.1 Thermodesulfobacteriota bacterium | reverse complement strand
CGGAGATGGTGATGCCCGGCGACAGCGCGAAGTTGGCGGTGGAGCTGATCACCCCGATCGCGATGGAAGAAGGATTGCGCTTCGCCATCCGCGAGGGCGGCCGCACCGTCGGTGCCGGCGTCGTTACCAAAATCATCGAGTAGGGAGGGGAGACGGAAATGCGCGACCTGATCTCCTTCCAATGTGAGCAGTGCAAGCGAAAGAACTACACGGGCTCACGGAACAAGAAGAAATCCACCGAGAAATTCGCCAACAAGAAGTTCTGTCCCGCGTGTCGGAGCCACACGTTGCATAAGGAGGCAAAGATCTGAAGCGCGGAGAAATTCCCCTCTTGGGTCAGTAGCTCTAACTGGCAGAGCACCGGACTCCAAATCCGGGGGTTGCAGGTTCGAATCCTGCCTGGCCCGCTTCGCGAGATCGAAATCCGATGGCAACTCAAGGACAAGTGAGTAGGGTACGCGACGTCATACCTCGTTCGGTCACCTTCCTGCAGGAAGTATGGGCCGAGTTGAAGAAGGTGCATTGGCCGACGCGCAGCGAAACCTATGCGGCGACCAGCGTAGTGCTGGTGCTGGTGGGTATCGTCGCGCTGTATCTCGGCGTTGTCGACTTCTTCCTTTCGCAGATCGTCAACTGGCTCTTACGGTGAGCGACGCTATGGCCAAGCAGTGGTACGTGGTTCACACGTATTCGGGGTACGAGCAGAAGGCCAAGGCGGCTCTCGAGGAGCGCGTTCGCGCGCTCGGCCGTAGCGAGCAATTCGGCGACGTGTTGGTTCCCGCCGAAAAGATCGTCGAGTTGGTCAAGGGGCGCAAGAAAACGTCGTCCCGCATGTTCTTTCCCGGGTACATCCTGGTCCAGATGGAGTTGAACGACGAGACGTGGCACATCGTTAAATCCACGCCCAAGGTCACCGGCTTCGTCGGCGGCGCCACCAAACCCGATCCGATTCCGGAGGAGGAGGTGCGTGAGATCACCGACCAGATGGCAGAGGGAGCGGCACGGCCGAAGCCGAAGATCCTGTTCGATGTCGGCGAAAGCGTGAAGGTAATCGACGGCCCCTTTTCCGACTTCAATGGAACGGTGGAAGAGGTGAAGGGCGACAAGGGCAAGGTACGTGTTCTGATCAGCATCTTCGGGCGAGCGACGCCGGTCGAACTGGATTTCATCCAGGTCGAAAAAGCGTGATTTCGTCGTCGAAGAGAAGAGGTGCACGAGCGGAAATGTTCATTTCGGTGAGCGGGTGGGGCGCCGAGGCGATGGCGATTTCGCGGCGTTGTCCGGCGGGTCGTCGGCGTGGCTGACTCGCCGCGCAACGATTTGCGGTTCGTGGCTTCTACGATTGGGTTGCAAGAGAGAGAGGAAATCCCGTGGCGAAGAAAGTAATCGGGGAGATCAAGCTGCAGATCCCGGCGGGTGCGGCTAATCCGAGTCCGCCGGTCGGGCCGGCGCTCGGCCAGCGCGGCGTCAACATCATGGACTTCTGCAAGTCGTTCAACGCCAAGACGCAGGGGCAGGACGGAATGATCATCCCGGTGGTGATCACCGTGTATGCCGATCGGTCGTTCACCTTCGTCACCAAGACGCCACCGGCGTCGGTGCTGCTCAAGAAGGCGGCCGGGGTGACCAAGGGCGCGGCGGATCCGAAGCGTGCCAAGGTCGGCAAGGTGACGACGAAGCAGGTGCGTGAGATCGCGGAGTTGAAGGCGCCGGATCTGACGGCGGCCTCAGTCGAGGCGGCAATGCGAACGGTGGCGGGGACGGCGCGCAGCGTCGGCCTCGACGTCGTCGATTAACCGAGGGCGGTATGGCGCGATTGAGTAAGAAGATGAAGGTGGCGGTCGGCCAGGTCGAGCGCGAGAAGCTCTACGATCTGGGCGAGGCGCTCGAATTGGTGGTCAAGGTGGCGGCGGCCAAGTTCGACGAGACCGTCGAAATGGCGGTGCGGCTGGGTGTCGATCCGCGGCAGGCCGACCAGAACGTGCGCGGCACGGTGGTTCTGCCGCACGGTACCGGCAAGCAGGTGCGGGTGCTGGTTTTCGCCAAGGGCGACAAGGAGAAGGAGGCGCAGGATGCCGGCGCCGACTTCGTCGGCGGCGACGACCTGGTGAAGAAGATCTCCGAGGAGGGCTGGTTGGCGTTCGACAGTGTGATCGCCACGCCCGACATGATGGGGGCGGTTGGGCGCATTGGTAAGGTGCTCGGTCCGCGCGGCCTGATGCCCAACCCGAAGTTGGGCACGGTGACCTTCGATGTCAGCAAAGCGGTGCAGGAGATGAAGGCCGGCAAGATCGAGTTCCGCGTCGACAAGGCGGGAATCGTGCACGTGCCGGTCGGTAAGGTCTCTTTTGGCCGCGAGAAACTCGAGGCGAACGCCCACGCGGTTCTCGGCAGCCTGAATCGGGCGAAGCCGTCGACGGCGAAGGGCAACTACATGGTCAGTGTCGGGATCAGTTCGACCATGGGTCCGGGGGTCAAGGTCAATCCAGTCGCGGCACGCGCCGCGGCTTGATCAAGGCCTGGTTGGAGGCAAGGTGAATCGTACAGACAAAGAGACCGTCGTCGCCGAGTTGCACGACACGTTTGGCCGCGCCAGCGTCGCGCTGGTCGCCACCAACCGCGGGCTGACCGTCGGCGAGTCGACCGAGTTGCGGCGCATCATTCGCGCCGCCGGGGGCGAGATGCGGGTCGCCAAGCACACGCTGACGCGCCTGGCCCTGGCGGAAACGCGCTTCGGGGATATGACCCAATTTCTCGAGGGTCCGCGCGGGCTGGTGTTCGGGTTCGATGACCCGGTCGGGATTGCCAAGATCCTCGTCGACTTCGCAGAAAAGCACAAAAAGCTCGAGATCGACGGCGGCGCCCTGGAGGGGCAGATCCTCGGTGCCACGGGCGTCGACAATCTGGCGAGGATGCCGGATCTACCGACACTGCAGGCGCGCATCGTCGGCTTGGTGCGGTCACCGGCGACGCGTATCGCGAGCCAGGTAGCGAGTCCGGCGACGCGAATCGCGGGTGCGATCGCGGCGCGGGTGCAGCAGCTCGACGACGGCGGCGAAGCGGGCGTGCAGCAGCTCGACGACGGCG
>JBGTMF010000166.1:0-5763 GCA_041743795.1 Thermodesulfobacteriota bacterium | reverse complement strand
CGGCGACGCCGCCACGCTGGTCGCCCGTGACGTCGAAGGGATCGAACTCGAAGCGACCTACACCGCGAAGGCGTTCGCCGCGTTCATCGATGCCGCGCGCTCCGGCCGCTTCGGCCAGCGGCTGCTGTTCTGGAACACCTTCAGCTCGGTCGACCCGCGCGGCGGCATCGAGCGCATTGCGGAACCGGGCGAACTGCCGACTGAGTTTCACCAATTCTTCGCCGAACAAGGCCCGGGGTGACGGTTCGCCTACCGCCACCCCGGAAACGACGAATCAGTTCTTGGCCGCGTAGAAGTCCAGCCGGTTGGTGCGCACGTCGGCGGCCGCAAAGGTCGACTCCCAACAAAATCCGTCGTCGTTGACCAGCTGCACGATAACGTTTTGATCCTGGTGGAACATCGACGTCGCCGTCGCCGCCAGTGGCACCGGCATCAGTGGTCCCTTCGCCAGGAAGACGATCTTGTCGCGACCGGGCTTGCCTCCGAGCAGGATGATTTTGGCGACACCTTCCTGGTGCGCCTCGCCATCGCGGTACTTGTAACCGCGCAGGTTCGCCCCGCCCACCGACCGCCAGCAAGCCTTGGCCGGGCAAACACCGCCGGCAGAGACCTCGATCTTCAGGACGTTGTCCGCCGGCGCTGCATCCTCGTCGTAAAGGCACAGGGCATAGGACGTCGCCGTCGTCGGGTCGCCGAACTCCGACACCGGCGAACTGCCCCGGATCCAACTCCAGGCGACCTGGCGGTTGGAGGCGGATCGGTGTTTCACCTTGATCCGCGCCCGCGACGCCGCGCGGCAATCACTGCGCGGCTGCACAGCGCATACCGGAATCTCGGTCGGCGTCGGCGTCACACTCGGTGTCGACGTCGGTGACGAGGTCGGTGTCGCCGCCTCGGTCGGTGTCGCCGTCGGCGTAATTGTCGGCGTCGGCGTCGGCGCCGGGGTATCAGTGGCGGGCGTGATCGGCGTACTCGTCGGGGTCTCGGTTGGAGAGTTGGTTGCCGTCGCCGTCCACGTCGGCGGCAGCGTCATCGTCACCGTCGGCGTCGCGCTCGCAGTCGCTGTCAGCGTCGGCGTCGGCGTTACGTTGGTCGGATTGCTGGCGGCATCGGCTGGGTCGGACCCCGCGTCCAACTCGTCGCGATCGTAATACCCGTCCATATCGCGATCGATTCCAGCGCGGATGCCCGAACCGGGCGGCACGCAGGTGTAGGTGAGCTCTTGCGCCGGCACCGCGGCAAAGGCCCGCAACTGGCCGTCGGTGAGCAGTGGCTCCGCGGCGCGGTCGCTGCGGAAGGTATTCGCCGCGACCCGCGCCCAGCCGCGGCTCTCGCCGGCGACCACTCCCTTGACGATGACGTCGCATTCGGGCGAACCGGGATTTCCCGGCACCGGATAGATCGCGGCGGCGCGGTTCAGCAGTAGGTCGATGCGCGGCCCCGCCACCGGGCCGTTGAGGTTTGACAAGGTGATCTGCTGGCCGACGATCGGCGCCAGATTGCTGTCGAAGGCGAGGGTGAAGGCCTCGACCTGCCGACGCTGGTTGTCGCCGCCGTTGAATCCGACCGGGTTGAAGGTGCCGCCGTTGTTGAAGACGGTGGCATTGAAGAATCGAAAGAGCGTGTCGGTGCTACCGTCGTGCAGGAAGCCGAAGCCGCGCACCTGCGGCCCCTGGTGGCCGTTGTTCCCCGAATTGAAGAAGCCGACCTGCGGCATGCCGAACATACCGACCTTCTGGTACATGTTGCGCAGGTGGGCGATCTTCAGGATCTGCGTCTCGTTCTCGAAGCTCGCCTCGCCGTTGCCGCCGAAGAATCCCTGTGAGGGATTGAACGTATGGCAGCCGACGCAGTTGAAGCCGGTGCCGCCGCCGACGAAGATACCGTCGGATCGGCGATCCCCGGTCATGAAGTTGCGGCCAGCCTGTTGGTCGGGGGTGAGCGAGTTGTCGAGCGCGCGGATCGGGTTCGGCGGCAATATGATCTGCAGCGAGAAGTCGGCAAATGCCTGCATGTCCGACTCCGGAATCATCGACTCACGGCCGACCAGCCCGGGAAAGGCGCCTCGGAAGTTGCGAAACGAAATGTCTTCGTTGAAGGGATCGTTAGGGTCGGCGCGGTCGCCGCGCCAGTGCATGGCGCCGTGATTGGCCATTCCGCGCAGGGTCTGCGTCGTCATCGGCCCCTTCATGGGGTGGAAGAAGTCGAAGTCGACGTCGGTACCGGCGAGTTCGGCGACGGTCTGCAGCTTGATCGGCAAGGGATTGGGGATCTTCTCGTCGTCCGGGTTGCCGAGGTCCCAAGCGAGGCTGTCGAAGTCGGCGAAGATGTGGCAGCTCGAACACGAGGCCTCGCCGTTGCTCGACGTGAAATGCGCGTCGTAGAGAAACGGGCGGCCGGCGACGACGCTGGCCGGCTCGGGGTTGTGGATGGCGCGGTGGTCGATCTCGCTGCGCGTCGCAATGTCGATGACCGAAATGCCGTTGTCGAATCTCGTCAGAACGTACAAGCGCCCGCGCGCTTCGTCGAGGACGATACCACTCGGTCCACCACCGCTGACGATGATGTGGTCGGCGGTTTGCGGCACGAACGAGTCATCATCGATCTGGGCGACTTCGAAGATGCCGACCTTGCTCGATCCGAAGGCGACGGTGTACAGCGTCGCACCGTCGGACGAGATGACCATGTCGAGCGGTGTCGCCAGGCTCCTGTCCTTGATGCCGGCCGGCGCCGGTCGCACGCCGTAGTCGATGTGTTTATTGAGGTGGCGCGGCACGACGGAAGTGCCATCGATGACGGTGATGCGGTACTCCGCCAGATGGCCCTGCACGGTCGTGCTGGCGTTGCCCGGTCCCTCAAAGCGGACTTCGTTGCGCGCCTCCGCGTTGGTCACGTAGAGCTTGCCGCTGAGCGGGTGGACCACCATGTTGAACAGGATGGTGCCGACGCCGGGATACGCCGCCAGTTCAACCGGCGGGTTGGCGTTCGCATTGATGGCAAAGACGTCGTAGTCGGGCAGGTCGAACTTGACCGCGTTGTCCCAGTTGCGGTTCATCTCGTCGCGCCAGTGGCTTCCGTCGTATTTGACGATGAGGCCGACCTCCGGGCGAACTTCGCCGGTATGGTCGCGGTGCGGCAGCGGCAAGCCACCCGGCACCGATTGGCCACCGACGGTGCACGAGCCCTGGACGGTGTTGGCGTTGAGGTTGGTGCTGTTGGTGTCGCAGACCGCCCCTTCCGACACGACCGTCGTCCGGTTGCCCGAGTGGAACACTCCTGCGTACACCGTGCTGCCGTCGGCGCTGGCGGCCAGAGGTCGCGGCGTGTCGCCGAAGAGTGTCAAGATGCTGAGCGGATTACCGCCGAGCGAGACGCCGAGGTTGTTGGCGTCGAAGACCCAGACGTCGGCGCGGCCGACGCCGGCGGTCGTCAGCTGAGGGTTGACCAGGCTGTTCTGACCGCGATGGGCCGTGGTGATGAATGCGCGGTTGCCCGCCGCCCCGGCAAAGACGATGTCGCGCGGTTCGTCGCCGACCAGCAGCGTGCGGACGACCCGCGGCGGCGTCGCCGACAAGTCGACGATACTGACGCTGTCCGACAGGTGGTTGACCACCCAGGCTTCCGAATCGCTGCGCAGGGCCACGGAACAAGGCTCCAGACCGACATCGACGGCGCCGAGGTGCGTCAAGCCGGCAGCCCCAACCGAGAATATCTCGAGGCGGTTGTCCGGAGTGTTGACGGCGTAGAGGTGGCTGCCGTCCGACGAGAACGCCAACGGGCGAACCTGGCCCGTCTCGAAGGTAGTGAAATTGTTGGCCATTACCGTGTCGGCGTGTGCAACCAACGCCAGCCCAACGATGCCAGCCAGTCTCCAGAGCATTCTCGACATAACTCCCCCCAGTGCGCGGAAACCTATTACGTCCGCGGCTAGCGGGCAATCGAAAGAATGACACTCCGCGCCAGGCGCGGCGCCGCCGCCCCCATTTTCTACGCGCGGCGACAATGGGGGGTGGATCCTGCTGGACGGGTCGAATAGGTAAGGTAGCTTAAGCTCCTTGCTCGGCGTCATCGGACCATGGACCGGCCCGGGCATCTTCGATATGAGGCGACATTGGCGGCTCGGCGTTCGAGGCCGTTGCCGCACACCACAGACGTGAGGAAAAATATGCCTGCCACCGCAACCAAAGTGCCGACTTTCATGAACACCGATCTACCGCTGTTGGCCGGTCTGCCCTACCGAGTGGCGGACCTCAGCCCCGACACGGTCCGCTTTGGGCGCAAGGAGCTGGAGCTGGCGCTCGTCGAAATGCCCGGCCTGGCCTCCCTGCGAGAAGAGTACGCGGAACGCAAGCCGCTTGCCGGCGCCAAGATCATGGGCTCGCTGCACATGACGGTGCAAACAGCCGTTCTCATCGAAACCCTGGTCGAACTCGGCGCCGATGTCCGGTGGGTTTCGTGCAACATCTTCTCGACCCAGGACCATGCCGCGGCGGCCACGGTGGTCGGCCCCGACGGTACGCACGCCGACCCCAAGGGCGTCGCCGTTTACGCCTGGAAGGGCGAGACGCTGCCGGAGTATTGGTGGTGCACACTGCAGGCATTGATCTGGCCGGACGGCAGTGGGCCGAACCTGCTGCTCGATGACGGCGGCGATGCCACCTTGCTCGTCCATCTCGGCCGCGAGTACGAGGTGTCGGGCACCATTCCGCCTGTCGCCAGCGCCGACAGCGAAGAGTTCCGCTGCGTTCTGCAGATCCTGCACGACGTGCGCGACGCCAAGGGCGACAAGTTCTGGCACGAGATCGCCGCGTCGATCCGCGGCGTTTCCGAGGAGACCACCACCGGCGTCCACCGCCTTTATGAGCGCGTGCAGAACGGCACGCTGCTGTTCCCGGCGATCAACGTCAACGACAGCGTGACGAAGAGCAAGTTCGACAACATCTACGGCTGCCGCCACTCCCTGGTCGACGCCGTGATGCGCGCCACCGACGTTCTCATCGCCGGCAAACGGGCATTGGTCTGCGGCTTCGGCGACGTCGGCAAGGGATCGGTCCAATCGCTGCAGGGCCAGTCGGCGCGCGTGGCGGTCTCCGAGATCGACCCGATCTGCGCCCTGCAAGCCTGCATGCTCGGCCTCGACGTGGTGCGCGTCGACGACGTCGTCGGCGACTACGACATCTTCGTCACCACCACCGGCAACCGCGGCATCATCACGGTCGACCATATGAAGCGGATGAAGCACAACGCCATCGTCTGCAACATCGGTCACTTCGACAACGAGATCGACATCGCCGATCTGGAGAAGTTGGCGGCAAAGGGCGAGGTCGAGAAGATCCAGATCAAGCCGCAGGTGCACGAGTTCAAGTTCAAGAAGACGACGCACGGCCCCCACGGCGGCGGCCACTCGATCCTCATCCTGGCGGAAGGACGCCTGGTCAACCTCGGCTGCGCCACCGGCCACCCCAGCTTCGTCATGTCGGCGTCGTTCACCAATCAGGTGATGGCGCAGATCGAGCTGCACAAGAACGCGGAGACCTATGGCAAGACGGTCACCGTGCTGCCGAAGCACCTCGACGAGAAGGTCGCCAGGCTGCACCTGGACAAGTTCGGCGCCAAGCTTACGGAGTTGACGCCGGACCAGGCCAAATACATCGGCGTTGCCGTCGACGGTCCGTACAAGTCGGACCACTACCGCTACTGATTCGCAAACCGTTCGCATCGCGACCGGCGCCGCGGCCGACGTTTCTCGTCGAGCCGGCGGCG
>JBGTMF010000165.1:0-5299 GCA_041743795.1 Thermodesulfobacteriota bacterium | reverse complement strand
GCCCGACCCGGCGACGGCGACGGCCGAACTGCTCACGCGCGCCCTGCGCGGCCAGGCGCTGCTGCGCGAGACACCATCGCCAACGAGGTGACGAACTCTACGTCTGAATGACTACAAGCGGTCGATCTCGTCGCCGTCGAGATCCCTGTCCATATCGGATTCGCCGGCAAACTCGACTTCGTCTTCGCTGCGGTTCTCAAACCGCGTGTACTCTGCAAAGAACGACAGCGGCACGATCCCGGTCGGGCCGTTTCTCTGCTTGCCGATGATCACCTCCGCCTCGCGCTCGTCGGCGTTCTTCTGGTCGTAGACCCAGTCGCGGTAGAGAAACATGATGACGTCGGCGTCCTGCTCGATGGCACCCGATTCGCGGAGATCGGCCATCACCGGTCGCTTGTCGGCACGCTGCTCGACCTGTCGGTTCAACTGGGAGAGCGCCATCACCGGAACCTGCAGTTCTTTCGCCAAAGCCTTCAACGACCGCGAAATGGCCGAAATCTCCTGTTCGCGGCTGTCCGTCTGCGGGCCTCGCATCAGCTGCAGATAGTCGACGATGATCAAGCCGAGATTGACGTCTCGCTCGCGCGAGAGACGACGCGCCTTGGCGCGGAGTTCGAGAATTCCGAGACCCGGCGTATCATCGATGAACACCGGCGCCTCCGAAATGCGATCCGCCGCGATCGCCAGTTTCGGATAGTCTCGCTCCGCTGCAAAGCCGGCGCGAACTTTCGATTGGTCGACGTGCGCCTCGGAACACAACATGCGGAAGACGAGCTGTTCCTTGCCCATCTCCAGCGAGAAGACGGCGACGGCGTGATTCGCTTCCTGGGCCGCGTATTGCGCGATGTTCAGCGCAAACGCGGTCTTTCCCATGCTCGGTCGGCCGGCGACGATGATCAGATCGCCTTTCTGCAGGCCCGCCGTCTTGCGATCGAGATCGATGAACCCAGTCGGAGTGCCGGTGACCAGCTCGCGTTTTTCGTAGAGCTGGGCGACGGCCTTCATCGATTCGACGACGATCTCGCCGACGCGAAAGAAAGACTTCCGCGTTTTGCGCTCGGCGATCTCGTAGACTCGCTGTTCGGCCTCGTCGAGAAACGCTTCGACATCACCGGGCGACTGATAGCTGCGTACGGCAATGCCGTTCATCGTCGTGATCAAAGCCCGCAGAACCGCCTTGTCCTTGACGATGCGCGCGTACTGGGCGACGTTCGCCGCCGTCGGTACCCGCTCCGACAACTCGGCGAGAAAGGCCGCGCCGCCGACTTCCTCGAGCTCGTTGCGATTCTTCAGCAGCTCGCTCACCGTGATCAGGTCGATCGCCTCAGAGCGTTTGTTGAGGTCGATGAAGGCGTTCATCACCTTGCGATGGGCCTCTCGGTAGAAGTCCTCGGGAATGAGGATCTCGACGACCCGATCAATCGCCGTATCGTCGACCAGGATGCCGCCCAATACGCCCTCTTCCGCCTCGATACTGTGCGGTGGGATCTTTCCTGTCGGTTGCTCGGCCACGGGGCGGCACCATAGAGGACGCGGGGCGGCGAGTCGAATTTTCCCCTTGGAAAACCATCCGATCGCCCGGCCGAGTCTCGTTCTTTTTCGAGGTATTCCGCGTAACCTACAGAGAATTCCTGATATTCTGCAGCCGCCGATTCAAGTTTCCGGTTGAAAATGCCACCAATTGTGCTGAAATACGCCGCTATGGGGTGTGCATGAGAGACGGAGCCGGGAGAAGCTGGAGTTCGCGTCTGGGTGGTATCGTCGCAATCACGTTGGCCGCAGCCGCGCCGACGCTTGCCACGACCCTCGGCGATTTGAGTCGCGTCACGGCTCGGGCGGCCCTGGTAGTCGACAATGAGACGCAACGCGTTCTCTTCGCGCGCAACGCCAACATGCCGTTGCCGCCGGCCAGCACCACCAAGCTGGTGTCGGCAGTGGTGGCGATGAACAGCGGTCGTCTCGACCGCAATGTCCAGGTCAGCAAGCACGCCAGCTCCATGCAGCCGACCAAACTGTGGCTGCAGCCGGGCTGGACGATGAACATGGAAGACCTCGTCTACGCCATGCTCGTCCGCTCGGCCAACGACGCCAGCGTGGTCGTCGCCGAGGGATTGGCTGGGTCGGTGCAGGAGTTCTCGAACCAGATGAACACCACCGTGCGTTCGCTCGGCGCGCGCAACTCCAACTTCGTCAATCCCAACGGTCTTCCCGCGACCGGGCACTACAGCTCGGCCGCAGATCTCGCCTTGGTGGTCCGCCACGCACTGACGAATCCGAGAATGCGGGAGATGATGTCGACGCGGTCGAAGACGATCACTCCACGCGCTGGATCGAAGCGCGCCATCCAACTGGCGACGACCAACCGCTTGCTCGGCAATCGCAAGTTTCAGCTCATCGGCAAGACCGGATACACGCGGCTAGCAAAACGATGCTTTGCCGGGGCGGCAACCCTGAACGGGCGCGAGGTCATCGTCGTCGTACTCGGTTCGACCAATCTCTGGGGCGACCTCGACCTGCTGGTCGATTACGGATTGAAGCCGACGGGTTCCGCCCCCGACTGGGCCGAGACGAAGGGTTGGCGGCAAGCGAGCGCGCCGACGGTCGAACGCAAGCCCGGACCATCAGCGTCAACGGTGATAGCCGCCGTACCCGCTCCCGCCTCTCGCCGACCCGCTGTCGTCGAGCCGGATTCCGACCGCGAGATCGCCCAGGGCGATCGCAGTCGGGTGACCGTCGATCACGGGTTTCGCTTCCACGTCCAGGTCGCATCCCTTCGCAGCAAGACCATCGCTCAGGATCTCGTGCGGCGAGTCGCCAAGCGCGGTTATCCCGCATCCATCGAACCACGGATGGACAACGGTACGACACATTATCGCGTATTGGTTCGCGACCTCTACGACCGCGTCATCGCCCGCCGGGTGGCGCGCGACCTCAGCCGCGACCTGCAGATCGAAACGCAAATCATCGCCGTGCGCGGCTGAACGCCGCCGCGCACGCTGCGCGAGCGCAAGCCTGACGTAGCAGCCTGATCGCCGCGGCGGGCCGGGTCTCAGCCGAGCGAGCGGGCGATCTCGCGCAGCAGCGCGATATTGTCGCTGTGGCCGGTCATCCGCGCGTCGATCCGACCTCGCAGCGGGCGTCCCAGCAGGTAGAGGTCGCCGAGGATGTCGAGAATCTTGTGGCGCGCCAGTTCGTCGGGAAATCGCAGTTCGGTGTTCACGATCTTCTCGTCGTCGATCAAGATGCAGTTGTCTAGGCGACCGCCGCTGGCCAATCCCATCGACGCCATCGCTTTCATGTCCTTGACGAAGCCGAACGTGCGCGCCGGGGCGACTTCGTCGCGGAACGTCGCCGGGCCGCCGTATTCGAAAGTGTAATGCTGCGTCCCGACCGGCGGCGGATACTTCAACTTATACGACACGGTCAACGAATCTGACGGTTCGATCGAGATTCCTTCCTCGTCCGGCCCCTGCCCGCCGACCGCGATGCGACGGTCGACGGTGATCTCCTCGACGCCGCCGCCCTGCTCTTGCACGCCGGCGCTCTCGATCAGGTCGCAAAATTCACGCGCCGAGCCGTCCATGACGGGGACCTCGGATTGCACCTTCACAAGGGCGTTGGTGATGCCGTAGGCGTGAAACGTCGCCAGCAGATGCTCGACCGTGCCGACGCTCATGTCGCCCTGGTGCAGAGTGGTGGCGTAACCGGTCGATTCGACGAAATCGAGATGCGCCGGGACCGAGGCGCCGGTGGAGAGGTTGGTGAAAACGATGCCGCTGCCGGGCGGAAGCGGATAGAGGATCAATCCGGACCGCACGCCGGTGTGCAAGCCGTGCCCGCTGCCGACGACCGATCGTGCGATGGTGCGCTCGGGGTGCGAGCGCCGCTGGGTGACGGCGTGCTCGCCGGCGCCGACGGCATGCCCGTTCGACGCCGACCCGTCGGCGGATTCCTGTCCCCGATCCTTCAGCGCGCGGCTGACCACCTGCAGGAGGGCATCGATCGAAAACGGCTTCTCGATGAAATCAAAGGCTCCCAGTTTGGTCGCCTGCACGGCCGTTTCGACGTTGCCGTGGCCGGAAATCATCACCACCCGCGGGCGGTGCGGCTCATTGCGGAGTTGCCGCAGTAGTTCGATGCCGTCGATGTCGGGCATCCAGACATCGAGCAAAACCAGTTCCGGCCGCTCGCGGCGCACGATCTCCAACGCCTCGCGCCCGCCCTCCGCCTCGAGAACCCGCAAGCCCTCGTCGTTGAGAACTCCTCGCAGGGAGCTGCGAATATCGCTTTCGTCGTCGACGACGAGCACTGTGGACATGGCCTGGATCCTCCGGGGTTCGGCAAACTCTACCCGAACCATGCACCTCATGCACGCAAGGCCGTGGACAAAGCGGATTCGGCGCGCAAGGGGAAATCGATGACGAATCGAGTTCCCACGGGGTGGTTATCGCGCACCCGTACGTAGGCCCGGTGCTCGGCGACGATGGCGGCGACGATCGCCAGGCCCAACCCGGTGCCGTCGCTCTTGGTGGAAAAGTAGGGCTCGAAGATTCGCCCCTTCGCTTCCGGACTGACGCCGGATCCGTTGTCGGCAACCTCGAGGCGAACGACGCCAACCTCTGTGTCGTGGCAAAGCCGCACTTCGATGCGCGGCTCGGCTACACCGCGACAAGCGGCGACGGCATTGTCGAGTAGGTTGATGACGATCCGTTCGATCGCTTCCGGATCGATCTCGACCGCGGGCAGGTGCTCCGCCACGCGCAGGTCGAACTCGACGTCGCCATGCCCCTCGCGAAACAACACCAGTGCCTCCTCGACGACGTCGCCGAGATCGTTGAGCGCCAGCTCGACGGCCGGCAATCTCGCGAACGTGGAGAACTCGTTGACCAACCGCTTCAACTGCTCGACCTGCCCGACGATGGTATTCGTGCACTCCTCGAGAACGGCGCCTTTTTCCGGTCCGAGTTCGGCGCCATACCGTTTCTGCAGGCGCTGCGCCGAGAGCTGGATCGGCGTCAGCGGGTTCTTGATCTCGTGCGCAATGCGCCGAGCGACTTCGCGCCAGGCCTCCATGCGCTCGACTCGCAACAAGTACGAGACGTCCTCGAGAAAAAGGATCGCCCCGCGCGACACTCCCGATTCGTCCTTCAGCCGCATCGCGGTGACCCAGGCCGTCAGCGGGCGCGGCCCGACGACCAGTTTGACCTGTCGCTCGATCCGCTCCTCGCCGCCGCCCGATACCTCCTCGAGCAAGTCCCGCAACGGCGCCAGTTGTTCCTGCTCGAGCGCCTGCCGCCAC
>JBGTMF010000164.1:0-5974 GCA_041743795.1 Thermodesulfobacteriota bacterium | reverse complement strand
CTCGCGCCGTTCGCCAGCACGGCGCATTTGCCGGCGAGGATGCGGGCCGCCGCGAGCCGCTGCTCGGCACGCAGATCGCCCGACGAGAGCAGCTTGGCCAGGGACTGAACGCGAAACCGATCCATACCCCAGTAGCGCGCCGACAACTGATCCGCATGGCCGCCGTGCTTGATCACCTGAGGTCGCTCGCTCAAGCCGAATTTCCAGCGCGCAGCGAGGCGAAGCCACAAATCGTAGTCCTCACAGACGGGAAGCCCTTCATCGAAGCCACCGCAGTCGAGGAACAGATCCCGCCGCAGCATCACCGCCGACGGCGATACCAGACAGCGTTCGAGGCTGGACGCGAAGATGTCGCCGCGCGGTTTCGCGTGATGCTTGCAGGGATTGACGCGCACCCCCCTTCGAATCCAGATCTCGCCGGTCTGCGACGCCGCGAGGCTCGGTTGTCGGCGGTGCAGCGCGAGCTGGTCCGCCAACTTGTCGGGTAGCCATTCGTCGTCGGAGTCGAGAAAGGCAATCCACTCGCCCACCGCCAGTCGCGCACCGTGATTGCGGGCGGCCGACACCCCGCGGTGGCTTTGACGTTCGTAGCGGATGCGATCGCAAAACGGCGCCAGGCGCTCGGCCGTAGCATCCGTCGAACCGTCATCGACGACGATCAATTCGGACGCCGGCTGGCGCTGCGCCAGCACCGACTGCACCGCGCGCACGACGCGATCCGCGCGTTCGTGGGTAGGAATGATCACCGAAACCAACATCGAATCTGCCCGGCTCTCACACGGGCGCGATCAGCCGACCGGATCGTCGGCGACGACGCGAATCTCGCTGCGCACCGAGTTGGCGATGAAACAGCCGCGATGGGCCATCTCGTGAAGCTTTGCCAAAGCCTCCGCAGCCGGTGTCGTCTCCGCCGAGAAGCGGACGCGGGGACGTAACTCGACCTCGGTCACCGCCAGCACGCCGTCGGCGTTCTTTTTCAGGAAGCCGACCGCTTCGTCCAGATACGACTCAACTACCAAGCGTTTGCGAGCGGCGATGGCGAGAAAAGTGAGCATGTGACAACTCGACACCGCCGCGACGAATGCCTCCTCCGGATCGATCCTCGTGTCGTCGCCACGGAAATCCGGCGCCGCTGAAGCCTCGATCGAGGTGCCGTTGGCGAAGCTCCAAGAGTGGTTGCGGCTATACGAATCGTAGTCGAAGGAGCCCCCGGTTTGGCGCCACTGCACGGTCGCTCGGTGTTCGGACATGGTCGCCATCCTATAGGAGTTTCGCCGCCGAGCCGATAGATGCCGCTGCCGATCGGCTGGCTGGAACAATAACACTAGACATATTCCGGAAAGCCTCGGTAAAATCCTGTTTGTACGAGGAAAAAGGACTTCCGCCGATGCCGGGAACCAACCTACGCCGAGCCCGCAAGAGGGTGATTCAGGAGTGCACCAAGCTGCTTACCAAGCCGCTCGATAACTACGTCGTGCGGGTGCCGAACAATCTCGACGTACTGCGCGCGACCCTGCGCAAGGGAGACGTCCTCCTCGTCGAGGGCGATCAGCGCATCAGCCAGGTAATTCGGTACCTGACACAGAGTTCGTGGTCACACTGCGCCCTCTATGTCGGCGACGCGTTGCTCCGCGGCCCGGTCGACCAGGCCGAGTGGGCGCGGGCGAAGTTCGGTGCGGAAGCGGCCCACCTGCTGGTGGAGGCCGTCGAAGGGCTCGGCGTCACCGCCTGTCCGGTCTCCAAATACGTGCCGTACAACATCCGCATCTGCCGCCCGGAGCGGCTGAGTCGGGCCGATGCCGACAACGTCGTGCGCTACGTCTGCTCGCGCATCGGCGATCGCTACGACTTGCGCCACATCGTCGACCTGGCGCGCTACTTCTTTCCTGTCAGCCTGGTACCGCGGCGCTGGCGCAGCGCCGCGTTGACCCTCGGCCGCAACAGCCAACGAGCGGTGATCTGCTCTACGATGATCGCGCACGGACTGGCCCTGGTCGGCTACCCGATCCTGCCGCAGCGCGTCGACCAGGGTAGCGAAGTCGACTCCGAAAAGGTGCGCCGCCTGTTTCCGTTGCGCTGGCAGCGACAACGACCGCGGGCGCGATTCCGCCGGCGCGATCCGAAGCTGATCACGCCGCGCGATTTCGACCTGTCGCCGTATTTCGAAATCGTCAAGTTCAACCACCTGCCGGGCACCAGATTCGACTATCACGACATCATCTGGGAGGAAGACGCGGCGTCAGCGCAGATTCCGCAACCCATTCTCCCGGTGCGCACGCCGGAGCGCGGCGTCGCCTGATCGCGGCGCTGAATTTCAGAGGATCTCGAGTACCTTTTCCGGAGGCCGCCCGACGGCCGCACGGCTGCCGTATACGACGACCGGGCGCTCGATGACCGCCGGATGCTCCACCATCAGGCGAATGATCTGGTCGCGGCTGAGCGCACTGTCGGCGAGCCCGGCCTCCCGGTAGGCCGCCTCCTGCTTTCGCGCCAGATCGCGCGGCTCCATCGCCAACATACGCAACAGATCTGCCAGCTCGTCCGCCGTCGGAGGCGACTTCAGGTACTCGACGACCTCAGGCTCGAAGCCGCGTTCGCGCAACAGCTCCAACGTGGCGCGACTCTTCGAGCAACGCGGGTTGTGGTAGATTCTCGGTTGCTGCATGCGACTCCTCCTCCATACGTCGAGCCGCTGCTTACGGCAGACCCAATCCTCCGTCAACGTCCGCCGCGGCGGTAGTTGCAACGGCCCCGGGGAGCAGTCCGCCGCCGTCCTTTCGGGTCGGCAGAAAAGTTTGACACGGCGGCCGAATTCAGTGTAGCAACGGCCCCGGTCGCCCGAGGGGGCAGAGACGGCGATAACCGTATGTTCCCCGCGCGGCTTTATTTTTACCCTCGGTCCTGACCGTACGGTCAAAGGGGTGGAGAGAGATGCTGGAAGTCGTGACCGATCTGACACCGGTACAGTTCATCCTCACCGTCGGCCTCGGTGCGTCCGCCTTCTGCTACCTGGTCGGAATGTATTCCGCCGAGCAATTTTTCGCCCGCCGAAGGGGGACGCCTACGAGCGACGCGAATTTCAGCCCAGGCAACCAGAGCGTTCCGCGCGCCGGCGTCAGCGTTCTCAAGCCGCTCAAGGGACTCGACGTCGACCTCTACGAAAACCTCGCTTCCCTTTGCCGGCAAGACTACCAGCCACTGCAGATTCTCTGCGGCGTCGCCAACGAAACCGACCCGGCTGTCGCAGTGGTGCGACGCCTGCAACTAGATTTTCCGCAGCTCGATATCGAGCTCGTCGTCGACGGTCGAATTTATGGTGCCAACTACAAGGTTTCCAACCTCATCCATTTGTACCGCAAGGCGTGCTACGACCTCATCGTCATCGCCGACAGCGACATTCGGGTCGGGCCGAACTATCTAGCCAGTCTCAACCAGGCGGTCGCTGAACCCGGCGTCGGCCTCGCGACATGCGTCTACCGCGCCGTCAACCGTGGACCCCTCCCCTCCCTCGTCGAGTCCCTTTTCATCAATACTGATTTCACTCCCCTGGTCATGGTCGCGCGCGTCGTCGAGGCCTCGACATACGCCTTCGGTGCGACCATCGCCATCCGCCGCCAGGTGCTCGACGAGATCGGCGGCCTGCATGGCTTGGTGAACACGCTGGCCGATGACTACCAGCTCGGCTACCGTGTCGCGGCCAAAGGCTATCGCCTCGTCCTCATCAACGAAACGGTCGACACCGTACTTTCGATCGACACCTGGCGGCGATTGTTCGACCACCAACTCCGCTGGGCGCGCACCTACCGAATCTGCCGCCCCGGCGGGTACTTCGCCAGTATCGTCACCCACGGCACGCTGTGGGCATTGCTCAACGCCCTGTACCACTCGTTCTCTCCAATCGCCTGCGCGGTAAGCGCGGCGGTGCTCTGCCTGCGTTACGCCTCGGCAATGAACATCAGCTGGCGCCACCTCGGAAGCCAGACCACCGGCCTGCAAATGCTGATGCTTCCGGTCAAGGATCTCCTTTTCGACGTGATCTGGTTGCTCGCATTTGCCGGCGATACCGTCGTCTGGGGAGGCACCCGTTTTCGCGTCGACCGCAACGGCGAGATGCGCGAGATCGACGGCCAGCTAGAGGTCGCCGGCGTCGAGAGCGCGGTCGACGCCAATGCCGGCAAGGAGCTGTCCCCCACCGCGGAGAGTTAGCAGTCCGTTGAAAGACCCCACAGCATGCATCGATAAGCATGTCCTGAGCAAAGTCGAAGGGCTCAGCATGAGCGGTTCTCCGCCCCGATTTTGAAGGACTTTTCCGCTCGCCCTGAGCAGGGGCTGCCAGCGAGAACGAAGATTCCTCTCCACTGAATCAGCGGCGGATTGACGTGGGCTGCGGTGGCGCCGGCGGCTACCGCTCGCTGAGGAACAGTGCGGCGAGTTCTCGGATGTTGATTTCGCGGTCGAACAGGCGTGCCACGAATTCCTGACCGGCGCCGGCGAGTCGCTCGCGCTGCGCGTCGTCGTCGAGCAGCTCGCGCAACACTTCCGCAAGTGCGCCGGCATCATTCGGCGCGACCAATCGGCCGCTGACGCCGTCGCTCACCAATTCGCCGATACCCGAGATCGCCGTCGCCACCACTGGCAGGCGCATGGCCATCGCTTCGGCGAGGACGTTGGGAATGACATCGCGCTTGCCCGAGTGCTCGATGACGACGCTGGCGAGCACGAAGACATCCGCTTCGGCGTAGCGCTTCGCCAACTCCGCCTGCGGCAGCGGGCCGGTGAACTCGACGCGGTCGGCGATACCTAGTTGCGCGGCCAATTGTTCGAGACGCTGGCGCTGTGGCCCTTCGCCGACGACGACGCAGCGAACTTCAGGTCCGAGAAGCGCGCACGCACGCAGCAGCACGTGGTGCCCCTTATACGGCTCCAGCCTGCCGCAGGTGACCAGGCAACGCGCCGCCCCCTCGACGCGCAGCCGTGGGATCGGCTTGAAGCGGTCGAGACTCACTCCGTGGTAGTTGACGATCACCCGATGCGGCTGGTCGCTGCCCGCCAACCCCTCCAGGTAGGCTGCGTTGACCTTGGCACAGGTGACGACGAAATCGGCCTCGTTCACTTTTGAGCGCAGCAGATACGGAACCATATAGATGTCGTAGGCGTGCGCGGTGAAGCTGAAAGGAATTTCGAACAGCCAACCGACGACCATGGCCATCGTCGCCGGGTAACTCGCCCAGTGGGCATGTAATCGACCGATGCGGGCGTCCTCCAGGCTGCGCCCCAGGTACACGGCCTGCGGAATCAGCGCGAGAGACTTGAGCAGATACAGAAACCGGTTGCGATTGAACCGCCCGTGCAACCACTCGCGCAGCGTCAGATCCGGTGGCGGCGCGCTGCGCTGACTTTTCTTCGCACGCCAGTCACTGCCGGCGTTGCGATCCCGCCACCACTCCCTCGTCAAGCGGCCCCAGACACCGAGGTAGCGGCGCGGGTGGCGCCGAAAGACCTGCCAGTTGGCGCGCAAAACAGGCGCCGAGAGCAGCGGCAGGTAATGCACCTCGCGCTGCAGGGCCTGCCCTTCCGGCTGTTGTGTCGACGTGCTCGGCCGCTTGATCGAATACAGCTCGATGTCGACGCCGAGGCGACGCAGAGCCAAGACCTCCCAGAGGACGAAGGTCTGGTGCAGGACCGGAAAGGCGGGAAAAACAAAAGCGATTCGAGGTTGATCCATGCGCTGGTGGTCGATGCGGTTAAGTTCAAGACTGCTAGCACGACCCGTCGCGGCGGCAAACCGAAGTCCGTCGCCGCCGCCCCCCTCTGTGCGATCATCTCTCGCCGCTCACGGCAATGCTTCGCGGATGGCCTTGAACAGCTCCTCGGATTCGAAGGGCTTGCGCAGGACGCGGAATGCGCCGAGCCCTTGCGCCATTTCGAGGTAGTCGTCAGCGCGCACCCGGCCGCCGCCCGACATGGCGATGAT
>JBGTMF010000163.1:0-21429 GCA_041743795.1 Thermodesulfobacteriota bacterium | reverse complement strand
GCGTTGGTCGCCGTCGTCGGCCTGCTGTTCGCGCCGCGGCTCTTCGCCATTTCCGGCGCGCGACCTGAGTTCGCCGCCGACGGCATCCCCTACCTGCGCTTACTGTTGCTGATGAGCTTCGGCCTGGTCGGCGGCATGATTGCCCGCGGCGTGCTCGTCGGTGCCGGCGACGGTCGCACACCCCTGATCGTCTCTCTGGTTCAGTTTCCGGTGACGCTGACCGTCGAGTGGGTCCTGATCTTCGGTAACTGGGGCTTCCCCGCGCTCGGCATACGCGGTGTCGCCATCGGTCTCGTCGCCGGCCAGATCCTCTCCCTGTTGATCTATGCGACCGTGCTGCTGCGCGGCTGGTCGCGGGTGCGCATCACGCTTGCCCACCTGCGGCCCGAGCCGGCGATCCTCGGCGAGATCGCGCGCCAATCCTGGCCGCCCGCCGTGCAGATGCTGACGATGGTGGCGACGACCTTCGCGGTGCTGCGCATCACCCGCGATTTCGACCCGGCCATCCAGGCCGCCTACTCGATCGGCTTGCGCCTCGGCATGATCGTCCCGCTAGTCTCTTTCCCTCTCGTCAACGCCGCCGCGACACTGGTCGGTCAGGCGCTCGGCGCCAGCGACGCCGAACGGGCCAAGGCGGCGGTGCGGATGATGATTCTCTTCCACGCAGGATTCATGTGGCCGGTGCTCGCCGGCCTTGCCTACTTCCGGGTAGAGCTGTTGTCGCTGCTCTCGGCCGACCCCGGCGTCGTCGCCGCCGGCTCCACCTACCTGCTGTTCTTCGCGGCGTCATTCGCCCTGGCCGCCGTCTACTTGGTGATCCTGCGCTCGTTGCAGGGAGCGGGAGACTTCTTCGGGCCGATGGCAATTTCGTTCGCCACCACCTTCGGTCTGACCATCCCGCTGGCTTACGGGCTCTCGCATAGCAGCCTAGGCGAAGTCGGAATCTGGTCCGCTCTGCTGCTGCACAACGTCGTCACGCTGTCGTTGACAGCGTATTGGATGTCGACAGGGAAATGGCTGCGGCGGTAAGGAGCCGAGAGGGATTCGTCGCGCAGAGTCGCTGGGGGAGCCGCCTTTCGCAGCGCCTCCGCGCCACTGTGCGAGATGATCGTTAATCGCTTCGATCGCTGATGCGAGCCGTCACTGCGCGGACGGCGCAGCGAGACCGCACCCGGCGAGAAGGCGGCGAGCCTCTGCGACTCCTCGCACGAGGTGGCTCTGGTAGCCAACGCGGCGGGCGCCCTCGACGTTGACCTCGGTGTCGTCGAGGAAGAGAATCCGTCGCGGTTCGCAATCAAGGCGTGTCGCGACCAACTCGAAGGCCTCGGCGTCCGGTTTGACGAAACCGATCTCGAACGACGCGAAGCAGTGGTCGAACGCTTGCTGGATTGCAAAACGCTTGAAGTTCTTCTCCCAGTGGATCGGGTTCGAGTTGCTGAAGCAGGCCGCCGGCACCCGACGTCGGACGTCGGTGACGAGATCGCGCGCGCCGGGATAGAAATCCATCGCCCAACCGCTGAATCGCTCGAGAAACTCCGCCGGCGCGACGCGGAGGTTCCACTCACGAGCGAAGGCGGCTGCGAAATCGTCGCCACTCAGGCCACCGCGCTCGAAGGCGGATACCGCCGGCGAGGCGATCCAGCGCCGGCGCACCTCCTCTGCTGGCAACTCGACGGTCAGAATCTCGGGAAGCTGCGAGAAGCCCGAGAACTCGACGAGAACGCCGCCGAGGTCGAAAACGACGACGTCGATGCCTTCGCCCACGGCTTCACTCCTCGACGAAGCGGTTTTCCGCCTCGCCGGTGAGTACGTTCTTCAAGACCTTGCCGGTAGCGTTGCGCGGCAGCGGCTCGTGGCGAACCTCCCAGTGCGCGGGTACCTTGAAGGCCGCCAGCTTGGCGCCGACCCAGACCGCCAACTCGGCGGTGTCGATGTCGCAGCCGGGCACAGGAACTACAATCGCCTTCACCTCCTGGCCGAGCTCGGCATGGTCGACGCCGACCACGGCGGACTCCTGCACCGCCGGATGCTCGTCGAGGCGGTGCTCGATTTCAACCGGGTAGATGTTCTCCGCGGCGCGCAGGATCATGTCGCGCGCCCGCGAGTTGATGTAAAGACGCCCGTCGCGCATGTAGCCGATATCGCCGGTGGCCAGCCAGCGGCGCGGGCGCAGAGTCTTCGGCGTCGCCACCGGGTCGCGCCAGTATTCGAGCATGTTGTATGCCGATCGCACGTGGATCTCGCCCTGCTCGCCGTCCGGCAGGACGCTGCCGTCGGCGTCGCGGATCTCGATCTGGTGTGTCAACGTCGGCCGCCCGACCGATGTCGGGTGTTGCTGCAGGTCGCGCCCCCCGATCATCGCCACCGCCGTCACCGTCTCGCTGAGGCCGTACCCGAGGCCGATGGCGCTGGCGCCGTTCGGCGCCGCGCCCCGCATCTTCTCCTGCAGTGCCGGGCTGGTCGGCGCGCCGCCGGAGCCGAAGTTGCGGATCGACGACAGGTCGTACTTCCCGAGATCAGGGTGCGAGAGAACCCTCGGTGCCATGCTGCCGAGGGCGGCCCAGTTCGTCACCTTTTCCGCTTCGATCAAGCGCAGCACGTCGAGCGGATCGAAGCGGCCGATGCGCCACACCGTCTTGCCACCGATCGCCAGCATCATCACCGCGCCGGCGTAGAGTCCTGAGAGGTGGAACAGCGGCACGGTCATCAGCGAGCACTGCTGTGCCGGCTGGTCCATCTTCGGCGCGCCGGCCGCCTCGTCGAGCATCATGCGCAGATAACCAGAGGCGAACGCCGTATGCACGAAGCCGCAAATGCTTCGGTGCGAGCTGACGGCGCCCTTCGGCCGCCCGGTGGTGCCGCTGGTGAAGAGGATCACCGCGGGGTCATCCTCGGCGATCGGTTCCTCGGGCAACGCGGCGTCGCCATGGCCGAGCAAGTCAGCGAAACCCGATTCAATCTCGACCGTCGGCACACCCAGGTCGGCGCCGCCGAGACGAGCGATGCGCTTGCGGTCGGCGATCAGGACGGAAGGCTCGCTGACATCGATGCCGTAACGGATCTCGTCCTCCGTCCACCAACCGTTCAAAGCCGCGACCACCGCGCCGAGGCTGACCGTCGCCCAGAAGGAAATCACCCACTCCAGGTGGTTCTCGGCGAGAATCGCCACCCGGTCGCCCTGGCGCACGCCGAACCGCTCGCGCAGCGAGCGCGCCGTCGAAGCGACCATGCGCAGGTGCTCGGCGTAGCTGACGCGGCGATCGCCGAGAACCAGGTACTCCTTGTCGCCGTGCATCGCCGAGTCCTGCAGGAGCTGGCGCAGAGATCTCTTGCGGTCCTTGAATACCGGCATCCGCTCGCCGAGGACCTCTTCCTCGACGACTTCAAAAAACGCCCCCGGCCCGGTGATCTCGGTGACGATCTCTTCGTACGTCCGCATGGGCCGTCGCTATACCAGCCCTTGGCGAGGGGTTCCACGCACGGACTCCTCGCCCGGATTCTACCAAACCTGCATGGCGTGACGGCGGCACCGTCTCTTGTTACAACCGCCGGCATGAACGCCGCGCCCGCTGCCGACCAGATCGCCACGCTCCTCGTCTGTTGTTCAGACCGCAAGGGCATCGTCGCCGCCCTGGCGCAGGTTCTCTACGGGCACGGTGCCAATATCCTCAACTCGGACCAGCACACCGACCCGGTCGATGGCCAGTTCTTCCAGCGCATCCGCTTCGACATGGCGGAGCTGCGCACGGATCGCGTCGCCCTCGAGACCGCCGTCGGCGAAGTGGCCGCACGCTTCGGCATGCATTGGGACCTGCGGTACGCCGCCAAGCGCAAGCGCATGGCCATCTTCGTCTCGCGCTACGACCACTGCCTCTACGATCTGTTGCTGCGCCACCGGGCCGGCGAACTCGACTGCACCATCGCCATGGTGGTCAGCAACCATCCCGACCTCGAGCCGATCGCGCATCAGTTCGGCATCCCCTACCATGTCTTCCCGATCAACAAGGAAACCAAGCGGCAGCAAGAGGATCGCGAGGCGGCACTGCTCGAAGCCGAGGCCGTCGATTTGATCGTCCTCGCCCGCTACATGCAGGTCCTCAGCGACGAGTTCGTGCGCCGCTTCCCGTCGCGCATCATCAACATCCACCACTCATTCCTACCCGCATTCATCGGCGGCAAACCCTACCACCAGGCATATCGACGCGGCGTCAAACTGATCGGTGCCACCGCCCACTACGCCACGACCGATCTCGACGAGGGTCCGATCATCGAACAGGACGTCATCCGCGCCTCGCATCGCGATTCCGTGGACGATCTCGTCCGCAAGGGCCGCGACGTCGAGCGCAACGTCCTATCGCGCGCCGTCCGCTGGCACCTCGGCGACCGGGTACTGGTGCACGGCAACAAGACGGTGGTGTTCGCCGCGTGAGTTCGAGGCGCGGCCGGGTTAACAGCCCGTTGAAAGACAGGTGCGCAGGCGAAAATGAGGATTTCAGCGTCAGGGCAAGGCGCGAAACCGGAGGCAAAGTCGTGACTTTTGTTGAGGATTTCGCAACGCAGCCATGATGCTGAAAGACCATTTGCAGCGCGTTTCCTGTTTTTCAACGGGCTGTTAAGCCCGTCGCAGCCCCCGCCGCTTTCAGTTGCCGGTCGGTGCGGGCGGGCAACCGTGGAGAGTATTGGTGACGCCGACGACCAGCTCGGAGATGGAAACCATTCCGTCGCCGTTGCGGTCGCCACTTGGACATTGACTGAGCATCGTCGTGCCTAGGGCGATGCGCACACAGCGCGTCATCTCGTTCACGCGCACGGCGCCATCCTCGTCGCAATCGCAGACGCACGGCCCTGGCCTGCGCGTCACCGGCGGTCGGGTCGGGCGCGGCGTCCATGTGCGGGTCGGCGTGGCCGACGGCACCGTCGCCGTCGTTGGCACCAAGGTCGGCGAGGGCGTCACACTCGGCAGTGGCGAACCGTCGACGCGGATGACGATTTCGCGCGGCGCTCCGAAAACGCCGTCGAGATCGCTCATTCGCGCGGCCAAAATGGTGTTACCCGGCGGAAAGCGCTCGGTGTCGCTCAAGTCCGCACAGAACTGGATGTCGGTCGTCGGATCGACGAATGCGAACGACGCGCGCACGCAAGAGTTGAGCGGATCGCGGCGGCCGACGGCGAGCCCCTGGCCGTTGTTGAAGCGGCAGCCGAGGTCGTTCATGCGGTCCGCCGAAGCCGAGTCGCCGCGAAACGTGAATGGAGCGGTTGCCGCAATCCCACCCGGCGGCATCGAAGACTGATCACAGACTTCTGCATTGCCGTTGCCCAGAGGGTTCGAAACGATGGTTTGAAAGGGCGGCGGGCGGCCGAATTCGAATGCCGAACCGGCGACTCCCCGGGCCGATCTGCCGACCCTACCCTCGACGACGATCGTTCCGATACCATTGGAAATGTACACCGGGCGCCCGACCGAGTCGTAGGTGGAGGGTAGAACGAAGCTTCGATTCTGCGGAAGAAACGAGATCGACGTGATCGTCGGGCCGTACGGACAGCGTTGGTCGAAGCGCTCGATGCGATACTGTCCGGTCGTCGCCGCACCACAGGCGCTTACCAAGATCGTGTAGTTCCGACTCGACGAAGTCGGCACGGAAACCCGCTCGCCGCATACGAACGCAATCCGCTTCCCGTTGGGATCGTAAACGCGCACCAAATACGGATCGGGGCGCTGCGCCTGATCGCCGACGCGCAGATCGACGACGCCCCCGGCGAGACCCGGAAAGTGAAACGAGTCGACATCGCCCAGCTGATCGAGTCTCAACCCGTCGGGCGTTGCGCCGCAAGCAAGTTGACGGCCGCAGTGGTCGTCGCTGGCGGACACGATATGGACGTTGATGCGGTAGTTGCCGCGGCCGCCCATGCACGAGGAGACGGCGACGGTGATAGGCTGGCCGCGCGACTCGAATTCGGCGACGTTGGTGCAGGTGTCGTCTAAGATCCCACCGGCGTCCGTGACGCGAATTCTCAGAGCTTCGCCGACATCGCCCGAGGTGAAGGAACCCTGCACGAAGCCGACGGTGCCTGCCGCCAGTTGCAACGTGTAGAGATCGGTATTCGTCTGGATCGATCCGGACGCAGACTCGCCGCAGGCGAGAGGCCGCTGCGCCTTCACCTGGGTGGCGACACCGAGGGCGAACACGACCACGAGCAATGGGACCGGACAAAGTCCATCGCGGAGGCGAACCAACCGGCGACGCGTCGTTCGATCCCTACATGTCACAGCTCACTCGAAAGCTTCTCGCTCCACCCACCCAGTTCGATCGTCCGCGAGGACCACTCGGTACCAATCCCGGTCCTCGCTGGCAACCCGGACCTGCTGACCCGCCTTCAACTCGGCGACGGCACGCCCGGTCGCCCGCGGCAACTCGCGCACGACCGCATGGCTCACCGTCACCCGCCGGAACGAAACCTGCTCCACCGCGCGAATCCCCGAACTGCCAGATCCAACATCCCGGGTCTGTACGCCGACAACCAAGAGCGCGCCGGCAGCGACGGCGGCCGGCACCAGAACCGGTAAGCGCAGGAATCGGTCAAGAGCGTCGCGAACGCGATGCATCCAGGAAACGGCCGGTGTTTCGCGTCGATCCTCCGCCAGATCGCGCGTCCCGGCCTCAATGATGTCGCGGACCTTCTCACGCAATGCGGCCGGCACCGGCTGATCCACCGATACCCCCAGGTGCAGCCGCTTGCGCAGCAGAGAGACGCCGTACACGCAGGAATCGCAATGCGACAGGTGCGCTTCGACGGCAACCCTTTCATTCTCCGCCAAGCCGCGCGAGAGATAAAGAATCAGGCCTTCTTCGTCGGAACAACTGGCACCGCTCGAACCGCCGTCCAACCCGCTCGACGCGGTGCCGAACCCCTTGCGCAAGCGAGCCGTCAGGCTGGCACAGCGGTCACAGTCCACCACGTGATCGCGAACCGAAGACAACTGTGTCGCTTCGAGCTCTTCGTCGATGAAACACGACAGATCCTCGAAATCGGGACAGTCCCTCAATTTCGTCGTGTCTACTTGCATGGCACTTCCTCCGTGTTGCGCCTCACGAGTGCGCGTCGAGCGAGTCGAGCGAGTCGGTCATCCGACTCGCCGACGCGTCGCCTACTTTCGTCATGAGCTCGCGCCGCAGACGCGCGATCTGCGAGCCGACGTTGCCGATGCTGGTGTTGAGCAGAGCGGCGATCTCTTTGTACGGCGCCGTCACCTTGCGCCGCTGCGACTGCGCCAGCAATTTCGACCGCTGCGTGCGGCGGCGATCGATCTTGCGCACCAGTTGGACGCGCTCGTCGCGCAACTTCTCCGCAGACACCGCCGTCGGCGGTAGCGCCGTCAGGTCGTCATTGATGCGCTGGACGCGCCGCTCATAGAGCTGTATCCAAGCCTGCACCGCGTCGAGCGCGTCTTCCATCCTCTTGAGTCCTGCCTCGCGCTCGCGCACCGTAGCACGCAGTCCCTCGATTCGGTCCAATACGTCGGGGATGGCATTGCCCGATACCTGGGACAGGTAGCGAACCTCAGACGGATCAAACTCGTGATCCTCGACGTACAGCAGCTTCATCACCACCGCTTTCGGCGTCGAGAGATCGGTCAACAGCTCGCGCATCGCTGATCGATCCAAGTCCATATCGCTCACTTCACCTTCCTGTTCGGCGCGGTCGGCAGGTCCAGGGTCGGCCAACTCACCGAGACTCTCCAGAGAGACGGTCTCGATCTCGCGCACGCCGCGCTTCCATTCCAAGACGAGATCGTCGAGTACGAATCCGAGCAGATAGGCCCTGAACGGGGCCCTCCCCTCGAAAGTGCGCACGCGGCGAAAGATGCGACCCCTGTCGAAGGCGAACACATAGAAGTCGCCGGCTTCGTCGGGGGGCACCCGGTAGACTCGGATGGGGTAGCCGTAGATCAGCTCGCCGTAGCGCTCCTGAAAGATCACGGCCGCATCGCGCTCTCCGGCAACACACCGGCGAATGAGATCCAGCGTCTCTTTTACCTCGCTCAGCGACTCCACGGCCCTCTCCAGCCCGGGATCCTGCCCGCATGCAACATCGCGCAGCCATCACGTTCACTCTTCCCGGATGCGGTGAAGTCCGTCTTTATTGCACTACGGAAAGAGTTTTTTCCACGGTCATTTGGCAAAATCGCGCACCGCAGCCCCAACGACCCAGCAATCGCGGGGAAATTTCAGGTTTCGTTGCTTTCGCCCCCTGCCTCGCCGCGGCGTTTGCCACTTTCCCATTGATCCCCGGCGGCGCCCCACGTAGGGATTGGCAGAACCGGCCATGACGTTGGGAGCACGACTTACGCTTGCGGCGGCATGCCTTGCCGGCAGCGCCCTCATTACATGGGCGATCTACGACCCGACGGCCGTGCGTGAACGCAATTCGCAGCTGATCGTCGAGGAGCGGGTCGAAAGCGCTGCCCCGGGGGCCCGCTCCACATTCTGGCTGCTTTCGGTCGGGGTCAGCCGCTACGACGAAGCGGCGTTGACCCTGGAGTTCGCCGATAGCGACGCCCGGGAGATCGCCCGCGCGCTGCGCACCGCCGCTGCCGGTGGCGGCTATCGCGAGGTCAAAAGCCTGGTGCTGACCAACGAGAAGGTGACGCGCGCCTCTCTCCTCGATGGACTGGCCAATTTTCTCGGCGAGGCCGGGCCGGACGACGTCGCCGCACTCTTCTTCGCCGGTCACGGTGTACGCGACCTATCGAGCGGCAGCTATTATTTCCTGCCGCACCCGGCGCGCGCCGACAATCTGCTGACCGAGGGCCTGCGCATGACGGACTTCGACGAGATGCTGCGCATCATCCGGCGCAACGTCCGCGCCGTCGTCGTCATGCTCGACACCTGCCACGCCGGCGCTCTCGGGGTAGCGCCGAAGCAAGTCGTCTCCGCTGACGAGATGGCCGCGCAGATGACCGCCGGCGAGGGGTTCTTCCTGCTCGCCGCATCGCGTCCCGGTGAAGATTCCAAAGAGGATCGCGGCCTCGGACACGGCGCCTTCACCTTTTCCATCCTCGAGGCACTCGACGGCCGCGCCGACCGCGACGGTGACGGCGCGCTGTCGGTCTCGGAACTCTTCGGCTACGTCGCCAAGCGAGTGCCCAGCCTCACCGGCGGACAGCAACACCCCTACCACAAGACCGAGGGCACCGACCTGATCCTGGTTTCCATCGCGTCGAACGGAGCGGACACGGCGGCGAGCACGCCGCCAATCGCCGCGGCGGCCGAAGGAGTTCCGATTCCCCTCCAGGGCGAGGAGAGATTGAACTCCATCGCCGTACTCGAATTCGACAATCTGCGCGCCGATCGCAAATTCGATTGGATCAGCAAGGCGCTGCGCGTCGCGTTCGACACCGAGCTGAGCAAAGTCAAAGCACTGCGGGTATTCTCTCCGGAACTGATCGATCACACCACACGCGTGCGCGGCGCGGATTCGCTGTACACCGCGCGCGAGCTGGGGGTCGGCCGGCTGGTCACCGGCGCATTCCACGTCACCGGCGAGACGTTGCGCATCGATGCCCGCATCATCGACGCCAACAGCGGCGTCAACGAAGCGTCGGACAGTGTCGAGGGCGAGATCGATCACTTCTTCGATCTGCAGAAGACCCTCGTACTCAGCATGTTGCGGCGCCTCCGGGTGCAGGTATCGGCGGCAGAGGGCGAGTCGATCCAGACGGAGACCAACACCGACGTCGATGCCTATCGACTGTTGCTCGAGTCCGAGGGCCTACTCGCACCGCCGACGGCGAACAACACCGACCCGGGCCCGATCTCCGGCCTCGGCGCCTTCGGCGCCTGGTTCGACCTGGTCGTCGGCCGCGCCCACGCCGCCGACGAAGTCCCAACCGTCGGCGATGGCTCTTCGGCTGCGAGCGAAGAGACACCGACGGAGTTCGGCGAGGTGCTGCCGGTCGCAGAGGAGCGCGTCCCCCGCATCACTGCATTCCTCGAGGAACTGCGCTCCGCCATGGAAGGCAAGAACGCGGCAAAGGTCGCAGACCTTTATATAGACTTCTCCGAACGACAGCGCGTCGCGCTGCAGGCGTATTTGGACGCGGCCAACAATTTGGAGGTCGAATTCGACCAGATCGGCGTCGAGGAAGAGGGCGGCGCGCTGGTCGCCTCATTCACCCGCCGCGATCGCTTCGACGACCGCAAGACCGGCCGTCAGGTGCGACTCGAGGTCCGCTTGACCAAGATCCTCGTCCTGCGCGACGGCGCCTTGAAGATCGATCGATAGACGCCGCCGCCACCTCTTCGCTGGACCTGCCGACGCGTCTGCCGCGTTTTCTGCGCAATTGCGGCAACCCCTGTCGGGATCTGTCATTCAACCGGCCGCTCGACTTAGAATGGCGACCATGCGTTGCTTGTTCTACTTGTGGACTGCGTGAGACTTCGTACGGTCGATAGGGTGGCGGGGTCTGCTCGGGCGATTGCCACCGGGGTGGCCATGCTGTTGCTCGCGGCGGCGGCCCGCGCCGAGCCGCTCAGCCGCGTCATTCCCAACCTGTTCGGCGGCAGCCTGGGGACGACGATCGCTCAGGACGGCATCTCGCGCGCCAACCAGGAGCCGGAGCTCGCACGCCGCTTCCGCGATCTTCCGGCAGTCCTCGCGGCGGCTCGTTCGCAGGCGCCGATCCCTTCGGCGACGGGCGCCTTCCGCTTCGCCTGGGATGCCGAACTCGACACCTTCGTGCGCTCCGAACAGAGCCTCGGACCGGCTCTCGCCGAGCGGGCCGCGACGCTCGGAAAAGGCGTGCTTACCGTCGGCTATTCCTACACCTACAGCGACTTCGATACGCTCGAGGGGGAAAAGCTCTCCAACCTGAGCTTCCGCCAGCCGGCGCTCTCTGCCGAGTTCCTCGCTGGCCTTCCCGCCGGCGACCAGGTGGCGTTTGGCGACGACGTCGTCGAGACATCGCTGGCGATGTCCTTTCGCCTCGACCTTTTCTACCTCAGCGCCGCCTATGGGCTGACCGATGACATCGACATAAGCCTCGCCCTGGCGATCAACCGCATCCGCATGCGCGGCAGAGCGCAGGCGCAGATCCTCGATCCGCTCGACAATGGCTCGACCTTTTTCGGCTCCGACCAACAGGGCGTGATCCGCAACGGCAGCGGCCCGATCTGCGGCGAGGCCTTTCGCTGCGCCGAGGATTCGTTCGACGAGTCGGCCAGCGGCACCGGCGACGTCTACCTACGCGGCAAATGGAACTTCGCCAATACGCAATGGGCCGACCTGGCTGTCGCCGCGGTCGTCACGGTGCCGACCGGAAACGGCGACGACCTTCTAGGCTTCCGCGATCCGACGTTGACCCCCTGGATCATCGCGTCGAAGAACGTCGGCCGTTTCTCGCCGCATGCCAACCTCGGCTACGCGATGCGCACCGGACGCGACGTCAGTCAGTTTCAGTGGATCGTAGGCAGCGACGCGCGGGCGACGAACTGGCTCACCGTCGGCTTCGATTTTCTCGGCTACCACGACGACAAACGCGACGACAGCAACGATGACGTCGTACAGTCGGCGCTCGGCTTGCGGATCAACCCGTTTGGCCAGTTCGTCCTCGGAGCCGGAATTCAACTGCCGCTCAACCGCGACGGCATACGGGCCGATGTCACCTATACCGGCCAGATCGAATACACCTTCTGAACGTTTGCGGAAACGTTTTCCAAATGATCGCCGCATCGTGCTAGAGTGCGCCGCGCCGAGAGACTCCCATTCCAACGGAAGGCATTTGTTCCATGTGGAGACGAACGATTCTGCTGTGCGCCATGCTGTTTGTCCTACGCGGCACCGACGCCGCCGGGGCGGCGTGGACGCCGGAGGAATGGACCGACAGATCGACGCTTCGCTTCGAAACGATCGGCGCCGATCTCAGTTCACACTGGACGACCGTGTGGTTCGTAGTCCTGCACGGCGATGTATACGCGCGGCTCGGCACCGATGCCGCCGCGCGCATCGGTAGCAACACCAAGAGCCCCTATGTGAGGGTCGATATCGCCGGCCAACGATTCGAAGATGTACGCGCCGATCCAGCCAATGACATGGCAGGCGGAGTCAACGCCGCGATGGCCGCCAAGTACCCCACCGATTTCCTCTTCCGCTACATGCCTCATCCGCTGGTCATCCGCCTGCGCGCTGCCTCCTACTGAACCGACGCATCCGGCCTTCTCTGGACATTTGGCCCGGTCTCGGGAAAGTGTCGGCTCGGCAAATTGAACAGCGCCGCAATCGACGGCGCAGGAGAACTCGACATGGTCGGATATGTGACTCTCGGCACCAACGATCTGCAACGCGCGGCCGCGTTCTACGATGCGCTGCTCGCCGACCTCGGCGGCAAGCGCGCCATGGAGATGGAACGCTTCATCCTCTGGGCGGCAACAGCGGGACCGGGAATGTTCGCCGTCAGCCTCCCCTTCGACGAGAAGGCCGCCACCGTCGGCAATGGCGTCATGGTTGCGCTGGCGGCGGGTTCGACGGAGATGGTCGACAAGATCTACGCCAAGGCCATCGAACTCGGCGGTACGGATGAGGGAGCCCCTGGCCCGCGCGGCGGCGGATTCTACGCCGGCTACTTCCGCGATCTCGACGGCAACAAGCTCAACGCCTACCACCTCGGATGAGTCTGCTCAGGCGCGGGTCCGGCAGTGTCCGGCCCGCGCCTCACTTTCGCCGGCCGGCGATTGCCGCACCGGGCTGGTGCGGCTTGTTTTTCTTGAGGTTTCCCGCAGGATGAGCGGCTGCGGAATTTCATCCATGAAGATATCTTCGTTGTTCGCCACCGGTAAACCGGTCTTCTCGTTCGAATTTTTCCCGCCGAAGACCGCCGCCGGAGAAACCGCGCTGCTGCAAGCGGTCGAGCGACTGCGCCGACTGCAGCCGAGCTTCGTTTCCGTCACCTACGGCGCCGGCGGCACGACGCGCGAGAAAACCCTCGACATCGTCACTCGCATCAAGCGCGACTTCGCCATCGAAGCGATGGCCCATCTCACCTGCGTCGGCCACTCGCGCGGCGAGATCGGCAACATTCTCGATCGCTTGCGCCAGGGCGGCATCGAGAACGTCCTCGCGCTGCGCGGCGACCCGCCGCGCGGCGAGGATCATTTCGTCCCCCCCGCCGACGGATTCGCCTTCGCCAGCGAGTTGGTCGCGTACATCCGATCACGAGGCGACGACTTCTGCCTGGGCGGCGCCGGCTACCCGGAGGGCCACACCGAGTGCCGCGACCTGGCGCTCGACATCGGTCACTTGCGCACCAAGGTCGACGCCGGAATCGACTTCGTCATTACCCAGCTCTATTACGACAACGCTGATTACTTCGCCTTCATCGAGCGCGCCCGCGCCGCCGGCATAGAGCTGCCGATCGTTCCCGGCATCATGCCGATCACCGATCGCCAACAAATCGAGCGAATCGCCTCGCTGTGTGGCGCGAGAATCCCGGGCCAACTGCACGAGAGGCTGAACACCGCCACCAGCTCGGCGGACGAAGAGCGCGTCGGCATCGATTGGGCCACCCGCCAGTGTCGCGAGTTGCTGGACTGCGGCGCCCCCGGGATCCACTTCTACACACTCAACAAATCCCCCGCGACTGCGGCTATTCTCTCCGAACTCCGCGACTGAACCGTGCCCACCATCGTCACTCTCGCGCCGACCCAGCGTGCCCAGCGCGCGCCGGCGAAAGGGGTCGGCAGTATGGTACTGCACGAATGTCGTGACAGCAGCGGCGTCGCCCATCGCCAGCGCATGGCCCTCGGCAGCGTCCGCGGCGTCTACTACCTCGATGCCATCTGCAATCGCTGCGGCGCTCACCTGATCTGGGTCGACGAAGATGCTCCGGACCTGGAGGAATACGAGAACGCCCGCCACAAATAGGCGGCCGTGCCGCCGACGCGGCATCGGATGTACGACGCACGCCAACCCACTGTCGCCTGAGAAATCCAGCACCGCGACCAAACGCAAGCAATACGCCAGCGGGAAGTCGCGCCGCTGCTGCTTGCCCTGACGGGGTGGATTGGTAGAGTCGGGGCGTGATTCAGCACAGGTTGCAGAAATGACGTTCGGCGACGGCAATTGGCCGCCACGCAACAACGACGATGCGATCGAAGGATTGCGCGAACTCGGTCGCCAATGGCGGGGATTTGCAGAAGGGATCGGTCCAATCCTGATCCTCGTGCTCCTTCTGCTCGCGTACATGGCAAGCGGCATCTTCATCGTCGCTCCCGACGAGCGCGCCGTCGTCCTGCGCTTCGGCAAGGCCGTTCGCGAAGCCGGTCCGGGGCCGCATTATCGACTGCCGGCGCCCATTGAACGCGAGTTGAAGGTGCAGGTGACCGCGATCCGCAAGGAAGAGATCGGCTTCCTGACGATTTCTCCCGGCCCGCCGCCGCGCTACCGACAGATCCCGAAAGAGGCGTTGATGTTGACCGGCGACAACAACATCGTCGACCTCGACTTCATCATTCAGTATCGCGTCAAGCAGACCCCCGATGGACTCAGCGACTTCCTCTTCAATGTCTCCGACCCACGCCAAGCATTGCGCGACGCGGCGGAGGCCGCCATGCGCGAAGTCATCGGCGCGAGCAAGATCGACGAGGCCCTGACCGAGGGCAAGGAGCGCATCCAACAATCCGCCCACGAAGCGCTGCAAGAGATTCTCGACGAGTATGGCGCCGGTATCGACATCGTCACCGTCAAGCTGCAGGACGTCGAGCCTCCGGGCGATGTCATCGACGCGTTCAAGGACGTCATCAGCGCCGAGCAGGACAAGGAGCGCCTCATCAACGAGGCGCGCGGCTACGCCAACGACATTCTGCCGAAGGCGCGCGGCCAGGCGGCGCAGGTCGTCAACGAAGCCGAGGCGTACGCCGAGGCTCTGGTCAACGAAGCGGAAGGCTCGGCCAACCGCTTCGTCGCGGTCTACGAGGAGTACGCAAAGGCCAAGGAGGTCACCAAGCGGCGCCTTTACATCGAGACGATGGAGCGGGTCCTGGCGCGCGCCGATAAGATCATCCTCGACCGCAACGTCAGTGACCAGACTGTGCCCTACCTTTCGCTCGATGCCCTGCGTGCGAAGAAAGCGACGGGCACGCCATGAACCGCCTCTTCTCCATCGTCGCCGGCGCTCTGCTCGTCGCTGTCGTCATCTGGAACGCTGCGTTCTACCGCGTCGACCAGTGGACGCAGGCCCTCGTCATTCAGCTGGGGGAACCGGTGCGCACGGTGCAAGAGCCCGGGCTCTACTTCAAAATCCCACTGATCCAGAGCGTCGAGTACTTCGACAAGCGCCTGCTTCTCTACGACGCTGTCCCGAAAGAGCTTTTGACCCGCGACAAGCAGCAACTCGTCGTCGACAACTACGCCCGCTGGCGCATCGTCGATCCGCTGAATTTCTACCGCACACTGCGCACAGAACAGGCGGCCCAATCCCGACTCGACGACATCGTTTACTCGAACGTCCGCGAGAACCTCGGCCGCCAGACCCTGCAGGAAATCGTCAGCGATCGGCGCGCCGGGCTGATGCGCGAGATCACCCGTGCCAGCGCTCAGCGGGTGAGCGACTTCGGTATCGAGATCGTCGACGTTCGCATCAAACGCGCCGACCTACCCGAGAAGAACGAGCAGAACGTCTTTCGCCGCATGAAGGCCGAACGGGAACGACAGGCGAAGAAATTCCGCGCCGAGGGCGATGAGGAAGCTCGCAAGATCCGCTCCCTGGCGGACAAACAAAGCAAGATCATCATGGCCGAAGCCAACAAAAAGTCCGAGATCCTCCGCGGCGGCGGCGAGGCGCGTGCCGTGAAGATCTACTCCGATGCCTACGAGCGCGACGTTGAGTTCTTCGAACTCCTGCGAACCCTGCAGGCATACGACGCGGCGATTACCGACGGCACGCAGTTGATCCTCTCTCCCGAGTCCGGATTCTTCCGCTATCTCGACAACATCGAGGGCACCAAAGAATAACGCCCGCGCGGCGCCTCCGCGCGGGCGTCACCCCGGCGGTACCGCGCTCGCAAAACCGCAATCCTACGGCGAAGAACTACCCTCTCCCCCGGGCGGGTTGCCGCCGCATCAAGCGACGCTGCGGCGGACGGTGGCGACCGCGGCGGCGAACATTACCGCCGCGAAGAGTATCGTCACCGCAAGCGCCAGCCACATGGCGGGAAGCGTGGCAACTTCGGGCGGAACCGCGCCGCCGATGTAGAAAGACCGGCGCAACGCCGTCACTCCGTATGTCATCGGGTTGATCGTCATTACCCAACGCAGCCAACCAGCCGCGCCAGCCGCCGGGAAAAAGGCCCCGGAGAGAATCCACATCGGCAGGAGCAACAGGTTCATGACGGCGTGAAACCCCTGCGTCGAATCCATCCGCCAGGCGATGATCAACCCGAGATTGGCCAGAGCGAACGCCACGAGGGTCATTACGGCAAATCCCACCAGGGCCCCCGCGGCTGTCAACGAGAAGCCGACCAGCGGCGCCAACAGCAGAAACAACAACCCCTGCACCACCGCCAGCGTCGTGCAGCCCAACGCCTGTCCCAGGACGATCGACAGGCGCGAGACCGGCGCCACCAGGACGCCCTGGAGGAACCCTCCCTGGCGATCCTCGACGACCGCGATGGTGGCGAAGATCGCCGTGAAAAGCAGTACCATCGCGATCACTCCAGGGAAGAAGTACGCCATGTAGCCGCCGCTCTCGAGGGCTTCCGGCGCACGAAACGAGGCGTTGATGCCGCCGCCTAGCAGGAGCCAAAACACCAACGGCTGGGCAAACGCACCCGTTACCCGACTGCGCTGGCGCAGAAAGCGAATGATCTCCCGCCACCACAGCGTCGTCACCGCCCCCCAGTGGATGCCGCCGCCGGCGCCGGCCGTGCCGGCTACCGAAACGGCGACGCCGCTGCCGCTCATTTCACTCATCGGTCCGCCGCCGCGATCGCCATGCATCTCCCCGCTCCGCTCATCCCGTCGCCTCTTCTCCGGACTCCCATAGTCGCCGTCCGGTGACGTGGATGAATGCATCCTCCAGGGTCGGTTTGCCGAAGGTGATGGTCTTCACTTCACCGGGAAACGCCTCGACGACGTCGCGGACGAACTCGTGACCGCGCGCTCGCTCGATGCGCAGGACTCCGTCGACGGCAACCGGCTCGACCTGGAACTTCTCGCGAATACGGGCCTCCAGCGCCGTTGGATTCTCGGCGTGCACGACGACGACATCGCCGCCGACGCTCGCCACCAGAGAAAGGGGCGTATCGACCCGCAGCAGCTGCCCTTCGTTCATGATGCCGACCCGATCACACCGCTCCGCTTCCTCCATCTGGTGCGTCGTCAGCAGGATGGTGACTCCGTCGCGATCGCGCAGGTCGACCAGGTGGCGCATGAACTCGCGACGCGCTCCCGGGTCGAGACCCGTGGAAGGCTCGTCGAGTAACAATAGCCGCGGCTTGTGCAACAATCCCTTGGCGAGTTCGACACGGCGCTGCAATCCGCCGGACAGCGTTTCGACCCTGTCGCCACCCCGATCGGCGAGTCCGAAGCGCTCGAGCATTTCGTCGCAGCGAGCGGCCAGTTCGCGCCCGCCGATGCCGTAGAGGCGGCCGTGGTGGCGGAGATTCTCCATGACGCTCAGCTTGGCGTCGACGCTGGGGCGTTGGAAGACGACACCGAAGCTGCGCCTCACTCCCTCCGGATCGTTTCGCAGATCGGCGCCGAAGACGCGCACTTCTCCTGATGTCGGCCGCAACAGCGTCGACAGGATGCGAAACATCGTCGTCTTGCCGCTGCCATTGGGGCCGAGCAGACCGAATATCTCGCCCGCCGGGACGGTAAACGAAACCCCGGCGAGCGCCGAGCGCTCGCCGTACCGATGCGTCAGTTCGATTACCTGGATCGCCGTCGTCGCCACCGGCGCATCCTGCCACGGAACGCCAACCCCCTCAACGCAGGCGATCCTCGGGCGACGGTACTTTGAAACGTAGGTGGTCCGCACCACTCGCCGGCATGGACTCGCACGCGAGCGCAGAGTACGGTGTCCGTTCATGCGTCTGCGAGTCTCCCCAGCCCGGCTCCGCCATTCATGGGCCCTCGCTCTCAGCCTGCTCATCACCGCCTGTCATTCCATGCAGATCGGCGGCGCGGCGCCGCGGCGCGGTGTCAACCACGCAGTGTTGATCAACGGGGGTGGCCGGCCGAGCATCAACTTCCAATCGCATCTGACGCACATCCGGGGGTTCGTGCGCGTCCTCGAGGACTACGACATCCCGCGCGAAAACATCGTCATCTTCTCCGGCGACGGCGCCGACCCGGCCGCCGACCTGGCAACCCGCGACGGTCAGGAGGCCGAGGACTTCTGGCTCCTGACCCGCCGGGCACAGCAGGTCTTGCGGCCGCAAATCGAGTACGTCGACTCGGTCGTCGATGGATACGAACTGCAGCCGGCCAAGCGCGAGAACATCGAGTCGTGGTTTCTCGAGAACGCGCCCAGGTTCAAGCCGGGTGACACACTCTTCTTCTACGTAACCGATCACGGTGAGATCAACAAAGAGGATCTCACCAATAACACCATCGTCCTTTGGAAGGAGATGATGAGCGTCAGCGAGTTGCGCGAGATCTTCGCGCAGCTGCCGACCGGCCTGCGCACGGTGATGTTGATGTCGCAGTGCTTTTCGGGCTCCTTTGCCAGCCTCGCCAATCCCGCGCGCGACACCTGCGGCTACTTCGCCTCGAGCGCCGACCGCCCCGCCTACGGTTGCTATCCCGAGAACCGCGGCGTCGACGGGGTCGGCCACTCACACCACTTTCTGCGCGGTATCGAATCCCTGGGCAATCTGGCCGAGGCGCACGAGCACGTGCTGGTGATGGACGATTCACCCGATGTCCCGCATTCGAGCAGCGAGGTCTACTTGCGCAGCCTTCTCGAAAGGCGCGACGACGACGGCGACCTCACCGCGATCGTCGACGAGTATCTCGAACTCGCCTGGCAGGATCGCTCGCGTTGGGAGCACGAGATACGCCTGCTCGATCGCATCGGCCAGGCCTACGGAATTTTCAGCCCGCGCTCGTTGCGCGAGCTGCAACAGCAGACTTCGGTGCTGCCCGTGGTCAGCGAACAGCTGTCGACCTACGCGGAACGCTGGAACGAAGCACTCGACGCGGTGCGGCAGGAGAACCTCAACCATTTCCTCGAGGCGCAGCCGGAGTGGACGGAGAAGCTCGCGCCGGCGACTCTAAAAGAGTTGACGTCGGAGCAACGGGCCGCGCTTGCCGGCGAGTTACTGACCGATCTGGCGCCGTTCACTCGCGACGAGGGTACCCGTCTGGCGCGCATGCAGTTGCTGCGAAAGCGGGCCGACGACGCCGCCGCCGCGGCGTACCGCATGGAGGTTCGTCTCGGGGTCGTTCTGCGTATGTACAATCAGTTGACCAATATTGCCGGTCGCGTCTACATGGACGAATCGGGCGACGAACGTATCCGCGCCAACTACGAGACGTTGCGCGAATGCGAGAGCCTGGACTTGGCGCGCGTCGAGCCGCAGGGTCGCCGCTGGTGGCCGCTCGCCGCGCAGGGGAAACGCGCCGAGGATCTCGAAATTCCGGATCCGTTCCCCCGCCTCGACGACGACCAACTCCTCGTCGAAAAGATCATGCCGGCGTGGATGGGCATCCGCTACCGACCGCCGACCGATCGCGAGCAGGAGGACGATGGACGCAGCCCGGGCGCGGTGACCGTGATGACTGTGTTTCCCGGTTCGGCCGCTGATAAAGCCGGCTTGCTCGTCGGCGACGTGCTCTTCGGGCCGCCCGACGCGCCGTTTCAAGAAGCGAATCAGGTGCGCGAATGGACGATGCAGCGAGAAATCGGTGAACCCGCGCCGATTCGCGTCCAACGCGGCGGCGAGACGCTCTACGTGACGCTCCTCCCCGACCCATTTCCGATCGAAATGCCGAAGCTTCCCGGCCCGCCGAAGATCGGCACCACGGCACCCGGTTTCGAGGTCGAGTCCTACCGCGGCGACACCACCCTGCGGACCGGCAAGGGGGCGCTGCTCTTCTTTTGGGCCACCTGGTGCGCGCCGTGCAAGTTTGCCCTGCCTGAGGTGATCCGGCTTGGCCGCGAACACAACGTTCCCGTCATCGCCATCACAGACGAGAACGCCGCCACGCTCGACAAATTCTTCGCGACCTACGACGGTCCCTTTCCGCGGCGCGTGGCGATCGATCGATTCCGCCAGACGTTTCAGTCGTACGGCGTCAGCGGCACGCCGACGTTCGTCCTCATCGACCGCGACGGAATCGTCCAATTCTACGAAACCGGCTTCAACGCGCAGATCGGCTTGCAGGTGCCCCTAGAGCCGCCGTCGCCGAACTGACGCTCGCCCTGCCGCTGGGCTCTGCCCCGATTGTCGGCAATGACTGAGGGGAGGCGCCGCTGGGCATTGTGGACTCTCGCGGGCGGGGACGGCATACTTGCCGACCGATGCCGACACTCGATCGCCACGGCCGGACCCTGCGCAACCTGCGAATCTCCGTCACGGACCGGTGCAATCTGCGCTGCCAATACTGCATGCCGGAGGAGAGTTACGTCTGGCTGCCGCGCCGCGACATTCTCGACTTCGAGGAGATCTCGCGGCTGGTCGACTGCTTCTGCGACCTCGGCGTCGACAAGGTGCGTCTGACGGGAGGCGAACCGCTGCTGCGCCACGGGCTTGCCAACTTGGTAGAGATGCTTGCCGCCAAGCCGGCCATCCGCGACCTGGCGTTGACGACCAACGGCGTGCTCCTCGCCGACAACGCGGAAGCCCTGGCCGGCGCCGGTTTGCATCGCCTCACCGTCAGCCTCGACACGCTGCGCGAGGACCGCTTCCGCGAACTCACCCGGCGCGACTCGCTGGCCGCGGTCCTCGCCGGCATCGAAGCCGCCGACGGCGCCGGCTTTCGCCCGCTGAAGATCGATACGGTGGTCATCCGTGGCGTCAACGACGACGAGATCGCCGACTTGATCGAGTTCGGCCGCCGCTACGCCGCCGAAGTGCGCTTCATTGAATACATGGACGTCGGTGGCGCCACCCACTGGTCGCGCGACCGCGTGGTGTCTCGCCGGGAGATCCTCGAAATTCTCGCCACGCGCTACGGGCCGGTGGCCGCGGCCACCACCGACGCGTCGGCGCCAGCCGATCGCTTCGCGCTGCCGGACGGAACCGAGTTCGGCATCATCTCGTCGACGACGCAGCCCTTCTGTTCGTCGTGCGACCGCGCCAGGCTGACGGCGGACGGCATGTGGTATCTCTGCCTCTACGCGCGTCTGGGCACCGACCTGCGCGCTTTGCTGCGCGGCGGCGCCAGCCGTGCGGAGGTCGCCGATCACCTACGCCGGGTGTGGAGCGGCCG
>JBGTMF010000162.1:0-3055 GCA_041743795.1 Thermodesulfobacteriota bacterium | reverse complement strand
CCAGGTACTCGATCTCCGGCGTGCCTCCCGGGCCTTCGAAGTGGCGCAGGTTGCCGAGCGCGTCGTATGTGTAGGTGGTGGTGTCCGTGCCGTCGGTCTTGCTCTGCAGCTCGCCACTCTCCGTGTATTCGTAGACGGTCGTGCCGTATTCCCGCAGTCGGTCCTGCGTGTCGTACTGGGCGGTGGCGATCGGGGTTCCGCCCGGGCCGTCGTGCGCCGTGCGGTTGCCGTTGGCGTCGTAGTGGTAGGTCGCGGCCACGCTCGCGTCGACCGTCACTTCCTCCAGCCGGCCCGCCGCGTCATAGACGTATTCGTACTCCGTGGTGACGCCGCCGATGGTCTCGGTCTTCTGCCTGATCCGCCCCAGCTTGTCGCGCTCGTCGATGGTGTACGAGTAACTGCCGCCGGTGTAGGTGGCTGTGTAGCTCGCCAGCTCGGCAAAGGCGCTGTAGGTCGTCGTGTCGCTCACCTGCGGCGACGATGCGGGCAGCGCCGTCGCTGTCAGGAAGCCGGTCTCGGCGTCGCGGGTCAGATCCAGATCGCCGGCCTGGGTCAGCAGCCCGTCACGGTCGTGTTCGAACTCCACCTCCGGCAGAGCGTTCACTTGCAGAGAGCTGGTCTGGAAGCGGTCGTCGTAGCCGTGCGTCACCGTGCTCGAGACGCCGCCGCTCCACTGCTCGGCGGTCAGCAGCGAGCCGTCGTAGGTGAAGCTCAGCACGGCGTCACTCGTCGTCACGCTCTGCAGCTTACCCTTGTCGGTGCCGGACGCGAAGTACGAATATTCGACCTCCTCGGCGTAGTGTTAAATCAAGTCCCGTCCAGTCCTACCGGGGCGGCGGGGCGTCCTTCAGCCTGGCCGCCCATTTCCGTCGTATTCACGACCCACGCAGATGCTGGGAATGTAGCTACCGATAGGCAACGCTCCAATAGAAGGCGTGAAGACCTTCATTGTTCCGCAGCACAGCGAGCGACGCCTGACGCTCGCACCGATAGAGATCATACTCCCTGAGTCTCTCTACACTTGGCGCCTCTCCAATTAGTTCTTTGGGCCACCAATCAACTCGAGCAAATCTAGATGATGGAATCAGCTCGAGATCAGTGGCCGCCACCCTCCTGCAAGAGCCTCCGACTAGTAGCTCATCAGCATGCTCCACCTGGAACGCGAGTATCTGTGCACCAGTATCGACCTTGTACTTGAGCCGTATTTGCACCGCGGTCCGCGGTATGAACACTGGTATCCAGTTGCCAGGTTCCTGGGCGCTAGCCAACTCGTGGTATGTTTCAAACTTCAACTCCGAGATCTCAGCAGTATCACATCCCGCCCATACGATGGCGGAGCTGAGGATTACGAGGACGAACTTCTCCGACGTTCGGCTCATTGGGCCGGCCGGTAAATGTGTGCCGGATCCGCATGCGGCGGCAGATGCCGCTGCGGAATCCCCCATGGCGGAATCAGGTTCTGACAAGCACTATAGCAGTCTAGGTCGGGAGAATTCCTTCCAGCACACTGCCCCTGCGCATTTGCTGCTTCATCTCGGGCACGATCAGCGGCCGGTTCGTTTTGGATCATTTCGCGGACCGCGCCGCCAACCAAAGCAGCGTGGTAACCACCAGTTCCGCGCTGCGATACCTCGCAGGTAGCTCGGCAGTGGAAGTATGTATCACCACCTCCTTACAGTTCCAATATTGCCGTTGAAATAGATGCCCCAAAGGACAAGGACAATGACGAAATCGATCCCCAATATGCGCTGATGTCCAACGATTCCCCTACGTTGCGCTCGTGACACCATGATTTCCTGGCCCCTGTGAAGATGCTTCTGGTTGTTCCACCGTAGTGTGCTTACTGATAAATCGAGGTGTAAAAAATACAACTACTAGAGGAACTATTATGAAGAGAAAGAGAAAGAACCAGAGCCAAAAGCGTGTTTCCTGCCGCATGTACGAATCTCCGGGCTATAGGAGGCCACCTGTTAGATCAAACCCTGATCCGAGTCTGGGATCCACCATGATTGAAGGATTATCGGGTATGCCTATTGGACCGAGGCCAGGCACGGTGATTGTCCTAACTGGAACATCGACGCCAAAGAATACCGGGATAGGAAAGCCCTTGTCGAACATGCTGGGAGGCGGAATCCTGACGATCGGCTGGCCGGTACAGGAATCCTCCTGGATCTCAACGTTGATCAAAATGTCAAGCACCAGACCGCCTAGGATGATGGGTATCAGGATAGCTGCCCTACCTTCAGGATCGTGTAAGTTTACCGGATCATTCACCACATACCCGTACAGATTCGAGTCCCCACCCCCGAACCGAATCGGATCCTTGGCCGTCCACCTTCCGACCACCGGATCGTAATCCCGCGCTCCGAAGCGCACGAGTCCGGTGTCGGCGTCCCAGATGCCGCCGGCGTAGCCGAAGGGCTGAAAGCCAGGGCTCGTGTCGTTCAACACGACCCCGAACTCATCGTAGTCGACTCTCTGCACGATCGTACCGTCGCTGATGTCGATCACCAATCGCACGCTGCCGAGATGGTCAGAGAGGATCCGGTATGTCCCGATTTCCGTCCCGCCGCTGTCGTACCGCACCATGTAGTCCGGTACGTTCCCCTTCGATCCGTAAACGAACTGAGCCACGTTCCCTGCCGCGTCGAGCTCCGCGATCGGATTGAGCTGGTCCTGGTAGAGCCATCGCTTCACCAGCACTCCGTTCACCTTCTTGCCGATGCGGCGGTTGCGGCCGTCGACCAGGTAGTCGATCTCCGGCGTGCCTCCCGGACCTTCCACTTGGCGCAGGTTGCCGAGCGCGTCGTAGGTATAGGTGGTGGTGTCCGTGCCGTCGGTCTTGCTGAGTAGCTCGCCGCTCTCCGTATATTCGTAGACGGTCGTGCCGTATTCCCGCAGTCGGTCCTGGGCGTCGTACTCGGCGGTGGCGATCGGCGTTCCGCCGGGGCCGTCGTGCGCCGTGCGGTTGCCGTTGGCGTCGTAGTGGTAGGTCGCGGCCACGCTCGCGTCGACCGTCACTTCCGCCAGCCGTCCCGCCGCGTCGTAGGCGTAT
>JBGTMF010000161.1:0-8493 GCA_041743795.1 Thermodesulfobacteriota bacterium | reverse complement strand
CGCCAGCGCCGCCGAATCGGTGCGCGGACGATCGCCGCGTCGTCGGCAACGGCGGCAATGAGGCGCCGCAAAGCCGCTACATCGAGCCCGGGGCCGAGTCGCAGAACCAGCTGCGAGGCGTGGCTGGCCGAGTGATATCGCAGCGCCTCGCGATCAAAGGCGCGCAGCATGCAATCCGCGCCGGTCAGGGGAACGCGCTCGATCGTCATGCCCGACGCGTAGCGGTCAGCGGCTGCGGAGCTGTTCGTGGACGCATGCCGCCAGGGTCCGGGCCGAGGCCAGATTGTCCGGCGTCAGCAAGCTCTCGTCCACCCAGACGCCCGTGCTCTCCTCGATCGCCAGCATCAGCTGCGTCACCGCCATCGAGTCTAGCCCGGCGGCGACGAGGTCGGATTCGACCGTGAATGAATTCCCGACAGACAGGAGCTCGCCACACAGGATCTCGAAGATTCGCGCCTCCAGCGCTTCTCGCGTCCATTCCATGCGAATGCACCTCCGCTTACCATTCGCCGCGAGGGAGAACCACCCGGTGCGCCGCGTCGCGTGTGGCCGCACCGCGTTGACAGGGACCCGGCGTCATCTATTGTCTGCCAGATCATGAATGAGCGTACGATAAAGACTGTCGCGATTCTCGGCGGCGGTCCGGCCGGCTCGACCTTGGCGTGCTACCTCGTCCGCAAAGGCATCGACGTCGTCATGTACGCAGACGGCAAACGACCGCCACTCATCGTCGGCGAATCCCTGGTTCCCGCCGTCGTCCCCTACCTGCAGGACCTCGGCGTCGAGGATGAGGTCGCCGCCTACAGCGTCTGGAAGGCCGGCGCGACCTTCGTCTACAACGAAAACTACCGACTCAACATCTGGTTCAACCAGGTCCGCGGCGGCAACACCCCCACCTATTCGTACAACGTTCCACGCGATCGTTTCGACGCGACCCTGCGCGACGCCGCCGCGCGCTGCGGTGTCACAGTGATCGAGCAAAACGGACGGATCGAGCGCGTCGGAGAATCGACCCGCATGCGGTTGAGCGACGAGACACTCGCAGCCGCCGACTCCGTCCTGCACGGGCGCCAGCCCGATTGGATCGTCGACGCGATGGGGCGACACCGCGGCATCCCGAAGATGTTGGACCTGCCGGTCGACGCCGGAGAGCGCAAGGACACCGCCCTGCACGCGCATCTAGAGGGGGTACAAGTCGAGATCGCCACCAACGTGCACACCGATCGTTTGAGCCGCGGCTGGTGCTGGCGTATTCCGCTGCGCGGCCGCGTCTCAGTCGGCTTCATCATGGATAGCGACGTGATTCGCGAGTTCGGCGACACCGCCGAGGAGCAATACGACAACTTCATGAAGCACGATCCGGTGATGCGCGAATGGTCGAAGGCGGGACGACGCATCACTCCGGTCGTGCGCTACTCGAACTACCAAGCGCGTGTGCGGCGCGGCATCGGCGAAAACTGGGCGCTGGTAGGCGATTCCTTCGGCTTCGTCGACCCGGTGTTCTCCAGCGGCATGCTGCTGGCGATGCAGAGCGCTAAAGCCCTATCCGAGGCCATCGCCGACGGCTCACCGCGCGCGTTCGAACAGTACGACGCATACGTCAAAAGGCATCTCGACGCCTGGCGCAACGTCATCAACCGGTTCTACGACGGCCGGCTGTTGACGCTGTTCAAACTCGGCGAACACGTACAGACCAGATTCTGGGGCAAACTTTTGGGCTTCCATTTCCGCAAGCACATGCCACGAATTTTCACGGGAGATGATGTGACCAATCCATACAGTTCCTGGCTGGTCGAGTTCATGTCGACACGCGGCTTGTACGGCCACGACCCCGACGAGTATCGCATCATCTGAATGACCTTCGCGCGAGGCCAGCAGCGAGTCGATGGGCCGCACCCGCCCGAAGCCGGCCGGACCAGTAGCGATTCCCGCGCCGGAGGAGACTGGCCTCGGTCGATTGCCGATTCCTACGATGCGATCGTCATCGGCACCGGTCTCGGGGGCTTGACGGCGGCGGCCATCCTGGCGCGGTCCGGCAAGCGGGTGCTCGCCGTCGAGCGCCACGACCGCGTCGGTGGCTACGCCCATTCGTTTCGCCGCGGCCCGTATCTGTTCGACGCGGCGGTGCACCTCGTCGGCGGCTGCGAGAATGACAACCTGATCGATCGCCTACTGCGCAGCCTGGCGATCCGCGACCGCTGCGACTTCGTCGCCGTCGATCCGTGCTACCAGACCTGCTTTCCCGACTTCACCCTCGCCGCGCCGACCGGTTTGCACGCGTTCGCCACGGCCTACCAGAAAGCGTTTCCGGCGGAGGTGAACGGTATCCAAGGCTTCCTCGAGGAGTGTTCGGCCGCCCGCCTGGCGACCAGCCGTTTGTTGGCAGGCGAGCGCTCGATGGCCGGAACGCCGCCGACCGGGCTCCTGCAGGCGCTGCAGAGCCGCCGCCGATCGACTGTCGATGACGTGTTGACGGAGCACATCACCGACCCGCGGGCACGGGCGGCGTTGACGACGTTGTGGCCGTATGTCGGTCTGCCGCCGCAACGCTTGTCGTTCCTCTATTGGGCGTCGATGTTGATGAGCTACGTTGAGGACGGAGCGTACTACTGTCGCGGCACTTTCCAGATTCTCGCCAACGCCCTGGCCGACGTCGTTCGTGAATCGGGCGGCGACGTTGCCCTGCGCGTCTCCGTTCGCAGGATCGCCCTCGACGCTTCCGGTGTCGCCGGCGTCGTCCTCGAGGACGGTCGCACGGTCGCCGCGCGCACGGTGCTATCCAACGCAGACGCGCGGCAAACCGTCGACGAGTTGGTCGGCCGCCACCACTTCCCGGCACGCTATCAGAGGAGCATGAGTCGACTGCATCCTTCGCTGTCGGCCCTGGTGGCGTATGTGGCTACGGACCTCCCCAGCGAGTCCCTGCCAAAAGCGCACGAGACCTTCTATTTCGCCGACTGGGATCACGAAGTGTCCTACACGAGTAGTCTCGCCGGAGCGCCGTCGTGGTTCACGCTGACAGTGCCGACATCGATCGACCCCGAACTCGCACCACCTGGCGAATCGCTGATCGTCTTTACCACCCTGGTTCCTTTCGACGCCGTCACCAACTGGCGTGACGTGAAGAAGCTCTACAAACGCCGGATCATTGGAGCAATTGGCGCCAAGATCCCACAGCTCGCGAAGCACCTGAAGTTGATCGAGGTCGGCACCCCGCACACCATGCTGCGCTACACGCGAAACTCGGCCGGTGCGCTTTACGGATGGGAACTGACCCCCAGCCAGATCGGCCCAGGGCGCCCCTCGGTAGACCCACCGATTCCAGGTCTGTTTCTCGCCGGCCACTGGACGCAGCCAGGTGGCGGCGTCTACGGCGTCGTCACCTCGGGCGTTCTTGCGGCGCGTGCGATTCTCGGTCTCGGCACCGAGGCCGCACTGTGGCGGTCTCTGGCGCGCGCGTCATGAGGCCGTCAGTCGAGAGAGCGAGCCCCGCGAAGAGACGCCCGCTCTCTCGACCGAGCTACTGGACGCTCGGGTTATAGTCGACCCGGACGACGGTAAGTCCGCCACTGTAGCGGTTCGTGCTGAAAACCACCTCGCCCTGGCCCGCATAGGTGTAGGCCGTACGCGACGTGTCCGACCCGAAGTACCACGGAATCCAGGCCTTGCCCGTCATGTAGCTGCGCGTTCGCGTCGGCTCGCCGAGGATCTTGCGAACGTCGACATCCGACATTCCCGGGGCAACCTGCGACATGGGACTCGACTCCGGCGCGGCCATTGCGGCCGGCGCGGCGGCGACCGGATCCACGGGCTCGCGCCGGGCACAGCCGGCAACACCCACCAACACCACGGCAACCGCCGCAGCTACCAAACTTCTCTTCATCGTCGACATGTACATCCTCCCATCGATTGGCTTGAGCGGCCTCTATACAGTCCGCACGCACAGGAGGCCAGTGGACCCCGCAGCCGAGTTGCCCGCAGCGGCAATTCGATCTTCGATCGCGACGAGTCGAAGTGGATCGACCCCCCGGGCGGGCCACCGGTCTTGGCCCACTCCGTTGACGGCGATCGCGGAGTAGTGACATTAAGTATGCCATTATCCGTAAAGTCGCCGCCCACTCAATCGAGGAGGGCGCGACGAACGAACGAAAGGGGCAACCCCGATGAAGATCGAGAACCTTATCTATCCCGAGGCAGACCAGCTCGCGGCACTACAGGAGGCCGGACCGAAAGGTCCGATCGTCATGGTGAATCTGTTGAAGTTTCGGGAAAAGGCCGAGTATCCGGACGGTCGCGATCGCGACCTCTCGGGGCGTGACGCGTACCATCGCTATGGAACGGCAGTCGTCAAGTTGCTGCACGGCGTCGGTGGTCGCGTCCTCTTCACCGGCGATGTGACCTTTCTCACGCTTGGCCGGGCCGACGTGCTGTGGGACGAGATCGCACTGGCAGAGTACCCCAACCGGGCCGCCATGCTGAAGATGTCATCGTCGGAGGAGTGGCGATCCATCGCAGTCCACCGCGAAGCCGGCCTCGCCGGCCAGCTCAACATCGAGACAGTTCCCTCGCTGATAGCACAGTCGACGCGTTGATTGCGGCGGCGCGACGGGTTGGCGATAGCCGCGGCGGGCATCTACGACATGGTCTGTCACCTAACGAGAGCCTATGGCGCGAGTAGCCCGGGACAATCGGCGGTGGCGGCTGTTGCCGGGTCACGGAAGAATTCGAGGAGCACCTCGAACGAACAGTCGCTGAAACCGATGACTCCGTGTCCGCCGGCGGCGAAGACGAGTGACTTGCCGTTGACGAGCGATGCCGCGGCCGTGACTCCCCACTGCGGTGGTACAATGGGATCGAATCCGCCACCGAAGAGCAGCGTCGGGATATCGCTCTCGACGGGCGCCTCGAGTTCCGCCGGGATCGATCCCAAGCCCAGGGCTTCGCACGCGGCGGTGACGACGGAGGAGTTGTAGACGGTCTTGAACTCCGGGCGCTCTTCGAGGACTACCAGAACGTCGTCGAGCCGCCAGTCGCGACCGCGATCGCGGCATTCCACCGCTGCAAACACTCCCTCCGCCAGCTGATTGACCGCGTTGATTCCGAGGCGGGCGAGTTCGTCGATGACGACGCTATTGCGGGCGGCCACCGCTTGAAACAGGCCGGGAATCGACGGAATCAACGAACTGTCGTAGAGGGCGTCGAACAGGCCGGCCAGTAGATCGGCGCCGTCGATGACGACCGGTCTGCGGACACCACTGCGTTCGTCGAAGATTTCGGTTACGTAGGGCACCTCGTCGTACTGCCGCAGCGTCGCATCCATCAGAGAGCGCAGGTCACCGGCGGAGGCGCGGCAGGCGGGGTCGCTGTCGCACATTTCGAACAATCGCTCGAAGGAGCGGCCTCCGGTCTCGATGACTCGAGTCAGCGAACGCCCCTCACCGAGAGGGTAGACGGCGTCCAAGGCGACGCCGCGCACACCTTCGGGGTGTTGGCGCATGACCTCGAGCGCGACCGTGCTGCCGTATGATCTGCCGAGCAGGAACCACTCATCGATGCCGAGAGCGATGCGCAGATCGGCTACATCGGCCGCGTTGCTGAGGGTGTCGTAGCTATCGAGGTCGATGCCGTCGGCGCGCAGCCGCTGGGCGCACTCGACCGTCGCGCCTACAACCTCGAGAACCTCCACGGCGGCACGCTCGGAACGGGAGAAATTGAACCACGTCGCCTCCTCGCGCTCGGGACATTCCAACGATGGAAGAGAGAACCCGGTGCCGCGCGCATCGAAAAGTATCAACTCCCGGTCGCGCCGCAGGCCGCTTTCGGCAAAAGTGCCGAGCGACGGCAGGCTTGCGCTTCCCGGACCTCCGTTGATGTAGAGAAGCGGGATCGCATCGGCTTCGCCCCCCAGCGCAGCCAAGCGTGCGACGGCAAGCTCGACGGCCCGACCGTTTGGATCGTTCCGATTCTCAGGCAATCGGACCACGCCGCAGGCTATGTCGGGATCGGCGATGGGGATCGGGCAATCCGTCGCGGTGAAAGTCGGTGAATATTCCGGCAATGCCCCATCGTCGTCAGACCGACATCCGGGCACAATGAGGAGTAGGCAGGCGATGACAGAGGCCCGGCGTGCGATGAATCGGATCTGGGACACCGGCATTTTCTGTCTCCTCGACGCAGTTCCAAGCGCATCTGAAGCCGCGCGCCTAACAACACTCGACGTCTATCCGAACGGCGCGGGTCAGCGATGTCACAACTTGCGGAAAACCACAATTGACTGCTACTGCGCCAACGAGGCATTTGGTAGCTGCTTCTGAGTCAGGCTCACACGGTATGCGCGAGCGCGAAGCCCATGGGGGGAATTGCTCGTCCGCATCCCAAATTTCCACATTTATTTTGCGAAGAAGGGGGACAACGATGTCAAATCGAGCAAACCAGGCCGCTGTGGGTGGGCGATCATGACGACACCAGTCTCGCTCGGAGAAACCAGCAGATACATCGGCGATGTGATGAGTTGGATTGAAAGGGACCACGCCAGCGACGTCGACAATCTCTCCGCGACCCTTGGCCAAATCGTCCTCGCCATCATGCGCAAGCGCGTGGACCATACCGACCTGGCATGTGAGCCCGATACGGCTCGCAACCAGAACGCGCTCCACTTTCGCATTTCCAAACAGGGTCCGTGGTACGCTGTTCGCTTTGAACCGGGGCAGAAAGCGTTCGAGCTATGGGACTCCGACGGAAAGGGCTTCAGCGCGGCGAACGCGCAAGCCTCGTTTCCGGTCGGCACCTCCTTCGCAACCATTTGGAGTGCGATCGACAATCTCAAATGAAGCACAGCCATGCCGTCGCCCGGCTCGCCGCGGTGTTTCGGATCACCGCGGCGGCCCTGGCGCGACACTGTGGTACGTCTGGTCCCCTTGAAAGCCCTTGAAGGCGGAAGTCCGGATCGGGCCAAAGTGGTAGTCGCTGTTCTTCGTCCGCGCCAGTGGTGCGCTTACAAGAACCTCGCCTGCGCCCGCCCTGGCGCAAAGGCGAGCGGCGAGATTGACGGTCATGCCAAACAGATCCTCGCCGTTCGGAGTCACCGGGCCCTGCGCCATGCCGATGCGTGTCCGAATCGGTTCGTTTGGATACTGCGCGTTGTGCGCCTTCAACTGCGTTTGGATGTGCAACGCACACAAGATGGCGCGATCTGGCGAGGTATGGGTGGCCAGAAATCCGTCGCCGTTGAAGCGAATCTGTTCGGCGCCGAAGCGGCGCAGCGCGGCGGTGACGATGCGGTGATGTCGATCGAACAGCTGCTTGGCGCGAGTCTCCCCCAGGGAGGACATGGTGGCCGTGCTGTCGACCATGTCGGTTACGAGGACGACGAGATCGACCGCACGCAGCGCGCCGGATTGCCCTGAGTCGACGCCGCGCGCCTTCGTCGCCAGGGCGCTTTCGATCTCGTCCGTACGAGCGGCGGCCGTCACGGCGCCTCTGGCGTGATCGCCCCGCGGGTTCAGCACGTCGGCGATCAGATCGCGGCCCGGGTGGAGCGCGGCCGGAGCAGGCGAGGCGGCGAAGTTGGCCTGTCGCGCCAGTTCGCGTGCCTCGCTCGCAAAGTCGGGCATGGCCATGCGCTCGAAGATTCGCAATGCCTTTTGCAACAGTCCGCGCGCATCGTCATGCGAGTTGCCGGCATGGAGGAGAAGTCGCGCGTGGTCGAGATGCGTCCGGCCGAGTTCGGTGACGGCACCGGTCTGTGTCGCGATCTCGCTGGCGCGGACAAAGAGAGCGTTCGCCTCCCTCGCGTTGCCGCGGTGCATTTCCAGGACAGCCAGCACCCGCGGCACCAGGAACACCCAGGCGCTGGTGTAGACGACGCCCTTCTTCCAGGCCAGGCTGACGACCTGGTGGATGACACCGTCGCGGTCGGCCAGGTCGAGGCGGTCGGCGATTTCCGCCAGTGCACAGAACACAGGTACGACGCCAATCTCGACGTTCGCCGGTACCTGTAGTCCGCCGAACACGCCGGCTAGTTCAGCGCGCATCTCGTCTGTCGCGCCGAGGCGCAGGCTAGCCAGTTGCTGGTAGGTCCAGATGGCCAGGCCAATGGCGGGTCCCGGTTCGGCGAAGAGAAACCCTGGCTCGATCACCTTGCCCAGCATCTCTTCGGCCTTGCCGATCTCTCCGCGATGATAGTAGCCAGTCGCCAGGGCAGGGAGGGCGTTGTAGCCGCCCCATGGATACTGCGAGCGATCGGCGAGCAGCTTGATACGCGCGGCGAGTTCCTCGGCCCGCGCCAATTCGCCGCGCAGGACGGCGATGATGACGCGGGCCGCCATGGCCACGGAAGCGCCGCTCCACTCCTGCGTCTCGCGCGTCAGTCGCTCTGCCTCGAGCACGCGCTCATCGGCTTCGTCGAGCCTGCCGAGCCAGACCTGCGCAATCGGCAGTCGGTGCACGCCGAACGCCTCGCGCCACGGATCCGCGGCCAATCGGCCGTGCTCG
>JBGTMF010000160.1:0-1844 GCA_041743795.1 Thermodesulfobacteriota bacterium | reverse complement strand
GCTGGTCGGCGACAACTGGAAGGCGCGCGGCTGGCGCAAATCCGCCGACGGGTCGGCACATCCCGACATGCAGCTCAACATCATGAACGCGCGCGCCGCGGCGCTGGTGGCGCAGGAGCCGCAGCGCTGGTCGCTGGCGGGCGATCAGCTCTACCTCGACCTGGACTTGAGCGGTGCCAATCTGCCGGCCGGAACCCGCCTCGCGCTAGGCGACGCGGTCATCGAAGTCACGGCCGAGCCGCACACTGGTTGTCGTAAGTTCACCGCTCGCTTCGGTGCGGCGGCCATGAAATTCGTGAACTCAGCGGTCGGCCGAGAACTCAACCTGCGCGGCATCAACGCCAAGGTAATTCGCGGCGGTGCGATCCGCGTCGGCGACCTGGCGAGAAAGTTGTGAGCCGCCGGCTCCCCTCGGCGATCCATGTCGGCGTCCGCTGGCGGCAGAACTGACGCCATGATTCGCGCCGCCTCCGCACGCGACGCCGCCTCGATCGCGGCGATCTACAACCACTACGTGGAGAACACGACTGTCACTTTTGAGGAGGAGCCGTTTTCGGCAGCGGTCATTGCCGAGCGCATCGCAGAGGTGACGCGCACACATCCCTGGCTGATCCACGAAGAGAAGGGCGAGGTCCGCGGCTACGCGTACGGATCGCCGTGGCGGCCGCGCGCCTCGTACCGCCACTCCGCCGAGAGCACCATTTACCTGTCGCACTCTTGTACGGGGAGCGGCGTTGGGACCGCGTTGTACCGCGAACTGCTCTCGAGCCTGGCCAAGATCGAACTCCACTGCGTCGTCGGTGTCATCGCGCTGCCCAACCCTGCCAGCGTCGCCCTGCACGAGAAGCTCGGCTTTCAGAAGGTCGGCCACCTCGAGCAGATCGGCCGCAAGTTCGACACCTGGATCGATGTCGCTCACTGGCAGCTGCTGCTGTGAGCGCGCGTCATCAGGAAGCGATAGGCAACGCGTGCGCCGGTCGCCGCGGCGACAATTCGTGTAGATCAAACGCTACGCCGCAGCGCGGCGGTGAACGAGGAGGCGGTCGCCGCTCTCGAGGACGCCGCTGCACCCGTTGCGAGTGTCCTGAGTTGGAAGTTCGTGACGAATCTCTGACTCAGGACACTAGCGGTCGCCGCCGCGACGGCTGACGCCCGGCGCGCGGCCGGACGGGGCATGACCACGCTTGCCGCTGGTACTTCCATCGGCCGGGCGCTGTCCCTCGGCGAGGATCTCGATTTCGCCGGCCTCGACCATCGTCTTCAGCTGCGGGTGCTCGCTGGCGCCGGCGCCGATCTGGCCACTCTTGCCCGGGCCGAGGTGTAATTTCCTGCCGCCCGGCAGCGGCACGCTCAGCGGCCGCTTGGTCTTGTTGCTGACAGTCGTCATCGCCATCTCCCGTCGTCAAACCCGACGATCTCAGGCCGCGCGGCAAAGCGCAATGCTAATGTCCTGAGTCAGAGATTCGTCACATGATTCAGCGGCCCTTAGCGCCCATGCCGGCGTTGCTCCTCCTCAAAATATTGCAAATATTCCTTCGTCGTCGCGCCTTGGCACAGGCGCCAATTGCTCGCCGACTAAGGCAACGAACTTCCAACTCAGGACACTAGCAGTCCTTTGAAAAACAGGCGCGCAAGCGAAATTGGCGATCGACTGCACGTAGCCATTGGCGTCGAGGGTGATTGTGGTCTGCTGGCCGAACGGCCCGGTGATCACCAGATCGCCGCCGGCCACGCCGCGCTCGAAGGTGGTGACGTTGCCGTCGCGGTCGGTGACGGCTGTGAGAAATCCGGTCTCCGGATCGTCGTAGTCGAAATCCCAAATAACTACGGGGCTACCCTGATCA
>JBGTMF010000159.1:0-11656 GCA_041743795.1 Thermodesulfobacteriota bacterium | reverse complement strand
CGCGGCCACACCCATCTGGCCGCCCAGCCGCGGCGGCGCCCGGCCGCGTCGCACGCCCACGCCGACGAACATCACCACCATCACCACCACGCAGCGGAATCGCGGCATCCGCACCATCACCCGCACCACGGCTCCAGCAGTCATGCAGAACCGACGGCAACTGAGCGAGCCGAGGTCGGCGCCGGTGCTCTGACGCTCGCCGGCGCAAACCGAAGGGCGCGCCACCACTGGCACAGCGATCATCCATTCGGCTTTTGCCGTGACGACATTCCCTGGATTGTCGGCGCGACACCGAGCGGCCTCGCACCCGCAATCGCGCGCGAGGATCCAGCCCTGGCGCCATCGCGGCGCACCCTTTTTGCTCGCGGTCCTCCGCGAGCGCGATCGATCCCGATAATCGTCGCTTCTTGATCGGATCAGATCTCGGTCGGCTATCCCGGGCCGAGCGCGGGCGCGCGCTGTCGCGCTCGTTCTCCCGGCAGTGAATCGACCGCACCGGAGGACTGCATGACAGCAAGAGCATACTCTCGCCTCGCCGCGCGTTGGCGCGGCAGGCCAATTCATCATCGCCAAGGTGCGGCATCCGGCGGCATTCTTGTTGCCGTCGCGGTAAGCTTGAGCACCGCGGCTGCTTTCGGACATGCAAAGGACCAGGATGACGGCTCCAAGGTCGAAGAGATCGTCGTCATTGGGCGAGCACAGGATCTCGTCGGAACCGCCCCAGCCGCCTCGATGGGGCGGGTCGGCCAGCGCGAGATCGAGCGCGTCCCATTTTTGCGGCCCGGCGAGGTTCTCGAACGGATTCCCGGCGTCATCGCCACCCAGCATTCGGGCAGCGGCAAGGCCAACCAGTTTTTTCTCCGCGGCTTCAACCTCGATCACGGAACGGATTTCTCATCGTTCCTGGAGGGCGTCCCGCTCAATCTGTCGACGCACGGCCACGGCCAGGGGTATCTGGATGTGAATTTGTTGATCCCCGAGTTGATCGAGGTGCTCGAATTCCGCAAGGGGCCGTACTACGCCGACGTCGGTGATTTCTCGTCGGCTGGCACGTCGAGAATCGACTACATGAGCCGCATCGACCGCCCCTTCATCAAGGCGACGTTTGGCGAGTTCGACTTCTACCGCGTCGTCGGTGCCGGCTCCCAGCGGGTCGCCGGCGGCGACTTGATGGTGGGTGGTGAAGTGCAGTTCTACAACGGCCCTTGGGATCTCGACGAGGATCTCGAGAAGTTCAATGGTATTGCCAAATGGACGTTCGGTGACGACGCGCGCGGGATATCCCTGTTTGCCAGCGCCTACTCCGCCGATTGGGATTCGACCGACCAGATCGCGCGACGCGCCGTTCGCGACAAGACGATCGGTCGCTTTGGCAACCTCGACGGTGATCTCGGCGGCGATACCTCGCGCTACACTGCGTCGGCGAGATTCTGGAACGGCATCGAGAACACGACGAAAGCGCAGGCATACGTGAGTTTCTATGACTTCAACCTCTGGTCGAACTTCACCTACTTTCTCGACGACCCTGTAAACGGTGATGAGTTTCAGCAGTTCGACGAACGCACCGTCCTCGGCCTGGAGGTGACCCAGGACCTCTCGCATTCCCTGGCATCCCTGCACCTGCACCACACGGTCGGCATGCAGCTGCGGCACGACAGTATCAGCGACGTCGGACTGCTGCGGACGAGCGGGCGCCAACGGCGCAGCGCCGTGCGCGAAGATGAAGTCGAAGTGACCAATCTCGGCCTCTTCTGGAAGGGCGAGTCCAACCTCACGCCGTGGATGCGCGCCTACGTCGGCCTGCGCGGCGACCTCTACTGGTTCGAGGTCGATGCCAAGACCTTGCCCGAGAACGGCGGCAACCGATCCGATGGAATCGTCAGCCCAAAAGTCGGGGTCGTATTCGGACCGTGGGCGTCGAGCGAGCTGTATCTGAACTATGGTCGCGGCTTCCACAGCAACGACGGGCGTGGGACGACGATTCGGCGCGATCCTGTATCCGGCGAGCCGGTCGACCGCGTCGATCCACTGGTGGCGACTCAGGGAGCCGAGATCGGTGCGAGGACGACCTGGTTGCCGGGCCTGCAGTCGACGCTGGCGCTGTGGTGGCTCGAACTCGACTCTGAGCTTCTCTTCATCGGCGATGCGGGGAACACCGAAGCGACGCGTCCGAGCCAGCGCTACGGGCTGGAGTTCGCCAACTACTGGACCCCCATCGAGTGGCTGACCCTCGACACCGATGTCACTTTCACCGAGTCGGAATTCACCAACCGCGATCCGGCGGGGGACAAAATCCCCGGCGCGATCGATACGACCCTCGCCGCCGGTGCGGCAGTCGCCTTCGACAACGGCCTCTTCGGCAGTTTGCGTTTGCGACATTTTGCCGGAGCGCCGCTGATCGAGGATGGATCAGTCAACGCGGCATCGACGACGCTCGTCAACATGCAAGCAGGATGGCAATGGAAGGCCTTTCCGTGGGGCGACCTCACATTCACGCTCGATGCGCTCAACCTGCTCAACTCGCGTGACAACGACATCACCTACTTCTACGAGTCGCAGCTAGCGAGCGAATCGGAGGGGGTGGAGGACATCCACTTCCATCCCGTAGAACCGCTGATGATACGAGGCAGCTTGGCATGGCGGTTCTGAGAATTCGGCTGCCAAGAGCGTCAATAAGAGTCAGGGGTCGCCGTTCGCGACTTCCAGTAGTTTGGTTCGCGGCTGCAGTGCATGACAGCAACGATGAGTACGAAGTCGGGCTCGACCGTATAGAGAATCCCGTACGGAAACACGTGGCAGTGGCACCGTCGAACATCTTGCTCAATCGCTCGCCAGCGAGTCGGTGATGCGAGGACTCTTCCAATCGCATCGTCAATCGCCGCCACAAAGCGCTCGGCAACAGCAGGGTCGCGCTGCAGGTAGTACTGGACCGAGGCCTCGTATTCGCCCAACGCTTCCGGGTGATACGCAAACTTCATCGACCAAGGAGCCGGCGCACCCTTCGCTGGGCATCCCCGCCCGGAATCGTCTTCACACTGCCATTCCGAACTTCGTCCCGCCGACGCACGGCTTCAGCCGCCCACAATTGCTCGATGCGGCCTATTTCTTGAGCATCGAGGCTCTCGACGAGAAGATCGGCGAGACGCGCCCGTGCTTCAGTGGGCAGCTTCATTGCCTGCTCAGCTAAACGTTCCACGGTTGTCGCCATTTCCGGAAGATACGGTACCTCCCCCAGATCCTCAAGCGTCGATTTCACGCCGATCCACTCATCGGCGCTTTCGGGAAGAGAATCTAGAGACAGAATCTGACACCGTTGACATGGCAACAACGAACCTGTCCTCGCTGATCGATCGGGCGTAGGAGGGCGAGGTAGTCATCTGGATCCAGTGCGCTGTCGATGACGATCCGGGACAGGGTCCGTGAACTGCCCCGCGTTAACGCCGCCGAACACAGCGCCGAGCGGTTGATGGCGCGTCCAGCACCAGCGCTTGACGTCGAGTCACGGACCCGCCTGGGTTCATCGGCGCCGCTTTCGCCACGAAACGTTTTGCTCTGGCCCCGGCGTTGCGGGTGAGCCATTGCGGCACTCTCTCGCTGTTGCCTGCGAACTCGGCATCTCGAATCTTGGCAAGCCGCAGGATTACGGCAACCCCCTCCTAGTAGCGTTGAAACAGGTAGCTACGCGGGGCTACTTTAACGCGCATGAAGGCCGTCGCAGTCGAGGAGCTCAAGAATCGCCTCAGCAGTTACCTGTGCGAAGTGAAGAACGGGGAGGTCGTGTTGGTGACCGATCGGGGCCGAGTCGTCGCCGAGCTGCGGCAGCCGCGCACGGGAGTGGTCGTCAAGGCGCACGACGAGGTCCCGGAACGGTTGTGTACTGAAGGAGTCCTAGTGGCAGGGCTGCCGCAGAATTCGCGCGCTTACCGTGCCTCGCCGCTCCGTCGGGCCGTGGCGAGCGGCGATCTGCTCGACGCCGAACGCGGCGAGCGGTGACCGTATACGCGGAAACCAGCGCTGTGCTTCGCTGGCTCTGTGCCGAGGAGGGAGGTGAAGGGCTGCGAAACGTGCTTGCTGCGGCGGAGAAAGTCGCGGCCTCGCGATTGACTCTCATCGCGCAGAAAAGGGGACAGGTCCAATTAGATTTCCGTAACCAACCAGAACAGTACGGGATTCACGTCGATAAATGGACCTGTCCCCTTTTTTCTCTGGCGGTCTTCGCCCAGGCAGCCTCCACCTGGGCGACCCTCGAGATCTCGGAGGAGATCTCGCGTCGAGCCGAGGACGGCTTTCCGAACGAGCCGTTGCGCAACCTCGATGCCATCCATATGGCGCGCGCGCTCTTTTTTCGCCAGTCGTTCCCTGACCTCGTCGTAGTCAGCGTCGATGAACGCCTGCAGGCAAACGCCGCGCCTCTGGGCTTTCAGATAGCAGACGCGCTGTGACGGAATTCCCATACAGCATGTTCTATCGTCGCCAGCGGGAGCGGATTCTGGTATTGGCCGTCGTGCATCATCGCCGTCATCTCGGCTACTGGAAATGGCGGCGCTATCGATGAGCCCCCAACAATCGCGTGAAGACGCCGATTTCTTGAAGGGGGCGAGGCGATACATCCTTCCCGTTCTGGCGGCGATGGCCGGTCTGGCCCTGGGGCTGCTGGTGGTGATCGCCGTCATTTTCTCGGGCCTGTGGAAGAGCGGTCCTTCGTGGGATGCGCCGGCGCTACTGCAGTCCATGGACTGCTCCGCGGCGGGAATCTGCCGCAACTTTCCGAACCGCGACCATGAGATGCGCCATGGCGGCGGCGGAACGTTTCGCGTTCGCAGCAACTCGATCGGCTTTCGCGGCGCCGAACCGCCGCCACCGTCGCGAGCCGCGACAACCTTGTTGGTGCAGATGTTCGGCGATTCGATGACCCATGGCACCGGCGTCGACGATGCCGACACGGTGGCGGCGCGGCTGCGGGAGGCTCTGGCAGTGCGATTTCCGGGACGCCAGGTGCACGTCATGAATCTCGCCATGCCGATGAATTACCTGCGGTCGCAATTCACCATTTACGAAACGTGGGGACGCCCGCATCGGCCGGACGTCGTCGTCTTCCAATACTACGGCCACATCCCCAGCCCGAGCGACATCAACCAGCGCGTTCGTCAGATCCGCGAGTCGTCGGTTGCCGCCTTCTTGTTTCGCTATGCGTGGGGCCGCCGGCTCCTCAATCAGTACCAATCCTTGGCGGTGACCCAGTACTCGGACGAGGAAGCCCTGGCGGCGTTGGAGCCGGGAATCGAGCTGCTGCGGCGCGATCGCGAGGAACGCGGGCTGACGATCGCCGTGTTCTCTTTCATCAGTGATTTCAACGGTCTCGAGGCGATTTTTCCGGCCGATCTCCAGGTGCTGCGGATCGGCAGCGGGCTCGACGGCTGGGATGCCTATCGCGCCAGTTCCTACATCATTCCCGGCGACGGGCACCCCAACGCCAGCGGCACGCGGCTGTTCGCCGAACGGATCGCCGACGCTCTGGTGCCCCGCGTCGCCGCCGCCGGCGCTCCTCCCAGCTGACCATCACTCTTTGGCCAAACGCGACAGCGCCCGTTGTTCATGCTCCTCCCAATCGGGCGCCGTCGGCGGTCGCTGGTACGTAAGCGTCCAGCCGTCCTAACCCTCCGCCGGCGGCCGCTCACCCGCAACATCCGCGCCGTCCGAAGGGTGAGGACGGTTGTAGACTTCGACTACGGTGCCTGGGCAACCAAGCGCGCTACGCGCGCGGTTTCGAGTTGTCAGTTGCCAGTTCTCAGTCCGGTTGCCGGCTAGCGTGCTGACAACTCCCAACTGGCACGCGTTAGTCTGTGCCGAGCACGTCATCGATGGTGGTAGCGGAGAGCACCAGCTCGGCGAAAGCGTCGAGTTCCTCAACCGATGCTGTTCTGACGCGGCGGATCCTCTCCAAAGAAAGCGACCCAAAGCGATGATTGAGCTGTTTCAGCAGCAGTTCGGCCCGTCCCCGTGCTTCGCCCTGCGCCAGGTAGCGCTTGGCGAACTCGCTTTGATACTCGTACTTGGCCGGATCCATGCTTTGCAGTGCCTTTCTCGCCGCCTCGCTGAGCGACGATGCAATGAGGTCAAAATATACCGTCGACCGCTCGACGTCGAGACCGATGCTCGCGGCTATCGCCGCTGTCGCTATTCGAACTGCCTTGTCGGTGTCGGTGTCACTTCCGTGCGCCATGGCAGACAGCACCGCCATCTCGGGATCCTCTTGTGCCCTCAGCTCGTCGTCCACCTCGGGTACGCCCGATGGACCGAGGACCAGGGGGGTGAAGCGATTACCCCCACCCAACTCGATGGGCCGCGCCGACCAGCGCGCCATGCGTTCGTCGGCGGTGACTACCAACAGGCACACGGGGCAGCGGATCCGCGCTCGCAGTCCGGCAACATACATCGGCCAAGAGTAGCGCTTGTTGTCGTCGCGGCCGAGCTGCGCCTCCACGACGATGCCGAGCACGGGAACGCCGTCGAGAAGCAGGATCACCAGATCCGCGCGGTACTCGGCGGGATTGATGTCGACGAGTTCGGCCGACTCGATGCGCGCCTCGCTGTACGGCGGCAGCTCGACGTGCAGGGCGTCGCGCAGCAGTTCCGGGGCCAGTTCGGGGCGGTTGCGGAAGAGCAGCAACAGCGCCTCGTGCGTATGGGATAACATAGTAATATAATAAACTATCAATAATGCTAGTGCCAGGTGGCGCTGCGGTCGGGGCGAACCGCTTCGTAGCTTTGTGAGCACTTCCACCGCTTCGATCGAATTCAAGTGCGCCTCGAGTGCCGGGTCGGGCAGCGACGCCAGCTCCGGGTGCTCGGGGAGGTGGAAGTCGATGAAGATGGAGACGGCGGCCTCCTCGACGGTGGGGAAGCGTATGCGTTGGGTGGGGACTCGCAACGTTCAGCACCTTGCTGTTTTCCCAGCGTCCCTCTGCTTTCCCCCTGAACGCACGAAACGGTTCACCCCGATCGAGGCACCATCAATGGTAGCCACACTCGCGCACGGGCAGACATGACCCGGAATGCGAACGGGCAACTGACAACTCAAAACTGCGAGCGAAGCTCGCTGCTTCGATCAGCTGATGAGCGTAACCCTGTTTATGTATTAGTGCCCCCGACAGGAATTGAACCTGTGACCCCAGGATTAGGAATCCTGTGCTCTATCCAACTGAGCTACGAGGGCGCGGCGGGAATATTGACCGTTCGTCGGAGCGGAGGCAAGTGCGCCCTGGGGGGCCCGCCGTCGTCCTTGTGATGACGGCGGCGGGACTGGCTTTCAGTAAGCCTCTCCGTGTACACGGCGTGTTACAGTGCGCTCTGCGATTTACAATACCTTGATCTCCCGGATGACGGCCGCGTGGTATGCTGCCGTGCTGGAGCGCGTGCCGCGCGGTGCGCGCGTCCTCGATGTCGGCGTCGGCACGGGTAGGGCGCTGGTCGCCAATCGCCATCTTCTGGTTGCCAAGGATATTCGCGTCACCGGCATCGACATCGACCGAGCGTATGTCGACGCCGCGACAAAGTCGGTAGGTCAGGCCGGTCTCGATGATCGCGTCGACATCCGCCTCGAGTCTGTCTACGACCACCGCGGCGGGCCCTACGATGTCGGCTATTTCAGCGCCAGCTTCATGCTGTTGCCGGATCCCGGCGCGGCGCTGGATCACGTCGCTGGCTTGCTGGAACCAGATGGCGCTCTATATTTCACGCAGACCTTCGAGCACCGCCGCTCGCCCTCGATGGAACGCCTCAAACCGCTGCTACGCCTGGTGACGAGCATCGATTTCGGTCAGGTCACATACGAAGAGGCTTTCCTGAAGACGTTGGCCAGTGGGCGAATCGAGGTCGTTGAGAATACCGTCCTGCAGATGAAGCAGCGGCGTTCCTACAAACTCATTGTCGGGACGCGCCGTCACGACACAGCAAATCCGACGCGCGGTTGACTGCGACGCGCGCCGCCTCCGGTTTTCCACCCGGGTGGCTGTTGTACGCGCCGCTGCAGATCAGTGGACCGTAAGCGACACTGCTTCGGGGCCCTGGGTCAGGAGTTTGGCCGGTACGCTTATGGTGAAGGCCGCGGCGCCGCCTTCGCCACAGGTGCCGGTGAGGGTAGCGCCGATCGAGCGGCTGAGCCGTTCGGCAATCGCCAGGCCGACTCCGGATGCCGATGCGCCGTCGCCCCCGCCAGGAGGTGGAACGGGGGCGAACGGCATGGGTACATCGGCACTGATGCCCGGACCCGCGTCGGTTACGACGAAGTCCGTGTGATCGGAGACGGAGCGGACGGAAAGGTTGATCTCGCCGGTTGGGGTGAACTTGATGGCGTCGGCTATGACGTGGGAAAGGATCGTCAACAATTTCTCGCCGTCGGTGAAGAGCGCGCTGCCTTGTACCGGGCCGGTCGTCGTCAAGCGCAGCGGGTGTGTACCGATCTGCCGCGACACGAGACGTCTGATTCGCTCGGAGAGGGTCGAGAGGTCGAATCGCTCGCTGCGAGCGCTCTCCGGCGCATCCAGGGCGACGTCGACACAGCTCTGCATGTGAATCGTCGCGGAGTTGGTCGAAACTCGCATGCTGTCGAGCATCTCCCTGAACGGAGATAGGTCGGGTTGGTCGCTGAGGATCTCCGTATAGCCGGAGATGACGTCGAGCGACGAGCGCAGGTGAAAGCAAAGTTCCGAAAGAATCGTGCTGCGCACTTCTTGATCGTCGCGCACACGCCGGATGTTGCGCGACGCCACCAGCGAGCAGTCGATCATCTCGACGAGGACATCGGCATCGTCGCCGGCGGTAGTGACTACGGTGATGTCGACGCCGTGCTTGAGGCGGCCGACGTCGCCGGCGCCATGCCGACCGCCGTGCACCAGGATCGGCACATGCGGCGACTGAGCGCGTATGCGTCGGACGAACTCGACACCGGCCTCGAGGAGAACATCGCGGTGGATCTGCACGAGGTCGGCTCTCTCGCGCATGAATACGTTGATCGCGTCGCGCGCTTCAGCAACCGGGAACACGCGGTGGCCGGCGCGGGCGAGTTTGAGCAACATGCTGGTGCGAAACTTGTCGCGGCTGTCGATGAGGAGAACCTTGAAAGGCTCGCCGTGCGGCGCCGCCTGCGCCGCAACCGTAGGCTCGCTGGCAACCGACTGCCGGCCATTCGTCTTGTCGTTGATGTCGAGCATCGCGGAAGGCGATGATCGCACGCGCTCACCCCGCAACAACGCCTCGGCCAGCGGCAGTACGGCTCCGTCGCGGTCGTCGCCGGCGCCAAAGTCATCGATCGATCCGACGCGGCCGCGGGCGAGGAGGGGAGTCTCGTCACTGTCGTAGACCCCGTCAGACGGGAGTGCGGATGTCACCTGTGGTAGCTCTTCGGAGGCGGCGCGTCGCTGCGCGGATCTTGGTTCGAAGCGCGCCCGATTCGGCCGTCCGGCTCCAGCCGGGGACGCCTCGCGCCCGCGGACGTTCGGCAGGTATCTGCGCATCGCCGGCCAGCAGACCAGCAGAGCCACGGCGAAGAGCGCGAGAACCTCAAAGACCGCCGATCCGGTGATCATCGTTTTCTGGCTCTCCGCTCTCGGGAATGATCGAACATGGTACTGCCTCCGCTACGGCCGCTGTCGAGTCGCAGTCATATTCCCCTGGCAGCGCACTCGCGGGTATCGGCGCCCGGTATGAAATCCGGCTGCGTCGTCCACAGGTCGTACGACCAAGGTCGCATAGTTCCCCCCGAACTGGGGGCCCAAGCGGCGATGATGCAACCGCCATGCGCTACGCGCAAGAGAAAAAGGGTGGCGGTGCGGGCCTGTGCCCGCACCGCCACCCTTTGGGGAGAGCCCGGGCGGAGGACCGATCCGATCGGCGCCGAATTCTCAGGCAGAGCCGCCCGGGGGAGGTTGGAGTAGTGGAGCTACGGGTAGAGAAGGCGGCCGGATTTCGTGGTTCGCAACGGCAGCGGTTGCGACAGCTGCACGTCACCGACGCCGATGTTGACGACCAGGACTGAGCCGATCGGTGCCATGGAATCCAGTTGCCGCGCCTGGATCTTCAATGTGTAGATCGGCGGCATCGGACCCTTGCCGGAAGTCTTCAAGTTGACCACCGCCGCCGACGGGACGGCGGCGTTCACCGTCGCCTTGGTCCTGGTACCGGAGACCTGGATATCCTCAGGGTACGCCACCGCCGTCAACACCGTCGACCCGCCAGATTCCAGAGTGACGGTGATGGCGTCGCTGCCGGCGTCGAAAACGACCGCCTCAGGCAACGCGAAACTCGAATTGATCTGGATCTTGCTGCCGACGACCTTTGCCTTCTTGACCAGCAGTCCGACTCCGGGAGTCGAGATAATCTTGATGTTCTTGGTGTTCTTTCGGTTGCCGGCAGCGTCGAAGGCATAGGCCCGCAGCTTGTGTTTACCTGGCTCGAGAGTCGACGCGTCAACGATGAAGGAATACGGCGCTTGCGTCTCGGTGGCGAACTTCGTGTTGTCGACGAAGAGTTCGACGCGGCTGACACCGACGTTGTCGCTGGCGGCCACTTCAACAGAAAAATTGCCAGAAACCAGAGACTTGCTCACCGGTGAAAGGAGGGCTACCTGCGGCGCGGTGTTGTCCGGCGGTGTCGCCCCCGGTTCGCCCGGAACGAGTGTCGCAAGCGCGTCGATGCCGCCCCAGCCAAAGTTCGCGTCCCAACCGCTCGCACCGAGATCGAATGCACCCTGCTCGACGCGCTCGATGGCTTGCTGCGGCGTAAGGTGAGGGGAGAAGGCGAAGAGGAGCGAGAAGACGCCGGAGCTGAAGGCCGCCGCCGGAGAGGTGCCCGTCGAGGGGGCGTAACCACCGCCCATGTCGGTCGTCAGGAGCGATACTCCCGGCGAGCTGTGGCTCAGCCAGGGGCCGGTATTGGAGAACCAAGCGTGGCGATCGCCCTCGTCGATGGCCCCGACGGCCACGACACCGTTGGTCGCCGCCGGGTATACCGCCTGCGACGCTCCGTCGTTGCCCGCGGCGGCGACGCAGACGGCGCCGTTGGCGCGAGCGTAGTTGACCGCATCCTGCAACAGCTGCGACGGCGCTGAACCGGAAAGAGACATGCTGATGACCCGGGCGCCGTTGTCCGTCGCCCAGGTGATCCCGTCGGCGATGGCGCTGTACGGCCCGAATCCGTCGGCAGCGAGCACCTTGACGGGGAGGATCGGCGAATTCGGCGCAACGCCAGCGATGCCTTCGCCGTTGTTCCACGCCGCGGCGACGATGCCGGACATGCGGGTGCCATGACCATGGTCATCGCTCGGGTCGCTGTCGCCGTTGATGAAGTCGAAACCCGGCAGCAACTGTCCGCTCAGGTCCGGGTGGGAAAAGTCGATTCCCGTGTCGAGCACGGCAACTGGAGCCGAACCGTCGCCGGTCGACAATGCCCACGCCGCCGGAACGCCGGTGCGCGGCAGCGCCCATTGCGCCAGGTAGTATGGGTCGTTTGGTACGGCGGCGATCGAGGCGAGGTAGTCCCGCTCGACACTCTTGAACAGACCGGACAGACGCAATTCGCGTTCGACCCGCGCCAGGTCGCCGGGCGCAACGTTGACCACCTCGCCCCGCGCGGCGTGCAGCCGCCGCTTCACCCGCAC
>JBGTMF010000158.1:0-39402 GCA_041743795.1 Thermodesulfobacteriota bacterium | reverse complement strand
GGATCGCCCTGCGGCCCGGGATCGCCCTGCGGTCCGGGATCGCCCTGCGGTCCGGGATCGCCCTGCGGCCCTGGATCGCCCTGCGGCCCTGGATCGCCCTGCGGCCCGGGAGGTCCAACCGGGCCGACCGGAAACACGCTGCACTGTCCCAACAGTCCGGTAGCGACATTGAAGCAGACCGCGTTTGCCTGCGGCGTGCTGGTTGGAAGACCTGGAATCTGGACGTCACCGGTCGTGCCGTCGATGAGTAAATGAAGCTCGGCGCCGGTGCTGTCGAAGACGGTGAAATTGCCGCCCGGCGGCGTCAGTATCTCCACGTCCGCCGCCTGGGATTTGCCGGCGATACCTGTACAGAGAATCGCGCTTGCGACCATCGCCAGGAAGAGGCCGCCGCGCCGCGGCGGGCGCGACCTCTTAAATGTGGGCGTCGCGATTGCACACGTTGCCGGATGACATGCGTTCATGAACTCGCTCCCTTCGTAGCCTCGCGCCGCAGCGCGGTCTCATAGCGGAACCGCCGCGCGGCAAGCCCCAACAGCACCGTCAGCAGTGCGATCAATCCACCAGCTCCCATTGCCGGAGCCGGCGCTGGTGGTGGCTCAGCGCAGGCCAGGTTGCCCGGTACCGCGGTAGACTCTTCGGGGTTGAATTGGCCGGCGGGATGGACGGTGAAGTCGCCCGCCACGCTGTACGATCCAGAGCCCCCGTTCAGCACTCCGCCCGCGAGCACCGTTAGGTTGCGGACGCCGAGCAGGGTGCCTTCGTCGAGGTTCAGAGTGCCGGCGATGTAGAGGTCGGTACAACAGAGATCGAGTGATCCGTCGCTGAGGCTGACGACGCCGCCCGGTCCGATCCTTAAATCCGCCGATGCGGATGTCGCGACAGCCACGGCCAGGAGGCAGGCCGAGCACAGTCGCGTGAACCGACGATAGGCGAGCGAGGGGCGCTTCGTGACGCAAACTCCCATACCGACCCTCCGTTGTGCCCCGCCTTCACCTGGTCATGCGAACCGCGCACGATCATTGTCGAGAGATCGTGCGCGGGTTGCCGCACCGACTTGCGCAGCATACCGGGCTCAACCGTGCCCGTTTATACTCCGCTCAACGGCGCATGTAAGATCGGACTACTACGCGCGTAGAACCACGCGGCCCGCCTTTCCGCTTCGACGGGGGCAGTCAATGCCAGTGATGTGGTGTTCCCGGGTGCTTTGCAGATCGTAGCTTGCCGGGCGCGAGTGTGGATGATATGGCCATGGGCTATGTCCATGGACGCAAAGGAAATCCCCGCGGGGCAGTTCAAGCAGCGCTGTCTCGCCATTCTCGACGAGGTCGCCGCGACACATCGCGAGTACGTCGTCACCAAGCGCGGCCGGCCGGTGGCCCGGGTTGTCTCGATTGTCACCGACCGCGAGAAGGAAGAGGAGATTCTGGCGACGTTGCGCGGTAGCGGTCGAATGCTGGTCGACGAAGGTGAGTTTTTGCAGCCGTTGACGCGTGTAGCCGGGTGGAATCTCGGCGACGACGAGTGAACGCAATGCTGCTCCTCGACACCCATGCCGTCGTCTGGTGGACCCTCACGCCGCAACAGCTGAGTCCGCGCGCCGCGCGCGAGATTTCCGCGGCTGAGGTCTTGGGAGTGCCGGCGATCGTGCTCTGGGAGGTGGCGCTGCTCGCGCGCAAGGGACGGTTGGAGCTGGACATGCCGATTGCCGAGTGGGCGGACGCGCTGTTGTGCATCCCGCGTGTTCGCCCCCTTCCGCTGACCCCAACCGCCGCGCTCGCCGCCGACGCGCTCGACATGCATCCCGATCCCGCCGATCGGTTCATCGTCGCCACGGCGCGCGAACACGACGCGACCGTGCTGACCAAGGACCGCCTGCTGCGCAAGCTGAAAGGCCTTCGCACGGTTTGGTAGAGATCGACGGCGATGGGTGGTTGCGGAAGGGACGCCGGTCTACCCGGCGCCCCTCGCACAGGGACACTCTGCATCATCCGACCCAGAGCGACCGCAGATGGATCAGGTGTTTACCTTTCCGTCGTTACGCGAGCGTTCCAACTCGGTGCGTAGTGCCAGGATTTCGGCATGCAATGCACGAACGTCGCGCGCTCCCGCAAGTTCCGCATCGCCGTGATCCGCATCGCGTCCGATGAAGAAAGTCGCCAGCGTCGCGGTGATGTAGCCGAAGAACGCAAAACCGTAAACGGAAAGCACTACGCACAGGACTCGCCCTTCCGCCGTCTGCGGCCAATACTCGGAGCCGATGGATGTCAGCAGCATTGCCGTCCACCAAAGGGCGTCGCCGTAAGTTCCAAAACCGCCCTCAACGTCGTTTTCCAATGCGAACATGCCAGCCGCGCCGGATACGACGACCATCAGCGTCACCGCAATCACATAACCGAAGCCGCGCCGGCCGAGACTGGCGCCCATCGCTTTCATGCCGCGGTTCAGAGAGGTGACAAATCGGACAAGTCGCAAACCGCGCACGGCACGTGCAGCTCGCAGTACGCGGAACACGCGAAAGATCCTGAAGACGCGCAATGCAGGTACGATCAAGGAAACTTCGGTCAGCCAGTTGCTTTTCAGGAACACCAGCTTGCGCGGAGCAAGGGTGAACTTGACCAGGAAATCGAGAATGAAAATGATCCAGATGACCAGGCCGAGCGTCTCGAGGAACGGCGTGAGCCCGCGCGTGAACTCGATAACCAGCAACAATAGCCAAGCGAAACCGAGCACCAGCATCGGAATTTCCAGCCACTCCTCGGCGCGCCGGAGTATTTCGAGGCGTTCGTTTTCCAGCTGTTGTTCGCCGGAAGGCGATTCGGCTCTTTTCGCGGGATCTTCTGTCACGGTTCCTGCCGTCGATTTCTAGTGTCCTGAGTTGGAAGTTCGTTGCATTAGTCGGCGAGCAAATGGCGCCCGTGCCAAGGCGCGACGACGAAGGAATATTTGCAATATTTCGAGGAGGAGCAACGCCGGCATGGGCGCCAAGGGCCGCCGAATAATGTGACGAATCTCTGACTCAGGACACTAGTGCTCGCGTACAAGATAAGCGCCTCGCGATGTTGGTTACTTGCCAAGGACGGTCATGCCCATGGCACGAGCAGATTGAGCCTGGCGGACATCAAAGGTTACAAAGGGAACCGACGTGCCGCCCACCCGCTGTGCTGCCCCGAGGTGCAGAGCGTCGAGAGTTCGAACGCCGTAGGCCTTGGCGATTTCTGCCGCGCCGTCGATTGTCGTCTGGTCGAGCTCGACGACACTGATCCGATTCCAGTCGTCGCGAAACGCGCGTAGCAGCCGAGCCTGCTCGCGACCAGAAAGTAGGCGCGCGAGATTGCGAACAACCTCAACCCAAGTGTGCCGTCCCGTTATCCAAATCGCGTCCGCGTTGAGAATCCGTTCGCAGTCGACGCTGTCCGGTTCGTCGACGTAGCGCTTCAGAAGCGCGCTGCTGTCGAGGTAGAGGCTCACTCGCCGCGGTCTTCGCCGAGCACGTCAGCGATCCGTGCGCGACCCTTGGCCCTGCGTACGCGCTTGACCGGACTGTCTTTCCCGGGTGCGACCCAGCCTTCGGAAACTCCTTCATCGAGGCGGTAGCGGCCGGGGAGTGGGCCGATCATTGCCTTCGGTACGCCGCGATCTGTCACATGGATGATTTCGCCGCGCGACGCCCGATCGAGGCACTCCGACAACCGCTGCTTCAGCTCCCGCACTCCGACTTCCATGTGGACACACTAGGACCGCGTTGAGGCCACGTCAAACCGGAAACTGTGTGCCGGTTCCGGTGTCACCAACGCAACCATCCCGTGCCGCGGCGGCGTCGGCCGGACTGCCGTTGATCGAGAGAGCAAACGCCGCAGTTGTGCTCCGTATTTGTTTGTTCGCCGTCTGCAACCCCGCTATGAACCGTTCATGCAGCCTGCCTTTTCGCCCCGTTGGGGATCCTCGACGCCGCCGCCACAACGCTGTGCCACGCAGCCTCATCGCGATCTGAATCTTCCTCCCAACGGCCTTTTTGGGTCGCCGACTGTGTCTTCGTGTACTCGATGAAAGTCGACGACACACCGCTAGGATCCAACCCGTCGTTAGTTGAAACGTCGGATCGGATGTTGGATTGGATCCTCGAATACGCATTGCCGCGGTGGCCTCGACCCAGGGCGATGCCCTGGGCTGGTGGATGGCCGCCCCTTCGGGGCTATGCGACGATCCGCAACTGTCCGGAGACATGGTGCAATTCCCGACGCTGTGTCCAGTCGGGATTTATGGAACTGAGTCAGGTCGGTGGCTCCAAGGCCATGCACTTGGTGTTTTGCCAATGATTACTGCATTTGTCGTAGTGTTCACTTTCTATGCTGATGGGTTGACGGTAGTGCGGGGGTATCGTTCGCGCTCGCCGGCACGGCGCCGGTTCAGAACATCGCTGTCTGGAATGGCAGCGACTCGCTCCCGCTCGGTGACGGAATCGACGGCAGAGTTACCGCTCTGACGGCGGACAGTGACGGCGCGGTGTATGCCGGAGGCGCATTTTCGACCGCAGGCGCTGTCGCGGCCAGTAGCGTGGCTCGTTGGGACGGCGCGGATTGGTCTCCGCTGGGCGCCGGCATCGTCGGATTCGTGAGGAGCTTGGCGTTAGGCGACGAAGCGCGCTTGCACGCCGGCGGAGATTTCTTCCTGGCCGGCGACGTCGTTTCTTCCGGCTTCGCGGTGTTCGAACCACAACATTGACGGTGAGCGCATCGGACGCCTGCGCTACTTTTTGTTGCGCCAGGAGGATTGTGAGGAGCCTTCGCGGTACGAGCGCAAGCGCTTCCGACGCGCGTGGCCGAACCGCCGTTTCTCTTGTATGACCCTCGATGTGATGGGACGGCGGATCGAAGAGGATCCATTTGCGGAGCAGGGCAGCCGGCGGGATGAGACGCCGAGCAAGAGCGCGCGCAAGCGCGACGCGAAGGCGGCGCAGGATCTCGGTGAAAGACTGGTCGGCTTGAGTGAGGCCGAGTTGGCGGGGTTGCCTCTGCCAGAGGTCTTGCGGAATGCCATAAGGGTCGCGCGCGGCATGCGCGGCCGTGGCAGCCAGGCGCGCCAGCGCCAGTACATCGGACGGCTCATGCGCGACGACGACATCGCCCCAATCCTGCAAGAGATCGAGGCCGCCATGCCCGTTCGTCGGAAATAGGACGGCAAATCAAGACGAATCCAGCGGCCAGGTTTTAGCAGTCCGTACCTTTTCCCGAGCGAGCTCTACCGCGAAGTCGACAGGCACATCCGACTCGGCCACAGGTGACGAACGAAGGACGCGGCGCACTCGTTCAGACTTGACAAGGAATGTTATGGCGCTGCAATATGGCGCCATATGCACCGCACGACGATAATGATCCCCGACGAGTTGAAGGAGCAGGCGGCGAAGCGGGCGCGGGAGCGCGGAGTTTCGTTCGGCGAATTGGTCCGGGAAGCGCTCCGCGATTGCTTGGAGCGCGCCGCGGCAAAGAAATCCAATTTTGCCGACGATTCGGTGTTCGTCGACACGGCGGTGTTCGACGGCGACGCCCCACGCGATGCGGCCACGCGGCACGACGACCACCTCTACGGAATGGAACGCGATTGATCTTCGTAGACACGGGGCCGTTGATTGCGCGCTACCTGCGGCGTGACCAATTCCACGCCGCAGCGGCCGCGGGATGGAACGCACTGCGCGGGACTAGATGGCCGCTGTTCACCAGCAACTTCGTGCTCGACGAAGCGATCACGCTGATCGGCCGCTGGGCCGGCCATCCATTCGCCGCCGACCGCGCCCGCTCCATCTACAATTCGTTGGTATTGACGATCCTCCGGCCGACGGCCAACGACGAGACGGCGGCGCTCGGACTTTTCGAGCAGTTCGCCGATCAGAAGGTGAGCTTCACCGACTGCATCTCCTTCGCTCTCATGAGGCAGCACGACCTCGAGCGCGCCTTCACGTTCGATCGGCACTTCGCCAGCGCTGGCTTCAATATCTGGAGTCCGTGACGGCCGTGCCGGAATCGCGTCGGCGCAAGGGCTCGCCTTTCGGGATCGACATCGGCATGACCGACTGGCTGGCTCCTGTGGCCAGATCCACTCCCGCGGAGACTCTGTTCGTGGAACGATCGCGGTCGCGCCGAACACCGGCCAAGGATCTGGAAGTCTCGGTGTCTCGGTGGTGAAGTCTTTCTCTTTTTGTCGGGGTTAGTTGGGGGCGCATGGGACGGAATGTCGAGGTCAAGGCCCGCATCGCGGACATAGTCGCGCTAGCGGCTCGCGCCGCTCGGATCGCCGACAGTGGGCCCGTCGAGATCGCGCAGGACGACATCTTCTTCCGTTGTGACACCGGGCGCTTGAAGCTGCGCACCTTCGCGAGCGGCGACGGAGAGCTCATCTACTATCAGCGATCGGACCGACAGGGGCCGAAGGAATCCTCGTACGTGCGGTCGCCAACCGCCGATCCTGAAACCCTGCGGGCGGCTCTGGCAGGCGCATACGGAGAGGTGGGGCGCGTGCGCAAACAACGGACGCTGTTCCTGATCGGGCGCACGCGAATCCACCTCGACCGCGTGGCGGATCTCGGGGACTTTCTCGAACTCGAAGTCGTTCTCGCCGCGGGCGAGCCGATCGAACGCGGCGTCGAAGAGGCGCACCGCATCATGCGCGACCTGGGCGTCGAACCGTCCCAGCTGGTCGCCGGAGCGTATCTCGATCTTCTGAGAATCGCGCTCCCCGTCACTCGAGCGTAGGTCCGCATCGCAGGTCGGCCGACGGGTGGTCGTCGAGGCGGTGCGCGCCTTCTACTTCAACCGCGCCGTAGCTGACGAGTTGTAGAACGAATACGCCGTATGACGTGACGAGCACGGAGGATCAGCGCACGCCGAACGCCTCGATCGTATAGGCCTCGGCGGCCTGATCCTCCTCGCGACTCGCGTGGGATCGGGTCGCGGCGTTCAGGGCGGCTGTTAACCGGCGCGGCCGAGCGGTGTGCGCCGTCCAGGCAACGTGTCTTCCATCGTCGCGACGACGATGCCCTCGGGGTGTGCCACCTGTGGTGGCTCGATGCTGAGCGCGCGGCGGACCTCGTCGAGCGGGCGCTCGAGGAGGCTCTCGTACGGCGCGACGGTGAGCAGCGCCGCGCGACGACCGCGGCGCCATGCCCGGTAGAGGTAGCGCGTCCAACCGAGGGTCCATTCCCGCGTCCCGATGACGGCGGCGGCGACGACGATAAGGGCGATTCCCTTGTTGGGAATCTGCGCCAGGGTGAAGGCGAGGTTGGCGGCCTCTCCCGCTTCGTCCCGGCCGTACCCGGTGAGGACGTGCCAAAGGTCGTGCATGTCGCGCACGCGGTCTCCGTAGTACCGGCGATTCGGTTCCTCGATTCGCGAATCGTCGCGCACGACCATCGCGTCGGCCTCGACCAACCCGTCCGCGGTGAGGTTCCCGCACTCCATGAAGTCCGCGTACGCGCGACCAAAGGATCCCGCCGGAAGCGCATGTAGGGCCTCGCGATCGGATAACACGGCGAGCAGCGATGGTCGCTGCGCCAGCAACCTCTGGCCATCCGGATGCTCCGCGAACTTCCGGTAGAGTCGCTCGAAGCTCGCCCCGGCCAGCGCGTCGGTGATCTCGAACACCTGCTCGGTGCGCTCCGGATCGGCGACCAGGATCTTCAGCGCGTTCCACGCGCGTCGCCACTCGACGGGGCGCGCGGGCACCTTGGTTGCGTGACCGTCCACGGGTCTTCCTACTGCGGATTGAAAACGCTTGGCAAGTGGCTTGGCTGTCTAGTGTCCTCACCCACTGCCAGATGCGCCAGCCGGCGTTCGAGGCGTGAGTTTTCCTTCTCCGCGCAGATCGCTAGAATCCCGCCATGTCGCCGACTCTGCAAATCGCGCTGCTGTTGATGACATCGGTGCGCATCGTATCGGCGTTGTTCGAAGCTTCCCCGGCCGCGGCGAGCTCCGAGCCGTACATCCTCAGCCCTCCTGTCGAGGTTCGCCCGCTTCCCGTCCGAGCTAGCTTTCATCTACACGACGTCAACGAGATCGACGATGGATCGGAGACGTTCGAGTTCACCGGCGTCCTGGCGCTCGAATGGCACGATCCGCGACTCGCCTTCGATCCCGCGCAGGCGGGTGTCGAAGAGAAGATCGTTCAGGGAGCCTTCCAATTCAACGAGATCTCGCCCGGCTGGTATCCCGAGATCATCCTGGTGAACGAAGCGGGACTTTTCGCGAAAAGCGGCGTCATTCAGCGAGTGCGGTTCGACGGTACATCAACACTCATCCAGACCATCAATGCCGTGGCCGAGGTTGACCTCAACATGCGGCGGTTCCCCTTAGACGACCAACGCCTCGAGGCTGTCTTCGAGGTGCTCGGCCTCGACCGCGAAGAGGTGCTGATCGAGATCGGTTCGGAAGTTACCTTCGATCGATTACAGATCCCGCAGTGGAGCGTCCAGAGGGTCGATGTCTCGGTTCGAGACCGCCGGGCGCCTTATGCCGGCGGGACCGGCGTGACGTCGGCGCTCGTTCTTACAGTCGACGTCACGCGCCAGTCCTGGTACGCGAGGCGATTGATCGTTGCGCCGCTCGTCCTCATCGTGCTCCTCTCGTTCTCCGTTTTCTGGATGGACGAGTCCGCCACCCTCGGCGATCGTCTCGGGGTCTCCTTTATCGGCATCCTCACCGGCGTCGCCTATCAGATGGTGATTGCCGATCAGCTGCCGCGCATCTCCTACTTCACGCTGATGCATGGGTTCTTGGGCTTAAGCTTCATGACCATGTGCGCGACGGTCGTCATCAACCTGCTCGTCGTCAGGCGACATGGACGGGGCGACAATGAAGGCGGCAATCGTCTCGATCGCCGATGCCGGTGGGCCTTTCCCCTGGGTTACTTCGCGATGATCGCAATCATGTTCTCGATCGAATATCTCATTGGATGATGTCGGGCTCGAAATGGCATCCGGGTTGTGCCGACTGGCGCTGTTCGACGGCGACGTCCCGCGTTTGATCTTTCCGCCGCGATCGAATTAGATCCGCCTGCAGTTCTGACCTTGGGGGTGGCATGCGCTCGAAGACGGTCTTGAATTGGCCCTGCGCCGTGGGCGTGGGCTGCGCGATCCTGGCACTGTGCGCGCTCGACGCCTGGGCCGGCATCCTCTTCCCGGACGTCCGCTTGCAGGTCGTCCAGGCGATCGAGCAGTTCATCATCGATCTCGAGGACGAGCGGCCCGACGATATTCCCCGCTACAACACCATCGCGCTTGCCGACGTCAATCTCGACGGGACTCCCGATCTGGTCGCGATCGACAACGATGGAGATGTCGTCAATGTTTCCCTCGGAGTCGGCGACGGGACGTTTGCCGGCACGGCGTCGTTCGAGATCGGCGATGTTCTAGCGCCGATTGCGGTGATCGTCGACGACTTCACGGGCTTCTTCCACACCGCTGCGGGGGCGCCGGACGGCATACCGGATCTGCTTGTGCTCGACGACTTCGGCACGGTTGCTCTCCTCATCGGCGACGGCAGCGGCGGTTTCGAGCAGCCCGAGCAAGGGGTAGAGTTCGTCGAAGATCTCGCCGAATTCGTCACCGGCGCCATCGCCGCGGATCTCAACGGCGACGATGACGCGGACCTGGTGATCGCCAACGGGGATTCACTGATCTTCGTCTGCAACGACCATGGGTTTCTCGCCCCTTGCCCGACCGAGCTGGTCGTTGTCCCCGATCTCCTTTCGGGCATCGTCGACATCGGCGTCGGCGACTTCGATGGTGATGGCGCACTCGATATCGTCGCCATCGATCCGTTCGACGGGCTTGCTCATCTCGTGTGGGGCGACGGCGCCGGTAATTTCACGCTCGATCCGCTGCCGCAGCCGCTCTATCCCGAGGGCCATCCGGACGAAGCGCGCCTCGCCGTCGCCAACTTCGACGGCGCCGGACCCGACGACTTTGTCGTAGTGAACAACGAGCCGTTTTTTGACATCAATGCCGCGACCTTTCTCGGACAGGGGGGGCGTCGCTTCCGGCGTGTCGGTTTCTCGGCGCCGTATGAGCCCAACGGATTCGCCGCCGCCGATTTCGACGGCGACGGATTCGCCGATCTGCTGTTCTCGGATGGGACAGGGCTGTCGTTCATCGCCGGCGACAGCAGCGGCGATTTCAGCACCAGCTTCGGTGCCGTGCCGGTTTCGCAGCGGGGCGGGATAACGGGCCGAGTCGTCCACCGCGCCGAGGTTCTGAAGAGCGCCGACCTCGACGGCGACGGGGGAATCGACGTCGTCGGCCTGGTCGCCGACGGTACCGAGATCGAGGTGGCACGCAACGTCACCGGCGAGGCGACGCCGACCGCGCTTCCCTCCGCGGCGACCGCCACTGCCACGCCGACCGGCGTTCTGGACGATACTCCGACGCCGGGCGGCAACACGCCGACTCCGGTTGCGAGCCAGACCGAGGCGCCGACCGGAGCCCCTACGGCGGTTCCCAGTCAGACCGCGCGACCGACCATTGCACCGTTCGATTTCGACGACGACGCCTGCGCGATCGTCGCGCCGTCGTCGCGGCCGTCGTCGCTGCCGCTATTGCATCTTATCCTCGGCGCCGCCGCCATCCTGACGGCCAGACGTCGCAGGAGTTGAGTCGACGATCGTACCGTTCGCGTTCGCCCGTATGGCGAGACGGCCCCACACCGCCCTTGATCGCGTTCTAGTTGAAGGCGTAGCGCGATCGGGTGACGCTGCCGCCAAAGCTCGCGATCGCCGGCGCACATGAGGTGAAGGCGCTGCCACAGAACCCTCCGCCACTCTGGCCCGCGGCGAACGCGTCAAGTCCGAATGATCGGGTGTCTGAATCTCTGACTCAGGACACTAGTGTCCTGAGTTGGAAGTTCGTTGCATGAGTCGGCGAGCAATTGGCGCCTGTGCCAAGGCGCGACGACGAAGGAATATTTGCAATATTTCGAGGAGGAGCAACGCCTGCATGGGCGCCAAGGGCCGCCGAATAATGTGACGAATCTCTGACTCAGGACACTAGCGCTGCGCGGGATTCGCGCGCAATGCGGCGCACTCCGCATCGCGGCGCTCGATCAGCGCCAGGCGATCGGCGCATGCTTGGCGCAGAACGTCGCTTTCGCCGCGGAGAGCCACGTACGCTGCGTCCAACTGCAGAAGCGCCGCCAGTCGTTCGTCGCTGGCCGTTCGCAATATTTCGACCTCTGCGCGCAATCGTGCGCATTCGGCATTCAGAGCCTCGAGCGCGATAAGTCTCTCGTTACAGGCTCGGCGAAGGATTTCATTCTCGCCGCGCAGGCGCCGGACTTCCGCGGCGTCAGGGGGGTCAAGCTCAACCTCTCCTGTCTCCAGGCCGCGTTGGCGGCGATACTGACCGACCAGCCAGCCGTCCGGCGGATCGTCTCGGTGCCGGATCGTCGCGGGCGCAACTGGCAGGCCGAGCGTGGGGATCCGCGCGATCGCAAGCCACTCGTGCTCGAGGAAATCAGTTTCCTCGCGGATGCGGCGGATGTAATCTTCTTGTTCGTGACTCGGACGCTCCCGGTAGCAGTCCTTGCGCCACGAGGAGTTGAACTTGAACACGGTGAGTCGCTCGCAGCGCGCGAAGCGAGCCCCGGCATCATATATACGCTCGAGGAGATCGATGTCTGGTTGCGTCGCAATTGTACGGTAGTCGCGCCAGCCGCCGATCTGGCGCGCGATCGCAGTCGTGTGCATCATCGTCGACGGTGGTACCGAGAAACCTCGCCGGTAGGTGCTATCCGGCCACAAGCCGGTAGGGATTCGTGCGTTGCTCTCTGGCGGGCCGAGCATCACGCCGAGGCTGTGCACGAAGTCGGCGTTTGTCTCGCCGATCTTCTGATGAAGGTGGCTGAGGTGCGAAGGGTGCCACACGTCGTCGTGACCGAGGTAGGCGATATAGGCGCCGCGCGCGATGCCGATACCGTAGTTGTTGGGCGCCGACTGGTGCCCGCTATTTCCCGGAAGATTGTGCCAGTGAACACGCGCATCGGCGAAGGATCCCACCACTTCGGCGGTATTGTCCGTACAACCGTCGCCGATCACGAGTAACTCGAAGTCGCTGAAGGTCTGCCAGAGAACCGACTCGATCGCGCATCGCAGTACGTTGCTCCAGTTGTACGTTGCAATCACAACGCTCACCGCCGGAGTCTCAGAGTTCATCCGATTCATGGTCGCATGGAAAGGGCGCACTACGGCACGCGACTCACCGCGGTCGTGGAGAGATCGGATTCCGAGGACGCGAAAGTTCAGAATCCGCGAATCTCCCGGGCACGATCGGCCTCCGCCCTCCACGTGCAAATGGTACGATGCGGCGTCTAACTCGATGTCGACGTTCGCTCGTCCTTCCACTTGCACGATTCGCGGGCGGGAGCCGTCCTGCCGCCGCAACTCGAGTGCGAACGAAGCCGCGCCCAATCCGGGACCCGCTTCAACTTCGAGGCGGATCGTCTGCGGCTTCTCAATGAGCAACTCGGCGTCGTTTTCGACCCAGCGAAATGCCTCGCCGGCGTGAACCTCGAGCGGAAACCAGTTGGCCCCGAGCCGAAGGTTCGACGTGTCGGCGACGATATCGGGCGCCACGAGATGATCGAGATCAAACGCGCCCGGGGCGAAATGGCCTCTCGGCGGGTGAACCGGCCATAGCTCCGCCGGTCCAACGACCTGGTACGCTACCCGCCGATCCGTGCGTTTCCCGCCGCCGCTCGGTGGGCGGGCGAACTCGGCGACCAGTTCGGTCTCGATGCCCCTTGCCTGCCGCCACTCCTCGAACGCACGCCGCTCGGCTCCGTCGGCGGCGGTGAACTCGTCGAAGAGCAGCAGGCTGCCGGTGACGAGCATCGAGGTGACGAAGCTCAATGCGCATGCGGTCGAGGAGTGCAGATCGGCGTCGAAATGTGCAAAGGCGATGGCTCCGATTCGGCGTTCCAACTCCTGCGTCAGGGTTTGCGAAAAGTATCCCTTGACGATCTCGACGCCGTCGATCGTTGGCGGTTCGCAGGCGAAGTGTCCGGCTCGAAGTGCCTCGAACGGCGACGGCAGCCCCTCGAACGAGTCACACGCGAAGATCGACTTGTCCGCGTGCGGCGCCGCTGGCCAGGCGTCCTGAGCCCGTACGAGCGCGTCGCGAATCGCTCGCGTCGAGTGACCTGAGGCCACGCCGAACTCGACGATGTGGCCGGGAACCCGCAGCGACAGTCCCACACACATCTCGAGGACCAACGCGTGGGATGCGAAATTTGCTCTTGGTTTCAGGTGTTCCCACTCCGGATTCATCGGCGGTGCGTGACCAACCCGGAGTCGAGTACCAGCGCGTATGAATGGTGGACGATCATCTCGGGATGGGATCATGGAACAGAGCGGTCGGCCCGCTCAAGTGCCGCGGCGCCAATTCATCGAAAAGGCGCGTGACCGACGGGTTCGCTCCGTCGATGAATTCGAGTATAGGTAAAGCCCGCGTTGGTTGATGGCGCCGTCAGTACTCGCTCTTCCGGGCGGGGCCACCGGTGGCTCGCGACGACGGAGGGATCGATGCTGAAGGGTGCAGTCAAGGACAGCCAGCGCGTCACTGCCGAGTGGATGTCGGTTCAGGATACGATCGAGGGAGTCTCCATCCACGAGGTGCGGCACGTCCCCCGCGATCACGGAATCATCACCGAGGTGTACCGGCCCGAGTGGGACCCGACCTCCCTGCCGGTGGTGCAGGTGTATCAGTCGCGGTTGTACCCGGGCGCGATCGGTGCGTGGAGCTGCCACTCGACTCAGTTCGACCGGCTGTTTGTCAACCAAGGCAACATCAAACTGGTGTTATTCGACGGCCGCGAAGACAGCCCAACCAGTGGCCGCCTCACCCAGCATCACTTGGGCGACGCGCGGCCCTGCTTCGTCGTCCTCCCGCCCGGCGTATGGCACGGCCTACAGAACCTCGGCAGCAGCGACGCCCTGATGCTCAACCTGCCAAGCGTTGCCTATCGCTACGACGACCCCGACCACTATCGACTACCGGTCGACTCGCCCGAGATTCCATACCGCTGGAGTCCGATGGATTCCGGCGCCCGCCTGCGCGCCGACGCCAGCAATCGATAGCTCGCGGGGTAGATCGACTTGGGGGCGTGGGGTGCCGGTGTCTGGCCTCCGCGCCAGTCGCGGGTGACCCGACGACGGCCTTCAACGATGGGCTTCAAGGGTGACGCGGTGATCCTCGGATGCGCGCGAGCATCCAGCCGAAAAGGGACGGGTGTAGCGAACCGCTCCAGGGCTGAGGTCGGAGGAGAACTTGACCGTGCGCGGTGCTGGCGTAAGAATACTGAAAGTATTACTCGGGAGGGCGACGAAGTGCGAATTACATCGAAGGGGCAGGTTACGATTCCGGTCGAGATACGCGAGCAGCTTGGCCTGTTGCCCAACAGCGAGGTGGAGTTCGAGGTCGACGGTAACACCGTGCGCATCCGCAGAGCGCGCGGGCGACGGGCAGGTGGCCGCGGGCGTAGTATTGTCGACCACCTCAAGGGCAGGGCCACCTCAACGATGACCACGGACGAGATCATGGAGCTGACGCGCCGGTAGAGCCTTCATGCCGATCTTGGTCGACAGTAACGTGCTTCTCGATGTGTTGACTGAGGACCGGCGGTGGTTTGCCTGGTCCACGCAGGCGCTGGCCGACCAGGCCGAAGAGGACGTACTGACGATCAACCCACTGATCTACGCCGAGGTGTCGGTCGGATTCGTCCGCATCGAGGACTTGGACGCGGCGCTCCCGGCGGCGACCTTCCATCGCTTGGCGCTGCCGTGGGAAGCGGCCTTTCTCGCCGGCAAGTGTTTTCTCAAATACCGAAAACGTGGCGGTGCTCGCACGGCCCCATTGCCGGATTTCTACATCGGTGCGCACGCGAGTGTGTCGGGCATGACTCTTCTGACGCGCGACGCGACGCGCTACCGGACATACTTTCCCAAGCTTCGCCTGGTCGCCCCGTGAGCTGTCAGTTTCCTTGCGCAGGCCGTGGCGGCACGGCGGGCCTCGTTCTCGCGGCAATTGTTGACCACGCCGTCAGCTTGGACCATTCATTGGCTAATCATGGTCGAGGTCAACGTTAACGAAGCCAAGACGCAGCTATCAAAACTGCTGGTGCGCGTCGCGCAAGGTGAAGAGGTGATCATCGTCCGAGCCGGGAAGCCGGTGGCGCGGCTCGTTCCAGTCGACCGCCCTCGCGGGCGCCGCGTTCTCGGCGGGGACAAGGGGAAGGTGTACATCGGCGACGACTTCGACGCACTCTTGCCGGGCGACATTCTCGAATCATTCGAGTCGTGAGAGCGCTTCTCGACACAAAGAGCTGGCTGTGGATGCGAAGCCACCGGAGCGTCTGAGCCCGAGCGGGTCATTCAAGTTGTTACCGTAGGGACTCACCGGCGACGATCAACCGGCCGTCGGCCTGGACCGCCACTGTGAACGCCGTGTCGTTGCCAGCGGTGACGGCCCCGGTGACGGTGCCGGCGCTGCCGAATCCGTCGTCGAGACTGCCATCGGCGGAGTACCGAGCCAGCGCCAGGTCGCGCTTGGCTCCGTTCAACGCGTCGCCGGCGACGACGATCTTGCCATCGCCCTGCAGTGCGACGGCCCGGATCGCGTCGTCGACGCCGAGCACAGAATTGGTGGTGACGCCTCCGCTGCCGAAGCTCGCGTCGAGCGCCCCGTTGGCGTCGTAGCGAGCCAGCGCGAACCGCGACGAGCCGCCGACCGTGGCCGTTCCCGCAACGACGATCCTGCCGTCCGCCTGCATGGCGATCGCCGTCGCAGCAGTCCAATCGCCGATCGCGGTGAGGACCTTGCCGTCATCGCCGAACGACGGCTCGAGACTTCCATCGGCACGGTAACACGCCATCGCGAACTGCGACGCGCCGGCGATCACTGCGCTGCCGGTGACCACGAACGTCCCATCAGGCCGTGCCACCACGGCGAGGGCGTGGTCGGCATCGCCGGCGAAGTCGGTGAGAACGCGGCCGCTGATACCGAAGCCGGGGTCCAGCGTACCGTAGGCTCGCCAGCGCACTACCGCGAAGTCGCCATACCACTCATCCTCTCGGCCGACGGCCAGTACGCTGTCGTCCTCGAGAACCGCGACGCCGAACGCTCCCGCACTTCCGAGGTAGCCGTCGAGCTGCACGTTGGTCTTGACGACACCGCCGTTTCCAAAACTCGGATCAAGCGCCCCCGGTGACGCTTCTGCGAGCCCAGAGGCAACGGCGACCACGAAGCAGCATCCATACATCAACCGTAACATCATCTCGTCCCAGGTGTCTGCGCCACAGAGCTGTGGGGGGGAGACTATACGAGTTGCGTGCCGATACAATGGAAAGATGTTTCTCGCGGGTCTAGCTGCAGAAGACCGTCACGCCGATGCATCCGGGTAACCAAGGCGCTCGTCTGCGATTTCCTCGATCGCAGATTCACGCCAGGTCGAAGACGAGTAGCTCCGCGTCTTCGCGGCCGCGGATCGCCACGGCCGCCGCGTCGCTGATCGACGCCCCATCGCCGGCTGAAAGATCGCGGCCGTCGACCGTCACGCCGCCGCGCGCCACCTGCAGCCAGGCATGGCGGCCGGGCCGCAGCGGCAAATCGAGCTCGGCGCCTGCGGAAAGCTGCGAGACGTATAGGTCGACATCTTGATGGATCGACAACGATCCGTCCCGTCCGTCGCTCGAGGCAACCAGCCGCAACCGATCCCGCTGCTCCGCTTCTGGAAACGCCCGCTGCTCGTACGAGGGTTCGAGATCGCGCTGCGCGGGAATGATCCAGATCTGCAGAAGGTGGACGATCTCGACCGGCGAATGGTTGAATTCGCTGTGGGAGACCCCGGTGCCGGCACTCATTCGCTGCACATCGCCGGGACGAATGATCGAGCTCGTGCCCATGCTGTCCTGGTGTTCGAGCGCGCCCTCGAGCACGTAGGAGATGATCTCCATGTCGCGGTGCGAGTGCGTGCCGAAGCCGCGGCCGGGTTGGATGCGATCCTCGTTGATCACCCGCAGAGCCCGGAATCCCATGAACCGAGGATCGTGATACTCGGCGAACGAAAACGTGTGGCGGCTGTCGAGCCAGCCATGCTGCGCGTGGCCACGCTCTGCGCTCTTGCGTAGCGAAATCATGATTCGGTTAGCGGTCCATGACCTCAATCGGGTGGATAGATTTTGGTCGTAACGCGTACACGTAGTCTCCGCAAGCGCAGACTACGTTGTCCGTACCGCGGCGAAATCGCCGGGCTGCTCAGCTCTGCTGCCAGAGAGGCGCCAGCCATGCCTCGAGCCCTTGAAGGATCATCTCGACGGCTAGGGTTCCGATGACCAGAGCCATCGCGCGCCCGACGATGTCGATATAGCGATTGACGATGCGCTCGTTCCGCTTGTGCGCCGCGTCGAGGACCCATTTGAGCGCCACCAGGGACGCGACCGCCAGCGCCAGAGCGGTGCCGATCGAGGCAGCAGCCAACGGTGTGGGCATTCTCATTCCGGCGAGGACACTGGCGCTGACCGTTGCCGGGCCGATGATGAATGGCATGGCGATCGAACCGGAGACGTGTTCGGCGCTGCCGCGCAGGGCGCGCAGGCTATCGCTGCCGGAGAAAACGAAGCGGATGCCCACCAACAGGAAGACGATACCACCGAAGATGAGGAACGAAGCGAACCGCGCTTGCAGCATGTCGGTGAAGATGACGTCGCCGAGTGCGGCGAAAGCGGTGAAGACGATGCCGCTGACGAGGACGGCTCGCGTCAATACGCGAATGAACGTCCGGCTGTCGAGATCTTGCATGAGATCCATCAGGTAGATGCTCATCAGGAAGGGATTGAGTAGGACAAACAACAGGGTCGTCGATTTGATGAAGGCTTCAATCATTTGCACTCGTTTCGATCGGCTGTGGGGCACTGGTTGCGAGGACAGCGCGCAGGAACTCGCGCGTGCGAGGGTGTTTCGGTTGCAGAAGGAGTTCCTCGGGAGGGCCCTCTTCGACGACGACGCCGCCGTCCATGAAGAGGATGCGGTCGGCGATCTCGCGGGCGAAGTCCATTTGGTGTGTGACGATGATCATGGTGACGTCGGTCTCGCGCGCGAGTTGGTGGAGCACCTGCAGGACCTCTCCCACCAACTCGGGGTCGAGGCCCGACGTGATTTCGTCGAACAGCATGACGTCTGGCTCCATTGCCAATGCACGTGCAATGGCGACGCGCTGCTGCTGCCCGCCTGAGAGCTGTGCTGGATAATTGTTGGCCTTGTCCTCGAGGCCGACCGTGCGCAGCCAGTGGTACGCGTGCTCCTCTGCCTGCCGGCGCGCAAGGCCGAGGACGAGGCGGGGAACGACGGTGAGGTTGTGCAGCACGTCCATGTGCGGAAACAGGTTGAAGTGCTGAAATACCATTCCCATGTGACGGCGCATCCGTCGCAGGTGGGCGTCGCTCGCGGCGAGCGCACGACCGTCGCGTTCCATCGTCCACAAGCTTTCGCCCGCCACGGTGATGGTGCCCGCATCTGGCCGCTCCAGGGTCATCAGCAAGCGCAGCAGCGTCGACTTACCGGAGCCGCTGGGACCGATGACGGCGACCTTTTCGTTGCGGGCAAACTGCGCAGCGAGCCCGCGCAGGACGGCGAGGTCACCGTACGATTTATAGATATCGCGCAGGCAGACGATCGGCTCGGAAGTCACGCTGTCACCTCGCCGGCGAGAGGAATCGGCGCTCTACCGTGCGAATCAGAATGCCGCTCAGCAGGCTGACGATCAGGAAGAGGGCGCCGACCAGGGTGAGTGGTTCGAGGTAGCGGAAATGCACCGATCCGAAATTGAGGGCGCGCTGAAGCATTTCGACGACTGTGATGGCGGATAGCAGCGGGGTCTCCTTGAACATCGCGATGAGGTAGTTCCCGAGGGCCGGAACCACTGGCGGGATCGCCTGTGGCAGGACGACGTGACGGTAGGTCTGCCAGCCCGTCAGATTCAAAGTCTGCGATGCTTCCCACTGTCCTACTGGCACGGCTTCGATTCCGGCGCGGTAGACCTCGGAGGTGTAGGCGCTGAAGTGAATACCCAGTGCGACGACACCGGTCACCAGTGGCTCCGCCCGCATACCGATGGCGGGCAGTACGAAGTAGTAGAGAAAATAGAGTTGGACGAGGAGTGGGGTGCTGCGGACGAACTCGACCAGTGCGCGGACCGGCCATGCGATCACCCGGCGCGGCGAACGTCGCAGCAATGCCCAAGCGAGACCGAGCACGAGTGCCAGGAGCATTCCCCAGAAGACCGCCTGCAAGGTGACCCAGAGGCCTCGCAGGAGGAGTGGCATCACTTCGATGGCGACGTCCCACGACCACATTTCAGTGGACTCCATCTTGGCGCAGGCCGACCGAGACGCGGCGTTCGAGAAAGCGAACACCGCCAGTGATGACGAGGGCGAGGGTGAAGTAGAGTAGCAGAGTTACACCGTAGACGAGGCCTGTCTGCATGGTGTGCTCACGGACTCGGTCGGCGGCATAGGTCAGGTCGGTGATGGTGATCATCGAGACCAGGGCGGTCGCCTTGAGGAGCTCGATGAGCAGGTTCCCGGCCGGCGGCAGGATTGCGCGAGCGGCTTGCGGCAAGACGACGTAGCGCATCCGTTGGCGGCGGGTGAATCCGAGAGCTGATGCGGCCTCGTGTTGGGACCGCGGTACCGCCAGAATTGCGCCGCGAACTACTTCCGCACCATAGGAACCGATGTTGAGACCGAGCACCAGCACGCCGGCGACGAAAGCGGGCAGCGACACCCCGAGAAGAATGGGCAGGGCGAAATAGAACCAGAAGAGTTGCACCAGTGCGGAGGTTCCGCGGAACAGTTCCACATAGAGCGCCGACACCGCCCGTACGATCGGGTCGCGAGATATACGCCCCATGCCGGCGAGCAGGGCGCAGGCGGCGGCGACGACGGCCGCCGCGGCGGTCAGCAGTACCGTGTTCCACAGACCCTGCAGAAGCAGGCTGAGCGTTTGGTTCATTGGCCCGTCATCCCACCTCTCCGCACAGGTCGCGGGCGGTAACATCCGTGGGTACGGTGGCGTTGCCGAATCCGAACGGGCGTACGAGATCCAGGTGCTCCGCGGAACCGATGAATTGCGACAATTCCGTGTTGATGGCACGCCGCAGTTCGTCGTCGGTCTTGCGAATGCCGAAGGCGCCGTAGCCGACCTGCTCGAGGCCGTCGATGATCGGTTGGCGCATCGGCTGGGCGAGTTCTAGCCGATCGTCGTTCGCCCGTTGCAGAAGATTGAGGGCTGTCAGCGTCGTGCAGGCGAAAGCGGCGATGCGGCCAGTGCGAACACCTTCCAGTGCCGACACGTTGTCGCCGTAGAGCACCAGCTGATCGTCCGGGATTCCAAGGCGGCGTGCGTAGGTCAGTTCGATGGCACCGGCGACGACACCGAGTCGCGTATCCGCGTTTTCCACGATGTCATCGAATCCGTGCAGCTCGGCCGGATTGCCTCGGGTGACGATGAGCGCCTCGCCGATCCGGTACGTCGGGTTGGTAAACGCGATCTGCCGACAGCGCTCGGGAGTGACGTACATTCCGGCGGCGATGACGTCGAAACGGCCTGCTTTGAGGCCGGGGATCAGAGATCCGAAGTCGGTGCTGACTGCTTCGATGTCAGTGATGCCCATGCGGGCGAACACGACACGTGCGATCTCCGGTGCCTCGCCGGTAACTCGGCCCGTGTCGGTGTCCAGGTAACCGTAGGGTGCCTCGTTGGCGAATCCGATTCGCACCGATCCCTGTCGCCGGACTCGCTCGAGCCCGGTCCGAGCCTCGGCTTGATCTCCCGGACGCAATGCAATCAGGGCCACGATCGCCGTGACGATGCCCGCCAGGACGGCCACCCCGACCCAGGTGATGGCGCTCTCTTCTTCCATTCCCGGCGTGGATCCTGGACGCGGTTCGTCAGACGGAGTCGATTGCTCGGAAGTCGCGGTTGGCGATGAAATGTGGTCGCGGGGCGACATTTCCGAACGGCTCGACGAGGCCGTTCTCGACCGAATTGTAGACAATGAAGAAGTTGCCGCGGGGGAACGGCGTGATGTTGCTGTTCGAGCCGTGCATAACGTTGCAGTCGAAAAACGTGACACTACCCGGAGGGCCGGTGGGCACGGCGATTCCGCCTTGCTCGGCGAGCCAGGTGAGTTGCTCGCGATCCGGAACGCCGTATTCCTGCTGGCGAAGCGATTTCAGGTAGTGATTCGCCGGAGTGTGACCTGCACACGAAAGATAGAATCGATGTGAGCCGCGCATAACCATGAGCGGGCCGTTGAATTCGTAGTTGTGGTCGAGGTGGAGCGAGCAACTCAACGCCCGCATACGCGGCATACCGTCTTCGACGTGCCACGTCTCGAAGTCGGAGTGCCAGTAGAACTCCTTCCCCGCGAAACCCGGCTTCAGATTCACCCGCGATTGGTGCACGTATACTGAACTGCTTAGAATCTGCTGGGCGACGCCAACCAGGCGGGGATCGCGCGCGATCGCCGAGAACAGCGAGTCGCTGTCGTGGACGGCGAAGATGGAACGCACCTCGTTGCCCTGAGGCTCGCGGACGATCTCGGCCGCCGGGTCGTTGCGACGCTCAGCGGCGATGGATGCCGCGTGCTGGCGAATCTCGCGGACGCGCTGCGCCGGGAAGAGCGACTCGATCATGAGGTATCCGTCGTCCGCGAACGCGCGCAGCTGCTCGACGGCGAGCGGCCCCGGGGTTTGGGCGCCGCGAACTCCGTGTAGAACGGGGTCGGTACGTTGGCTGATCGCCGGCTCGTGGCCGAGGCGGGAAGGGTAGACGTCCTCCGCGGGTTGGTATCGCGGCAGGGCAACGCTCACGCCACGTCCTCCTCGGCCGGATAGGCGCCGTCCGCGCCGTGTACCTCTCGCCCGGTCACCGGCGGGTTGAAGACGCAGACCATCCGCATCTGCGAGCGCGCGCGCAGCAAGTGGTGTTCGTGGCCGTCGAGCGCGTAGACGGTGCCCGGGTGGACCTGGTGCACAGTATGCGAAGGGAGCAATTCGATCTCCCCTTCGCCCTCGATGCAGTACACTGCTTCGACGTGGTGGCGATAGCACATTTCTGTCTCGGTGCCTGGCAGGATCACCGTATCGTGCATGGAGAAACCCATACCGTCGCCTTTGAGCAGCAGGCGTCGGCTGCTCCAGTTCGGCGTCGTCACCTCGCGATCGGTTCCTTCGACCTCTGTCAGCCGACGTACGATCACGCTTCGACCTCGGTCGGGAGTTGCGGCTGACGTGGCGGTGCGACGGCGACGTCGGCCTTCGCTAGCGTTTCGGCGAAGGATTGAGCAAGCACGTCGAGGCCGACCGCGAGGTCGGCGGGGTCTATGTTCAGCGGCGGCATCAGCTTGATGACGGTCGCCTCGGGACCAGAAGTCTCGACGATCAGTCCATGCTCGAATGCGCGGCGACAGGTCTTCTCGGCGATCCCCGGCGAGCCGCAGTCGAGTCCCTTGAGCAGGCCGCGGCCCCGCACCGACGCCTCGAGTTCCGTTGCGTTGCTCGCCAGTTGTTCCAGCGCGGTGCGCACGATACGCCCCTTCGTTTCGACCTCGCGGCTGAGCGAATCGTCCCGCCAGAACTCGAGGGCCGTTGACGCCGTGACGAAGGCGTGGTTGTTGCCGCGAAACGTGCCGTTGTGTTCGCCGGGCTCCCAGATGTCGAGATCGGGACGAATGAGGGTCACGGCGAGTGGCAGGCCATAGCCGCTCAGCGACTTCGACAGGCAGATGAGGTCTGGTTTGATCCCGGCAGGTTCGAAACTGAAAAACGGCCCGGTACGTCCGCAACCGACCTGGATATCGTCGACGATGAGCAGGATGCCGTTCTCGCGGCAGATCTCGGCCAGACGATGCAGCCACGCGAAGCGGGCGACGTTGACGCCCCCTTCAGCCTGAATTGTCTCGACGATGACTGCCGCTGGAACGTCCACTCCGCTCCCTTCGTCGACGACCAAGGCTTCGAGATACGCCATGGTGTCGACATCCTCGCCGAAGTAACCATCGAAGGGCATGCAGGACGTGTGCACCAGCGGTAGGCCGGCGCCGCGCCTCTTGAAGCCATTCCCGGTGACCGACAAGGAGCCCAGCGTCATGCCGTGGAAGGCGTTGGTGAAACTGACGATCGACTGGCGCCCGGTGACCTTGCGGGCGAGTTTGAGTGCCGCCTCGACTGCGTTGGTGCCGGTCGGGCCGGGGAACTGTACCTTGTAATTCATGCCGCGTGGCGCCAGAACGATCTCGTCGAAGCGCTCAAGGAACTCGCCCTTGGCGACCGTGGCCATGTCGAGTGCGTGCGTAATGCCGTCGCTTTCGACGTACCGAAGCAGCGCCTGTTTCAGCTGCGGGTGGTTGTGCCCGTAGTTGAGCGCGCCGGCGCCGCTGAAGAAGTCGAGGTACTCGCGGCCGCGGTGGTCGAAGACCCTGCTGCCACGAGCTTGCGCAAACTTCGCCGGGAAAGCGCGACAGTAGCTGCGCACTTCAGATTCCAATCGATCGAAAGGTTCCATCGTGTTTTCCTCACTCTCGCCGCGCATCGTCAGGGAATGGCCCAATGATGAGGCGGATCTCGGGTTCGTGATCGTCAGGGAAGAGGTCGGCGGAAAACGCCAACTCCTCGTGAAAAGAGACACCATGATTTCGCGCGAATCCCTCGAACAGAGATCGCGAGGCGACGTTGGACTGTGTCACCGTCGCTTCGAGAAATCTCACACCCCGGGGCGCTACCGAGTCGAGCAACGCCGTCAGCATACGCGTTCCGAGACCGCGGCCGCGCCCGGTCTCTGCTACCAGGATCTGCCAGACGAAGATTGCGGTGTGCCTCGTTGGGGGCTGGTACGCGCCGACGAATCCGACGATCTCGCCGGCGCATTCAGCGATCAGCGAGGTCTCGGCGAAATCACTACACAGCAGCAGGTACGCATACGGAGAGTTGACGTCGAGCGCGTCTGAGGCGCGCACCAACTGCCAGACCGCTCGTGCATCGGGAGGCGAAGGTCGCCGGAGGTTCACCCCGGGGGTTGTACGCGAACAATCGCGCGATGCAGGGCCCGAGTTTCCCGACGCGGGGGGCCGCGTCGCCTTGCCGAATCCATCCGGCGTCGACCGCACGCCCCCCCGATCAGCGAGGCGAGCCCCATGAGCTCTCGCCAGTCGTTGATCCACTATCCGGCCAACGTAGAGGACCCCCTCCGGGATGTAAACCCATCATCGGGTGTTGTGCTGAAAGACAGCCGTTGACGAGTTGACCCGGAGAGCTATTCGAGTCGCGCCAACAGGTTGGAATTTAGAGGATCTTGCATAGCTCTGTCCTACGAATCCCCCTCGGTGGAATTCGACTGACTCATTTCCATAAACTCAGGTTGGACACAGCGTCGGGAATTGCATCATGTCTCCGGACAGTTGCGGATCGTCGCATAGCCCCGAAGGGGCGGCCATCCACCAGCCCAGGGCATCGCCCTGGGTCGAGGCCACCGCGGGAAAACTAGCCCTGAAAGGGCGTAAGCCAATGCCTGCATGGCCCAGGACATCGCCTGAGTCTTGCTACATCTCGTTTCCAACACCAAGTACCGCAACGATTTCATCGGGACGATATTTCCACCGACGACTGCGACTAAATATGGGCCTGAGGGGGCAATGTATGCCGCCCTTTCAGGGCTCGGGGAGGGGGGTGCTGGCGAATACCCAGGGCGTTGCCCTGGGCTGATGGATTTTGCCCCTTCGGGGCGTTGGGTGGACGCCTGCATTCATCTGGATCTTTGCACGACGATGATCGCTCACTGTGTCCAGCCGGCATTTGTGGGTAAAAGTCAGGGGAATTCGAGTAGGAATGATCCCGCTACGGCTCGACAGCAAGCCCGAGGAACAGTTCTAACCCTTGGTCGACAGTAGTGAGTTCATCACGCGTGACGCGGTCGAACAAGCGGCGGATCCGACGTTTGTCAATGGACCGCAGGTGATCGATGAGTGCATACGACGTCTTCGTGAGACCGCTCTTTCCCGGCGACAGCACGGGGTAGAGTGCACCGTCGCCGGGGGTTCCCGTGAGGGGCACGACGGCGATGAGCGGGAAGCGTTGATCGGCGTTCACTGCGGGGTCGCTCACCACGATACACGGGCGAACGCCGCGCTCCTCATGACCCACGGTGGGATTGAGTTCGACGAGGACGACGGTACCGCGGTCGACCTTCACGCGGAATCCTCGATCCAGCCCCGGCCTTCGATCCAGCGCACGGGCTTCCCGGCCGACACATTGACCAGACTCTCCTCTTCCGCTGGCAAGTTCGCGGCCCAGTCGTCCATTCCCGTCTCGGCCAGGTCGACCGCCTCAAGGTGGGGGCTCTTCAGTGAGAGGAGAAGCCCGTCGCGTCGGCGGCGCACCAGTTCGTGCTCCACCGCCTCTGCGATGAAACGGCTCCTGTTCCGCTCGAGGCGATCGATGCCCGCGATCAGGTCAAGGGGAAGGGTCACCGTCACTCTTTCCGTTGTCGCCATCGCTGCCTCCGGTATGCGTCAAAGTATGATCATACCTCGACTTGGCGCAAGCCTTCCAGCTTGGGAGGGAACTACCGGGACACCCACTTCAATTTGCGGCAGGAGATCGGGGCGCGTGCGAGCCATCCACTCGTTCCACTCTCGCCAACAGGTTGGAATCTGAAGGTTCTTGAGTCCAGCGAATCCCCTTGAGTGGATGTCCAGCGAATCCTCCCTCTCGCCAACAGGTTGGAATCTGGAGGTTCTTGAGTGGCTGTCCAGCAAATCCTCCCCTCTTCAACCGCGAGCCTGCGAGCCATCGCCGGGTTCCATCTGGGCCACTACGACGGTTGGTTGGAGCAGTGGCAGCGAAAACGCCCGCATACAGACCCCGACTCAACCCCGCGATCGTCGAATCGCCGCCCGGGGGTGTCGAGTTCGCCGCTCGCTTCCCCGCCATTGACCACATCGTTGAAAACGTGCGACGAGTCCGCTCCTGACGTGGCGCGCGAAATGTAACCCGCGCGCGCGTCGAGAAAAACGCGACGATGGCACTCCCCGCACCGGACGGTCGCGTCAGCGGCTCACCGCAAGTCGACCCGACACGTGCGCATCTCGTCGCGCTGGTGGTGATCGTCCTCATCGGCGTCGGTCTGCGCATGTGGCGGATCAATTGGGGCCTCGCCGACCGGCTCGCGTTCGCCGACGAGACGTACCTTTGGGAGCCCCTGCTCAAGGCGTTTGTCCCGCTCGGCCTTCACTCCTTCTTTGATACCCCACTCTTCTACCCGACTCTGTACCACTACCTCGCCGGCCTCTCGGCGTGGGCCGCCCACGCTGTGGGTATCATCGACGCTCCGTCGCCCGACGGAGCCTTCGAGATGCTCTCGATCGCCCGGCTCCTCTCCGCCGCGTTCGATTCAGCGACAATCGTCGTTCTGTATCGCATCGGAGCGGACTACTTCTCACCCGCGACCGGGCTGCTCGCTGCCGCCTTCATCGCAGTAACGCCTCTGCATGTCCTCCAGACGCACTACGCGTCGGTCGATCCGTTGCTTGGGTTCGCGACGACCCTGGCGGTGCTCGCCGCCTGTCGCCTTCACTTCTCTCCGGATCGCGGCACGGCGATCTGGTCCGGTGTCACCGCGGGGTTGGCCTTCACCTCCAAGTACACGGGACTCCAAGCGCTGGGACTTCCAGTCTTCGCGCTACTCGCCCGCATCGTCAGTCCCGCCGGGGAGCGAGCAGCGGTTCGGTTCTCAATTCTCGGGTGGGTCCTGCTTGCTTTCGCGGCGACCACGACGGTCACCTGCCCGCCGTGCGTTCTGACTCCGTCGAAACCTCTCAATCAGATCGCCAGACACGCCGAGATCATCAGCCGCGACGCGATCGTGTTTCGCAACAACGAGCTCGCTGAGTCGCTCGGCTGGTACGGCAAACCGTACCTGTATCAGCTCGTCGCCGGCCTACCCTTTGTTCTCGGATGGGCACTCTATCTCGTCACGGTCTTCGGGATCGTTCGCGCCCTTGTCCGCCGCACTCCCGTCGATGTGATCGTTCTGCTCCACATCGCGACCCTCTTTCTGATCGTCGCGGGATCGGACGTGACGTTCCCCCGTTACCTGCTTCCCCTGTTGCCGGCCTGCTGCCTCCTGGCGGCGGGCGGCGTCCAGGAAATCAGCAACGACGCAATTCGCCGGCTCGTCGCGGTGGGAGTCCTCGGCTACACGTTCGCCTTGAGCGCCTCGCAAGTCGACCGCTTTTCGTACGACCAGCAGCGATCGGTGGCGAGTTGGATCAAGACCCACGCCGCCGAAAGCATGCAACTCGCACAGAGTCCGGTTTGCGGCGTCGCGGTCGGCTACCAGAGCGTCCCCGGGGACCAGATGTTGTTCACGTACTTCAGACTGACGGACCCGCTCGAAGATCTCGGAATCGACGTGCGCCGCCTCTCGGTGGACCAGTGGTTTCAACCCGGTGTCGACGTTCTCATCCTTTCCGAGTGGTTGATCACCAGCGCGCGTCGCGACGAGCCGGATGGCGACATGGCCCGCATGCTCGACCGACTCACCTCGCCCGACTCGCCGTACAAACCCGGGCCGGTGTGGCGAACGGAGTTCCTTACCAGCGGACTCTACACGATTCTTGATCCGGCGTTCATCGGCGACCTCTGGCAAGGCGAGATCGGCTTCCGCGTCTTCGTGCGGAAGCCGGACGGGTGATCGTCGCGAATTCGGTACGACGGCGGCCGCTCAGCAGCCGTCGAGGGCGGCGCCGACCGCGCGAATGAGCTGCGCAATACCGACGCAGCCGAGCGGACTTTGACAGGGGTACCCCGCCGCACAACGCTCGCCCGGCGCACGCCCGAGTGCCACACTTACGGCGGTCACGAGCTCGGCGACCGTGGTCCGGCCGTCGCGATTGCAGTCTCCTGGACAGTGATCGGGAATCGCAGGCACCGGGGCCGGCGTCGCCACCGGAACGTCGACGGACGCCAGCAGCGCGTCGATCCCGACTCCACGCGGTGGAGCCAGCACGGGAGATGGCGGTTTGCCGGTTCCGAGCCAGTGCGCCGGGATGTTGCCAAACACGCGGCGCAGCGGTTGTGAGGGTTGCCGCCTCGGGTCGTCTTGGGACGGCAGGGCGTGTCGGAACGACAGGGCCTCGAGAGAGAGACCGCCCCAACTAGTCGCCGTGTGACACGACAGACAGAACGGATTTGCGGACGAATCGGGACGCGGGTCGCCGAACGTCAGCGGACCCTCGGGAAATGTCAACGCCTCGCGGACGCGCCGCAGCGACGCCGGAAATCCCGTCTCTGTCGCGCGGTCTCCGCCGACATCACCGTGAAAGCAGAAATACGCCCCGGTCGAATTAGCTCCGGCGAGTTGCGCGATCCGCTCGTGCGCCTCTTCCGGATACCGTTCGCTGAGAACCTTCCAGCTCGCGCCGCGCGGGTCGTCGGCCGCGAGCAGCACCTCGGTCAATGTTCCGTGCGCGTGGTTGCACGCGACCTCCGCTCCGACATCCTGGGCGACGATTTTGAACTCATCGATCCATCCGACGACTCCATCGCCCGGCGCGTCGGGGTGACCGCCGACATACAGTTCGCCGGAGGAGGTGGGCACCCAGGGCTCCGCCAACTGCCACTCCTCGAGGAGGAATCCGTCATGGTACACGAGAACACGTGAATCGTCGCGCAGAAACTGCACGCCGAGATGGCTCCAAGCGTCCCGTTTCAATTGCGTCGGGAGGCCCACCGCGTGGACCTCATCGCCGCGCGCGTCGCGGAATCGAATCTCGCTCCGCCCCGTGATCGCGACGCGTTCGCCGCTGGGAAACCAGTACAAGATTCGCTCGACGCCGTCGTCTTCGACGTGGACGTTCAGAAAGATTCCCACGTACCACGGTGCGGTGGCCACATCGCGAGGCTGCGGCGGGATCGCGTAGCGCAAACCGGAACTCCCGTCGACCCACAAGCCGCGACCGCGCACACCGCCCAGCGCCACCGGCTCGACCCGCGCGGCGCCGAATCCCACACCGGCGGCAGGAACCTGCCACCGGTCGACGGGAGCCGTGGCGGCGTTCTGGATTCTCACCGGCCCCGTTAACGGCCGACCTCCGTATCGCAACAAAGAGCGTCGAATATCGTCGCGCTCGAATGACGTCGCCGCGACCATTTCGGAGATCACGAACGAATCGGGATTGATGAAGTCGTCGAACGCGATCTCGTCCGATGCCTTGCCGTTGCTGGCGGTCCAGACGACGTCCCGCGACGTCACCGGAAACAACATGGGTTGCGAGTGAAACAAGTTCTCGAGCGAATCGAAGATGGCGAGATTGTGGGCGCTCGCCACGGGATGTCCCTCCTCGCCGGTGTCTCGCCCGGAACCGACCCGCACCTCGACGCGGCGCCGCTCCAGCGCGCCGTCCTCATAGAGCTCGACCATTCGGTGCCCGTCGTCGGCGACGGGCAGTGACCAGTCGGTGTTGTTCAGAATACCGTCGAGTTGGACCATCTTGCCGTTTGTCCACAGCCCCATCACGCTGTGGCCGCGGGTCGGCTGCCGCGTCTCTAGGACACCTGGACAGCCCGGTGTGAGGCAGCGCGCGGGGTAATATGTCGCCGCCCGCCCATCGAGAAACGGAAAGAACTCCTCGTCCGCGTTGCGCACCAGCGTCTCGCCGACGATGGTGAAGAAAAGGTTTGCACCGCGGCGATCGATCCACGGATACGACGCCTTCAGATCGGCGCCGTCGGGGATGAGAGCGCCCTCCGCATCGCGAAAGGGATGAACGGCGAACCCGTACAGATTATTGATTCGGAGATCGTAGGGTGCGTGCGAGATCGGATACCACTGCCGCCACTGCCGGACGTCGCAGGGATCGTCGCTGCCGGGGTAGAAGGAGTACACGATGTCGACGAAGTGCGAACGCTGATCGAATCCGCTGGGGTTTCGCCACACGAAGTTGGGCGTGTCGATCCGGGCGACGATGAGGTGTCCGTCGTTTGTGACCGCGACCTCCAGCAGGAACTGCCCGGGTACGATCGCGCCTTCAATAGGGTCCCCGACCACGACGTTTGCGATCGCCGCGTCGGCCGTCTTCGGGTCAGAGACGCGAACCGTGATCGGCACGCCCCACAGGCGTTTCAAGGGCAGGATCGAATCGATCCGCGTGCTGGCGACGACCGTCAAATTGTAACAATCGTCACGCAGGAGCGTTCCGCAGCCGTAAGGCGACGGCGACTCACCGTCCCGCGGATGCTCGGGCGTCGGGTCGCACAGGGTCACATGGTCGGTGAGTGGCGCGTTACCGCCGCGGAAGCGGGACTCCCTCACGGCAAACGGCTGGAGATCATCAAGCATGCCGATGCCGGGATCACTATCGCCAAAAGGCCGGTCGAGAGACTCCGGGACGATGAGATGGAACCGCAGCATTCCGCCCATCATTTTCGAGTGCAGGCCGACGCGGCCATCCGCACTCGTCCGCAGCGGCGGGATGTGAGGCCGCGTGAACTCACCGCCCTCGATGAGTGAAACGTCGCGTAGCGGATACGGCACCGCCGGCAGTCGCGAATCGACGGCGAGCGTCCGCTCCGCCGCGATCGAGCCCATCACCATCAGCGCGACGACCATCGATCTGCCCCGTCCCCGCGCCGTACGAGTTGGCGCCGGCCCCGCATCGCACGCTCGCACGCCGAAGCGGCACCGACCGCTCGGCAGCCACGCTTCGCCCGGCACCGTCACAATGCGCAACATCGTCTATGCCGTTCAGTCCGCCCCGCGCTCAGCGTAACCGAGGCGCCGCAGGATCTCCATTACGGCTTCGTCTGGTCTGCGCTGAGCTTCAGTTTCGTCGGTGATGCCCGGATCGACGCGTGCGCTTCGCGCGGTCTCGAGCTTCGCCTGCATGTCCGCGCGGATCTCCGCGCGTTCCCCCGGCTCGATCAACACTTCGCTCAGGTCAACGCCGACCTCGTACAACAGGTCGCGTTCGGCGATGTTGTCCCGGACCAGCTTGTGTTCTCCGGCGATGACGGCCTCCAGCCAAGGCCGATCCGGCGACAGTGTCTTCAACCCCGACTCCGGCGGCGCGTAGGCCAACTCGGCGACGACTGGGGCCTCTGGAGGGAGGCCACCGTCGGTAAGAAGCGCGCTCAGCGACGGCGAGTCGTAACGGGTGGGGTCGTACGGCACTCCCACGAGGTCGAGAATTGTCGGCACCAGTGCCGCTAGAGACACCGGACTCGATACGACGCGGGGAGCCGATTGGCCCGGCACTTTCACGATCAGTGGAACCCGGAGCAGGATTTCCGAAAGGCTGTTGCCGTGACCGAGCCAGCCGCCCTCGAGAAACTCCTCGCCGTGATCGGCGGTCACGACGATGATCGAGTCGTCGAACACGCCGGCCCTGCGCATCGTGCCGATCAATGAGCCGATGCCGGCGTCGGTCACGCGGATCTCCTCGTCGTACAGATCGCGAAGATAGCCGATCTCGGCCGGGTTCAGGGGCGGATCGAGCACCCGCAGCAGGAGGGCCAGATGGCCGGGACCGACCCGGCCCTCGGGAGCACCTGCGAAGGTTACTTCGTCGTGATCCATGAACGAGTCGTGCGGGTCGAAGAAGTGGACGAAGAGAAAGAACGGGAGCTCCTGTTTCGCCAATTGCTCGAGGTATCGACCCGCGCGCTCCACCACGCCCGCGGTCGAGACGTGTTGCGGCCCCTTGCCTTCGGTGTCGTCGAACTGCGCAAAGCCCCGTTCGAAGCCCCATCGCGAGCCGATGAGGAGATGACTCACGACCCCTGCGGTCGCGTACCGTTCGGCCTCGAGCCGCTCGGCGAGAGTCTCGATCTGGTCGGGAATCCCTCGATACATGTCCGTGACGCCGTGGCTGGACGGCACGCGGCCGGTGAACATGGAGGCAACCGATGGCTTCGTCCACGACGAGGTGGCGTAGGCGCGGTCGAAGCGGACCCCGACCCGGGCGAGAGCATCGATCGCGGGAGAGGTGTCCCGCGCATACCCATACGCCCCGAGGTGATCGGACCTCAAGGTGTCGATGACGATCATCACCACATTGGGACGACTGTTGTCGCCGGCTCGCACCGGGGTACGGATCGCTGCAGCCGAAACGTCGGACGCGGGCGGTGTTTCGCGATTCGTCTCGCATCCGACCAACGCCGCCGCGACCATCCAACCCGCGACGACCCGCCGCCCGATGCCGCCCGAATGCCAATTCGCGCGAGAGCGCGAGCGGCCCCCAAACGTTCGGGCGCGCGCGCGCCAGAGGGAGTGACGGGTCATCCGGCGTCTATACATGCCCGGGTTCCCACCGGCCAGCGTCCAGCGGTAGGCGGCTCCCCGCTGGCCGAGGGGGAGCCGGGAGCCAGGGCCCGGAGTACGCCCGCCGACCGGTCGCACCCTCTCTGTTCGATCTTCGGGGTGAACTCGGAGTTGTGGATTCAAACTGAGACGCCTCCGCGTGCCGCATCGCTTTCCGTGCGCGATGTCAGCCTGTAGTACGGTCGGCGATGGCAAGTCCCCCTGCCTCCGGGCAGTGTCATCGTCACGACGTGAGTAGTTTCAGTACTTGTGTTCGGGCCCACCGGCGGCCCCACTGACGGCTCTTCTCATGCGCTGCGCAACTCGAATGCGGCGCGCATGAGCTGCTTTGTGTATGCTTCACGGGGATTGTCGAAGACCGCTTGCGCCTCGCCCTGTTCGACGATGACGCCGTCGCGCATCACCGCCAGGTAGTGGCTCATCGCGCGCACCACGCGCAGGTCGTGGCTGATGAAGAGATAGGCGATGCCGTGTCGCTCCTGTAGCGCGCGCAACAGGTCGACGATCTGCGCCTGCACCGATACGTCGAGCGCCGAGGTCGGCTCGTCGAGTACGATGAGACGCGGATGGAGGGCGAGGGCGCGGGCGATGGCGATTCGCTGGCGCTGGCCGCCGGAGAACTCGTGCGGGTAGCGGTCGCGGGTCCCGGGATCGACGTCGACCTCCTCCAGAGCCTGAACGACGAGATCGTCCCGCTCCCGCGGAGTCTCGCCGACTCCGTGCAATAGCATGCCCTCTTCGACGATCTGGCGGATCGACATGCGCGGACTGAGCGAACCGTAGGGATCCTGGAAGACGATCTGCATTTCGCGCCGCAATGGCCGCAGCTCGCCGCCGCGCAAGCCATGGATCGGCCGGCCGGCGAACTCCACCTCGCCTCGACTCTCGATCAGTCGCAACAACGCCAGGCCGAGTGTCGTCTTGCCCGAGCCGCTCTCGCCGACGATGCCGACGGTCTCGCCGGCGCGCACTCGCAGGGAAATGCCGTCGACCGCCTTCACGTTGTCGATTGTCCGGCGCAATACGCCCGCCTTGATCGGATACCAGACCCGCAGGTCATCGCAGCTGACGACGACCGGGGCGTTCTCGGCTACCGGCTCCGGCACTCCGCGCGGTTCCGACGACAGCAGCTTGACGGTGTACGGGTGTTGGGGAGCGGCAAACAACTCCGCACACGGACCCTGCTCGACGATCTCGCCCGCTTGCATGACGCAGACGCGGTCGGCGATCCGGCGGACGATGCCGAGGTCATGCGTGATGAAGAGCATCGCCATGCCGAGATCGCGCTGCAGTCGCTCGAGGAGTTCGAGCAGTTGCGCCTGGATGGTCACGTCGACCGCCGTCGTCGGCTCGTCGGCGATCAGCAGTTTCGGTTCGTTGGCCAGCGCCATGGCGATCATCACGCGCTGTCGCTGGCCGCCGGAGAGTTCGTGCGGGTAGGCGCGGAGACGCCGCTCCGGTGTGTCGATGCCGACCAGGCGCAGCAGCTCCAGGGTACGCTGGCGCGCCGCCGCCGCGCTCATGCCGCGGTGCAGCTCGAGGGTTTCGCCGACCTGCCGCTCGATCGTGTGCAACGGATTCAGCGACGTCATCGGTTCCTGAAAGACCATGCCGATCTCGTCGCCGCGGATGTACCGCAGGAACTCGTCGCCTGCGCCGATCACTTCCCGGCCGCGGTAGCGGATGCTGCCGCTCGGATGACTCGCCAACGGATACGGCAGAAGCTGCATGATCGACAGCGCGGTAACCGACTTCCCCGATCCACTCTCGCCGACCAGCGCCACCGTCTCGCCAGGAGCGACGCTGAGCGAAACTCCGCGCACGGCGTCGAACGCCGATGGTCCGCGTCCGAAGCGGACCGAGAGATTGTCGATCTCGACGAGCGCGTCAGGTATGGATCTCGGCGCGCGCGACTCAGCCGGCGACGCGACCGCGACCGCATCCGGCTCCCCGGGCGCCTGGCCGAATGTCTTGCGCGGATCGAAGGCATCGCGCACCCCCTCGCCGACGAACACCATCAGCGAGAGGATCGCAGCGATGACCGTGAAGCCGCTAAATCCGAGCCAGGGCGCGTGCAGGTTGTCCTTGCCCTGCTTGAGTAGCTCGCCCAGCGAGGCCGATCCGGGCGGCAGCCCGAAGCCGAGGAAGTCGAGCGACGTCAGGGTCACCAAGGCGCCGCTGGTGACGAAGGGCAGGAAGGTGAGGGCGGCGACCATTGCATTCGGCAGAACGTGGCGAACCATGATCGCCGCGTCCGGTACTCCGAGTGCACGCGCCGCTCGCACGTAGTCGAAATTGCGCGCCCGCAAGAACTCCGCCCGTACCACGCCGACCAGCGACGTCCACTGGAAGAGCAACATCAATCCCAACAGCCACCAGAAGTTTGGCGTCACGACGCTGGCGAGAATGATCAGCATGTAAAGTGTCGGCAGCCCCGACCAGATCTCGATGAAGCGCTGCGACGCGAGGTCGAGCCAGCCACCGAAGTAGCCCTGCACGGCCCCGGCGGCGATACCGATGATCGATGAAAAGAAAGTCAGGATGAGGCTGAACAGGACGGAGATGCGGAACCCGTAGATGAGGCGTGCGACGACGTCGCGCGCTTGATCGTCGGTGCCGAGCCAGTTGCGCCAGCTCGGCGGCGACGGCGACGGCTGCTCCAGCCCGTAGATGACGGTGTCGAAGCGATACGGGATCGGCGGCCAGATCGACCAGCCGTTCTCCGCGATCAGCGCCTGCACCTCCGGATCGCGGTAGTCGGCCTCGGTCTCGAAAAAGCCGCCGAACTCGGTTTCCGGATACGAGCGCAGTACCGGCACGAACGGCCGGCCGTCATACCAGACGAACAGCGGCCGGTCGTTGGCAATGAAGTCGGCTAGCAGACTGAGGACGAACAGAATGGAGAAGATCCACAACGACCACACGGCGCGCCGGTTGGAGCGGAAGTTCGCGAGACGACGCTGCTGCAGCGGGGACATGGTTTCTAGGGGCAAGCGGCTGAGTTCATCATTGAGGCACGGAGGTCACGCGCGGGGGCGCCGCGCGGAGCAGCGTACTCGCTGTGCGCTCCGTGTTTCCGTGGTGACGAGTCAGTCACGGCGGTCGAAGTCGATTCTTGGATCGACCAGGACGTAGGTCAGATCTTCGATCAGTTTCATCACCAGGCCGAGGAGGGTGAGGAAGTACAGCGTGCCGAACATCACGGGGTAATCGCGGCTGATCGCCGCTTGGAAGCCGAGGAGTCCGAGACCGTCGAGCGAGAAGATGACTTCGATCAGCAGCGAACCGGTGAAGAGAATACCGATCAGGGCGGCTGGGAAGCCGGCAATGACGATCAGCATGGCATTGCGGAATACGTGACCGTAGAGGACACGGCGTTCGCTCAGGCCCTTGGCGCGAGCGGTGAGGACGTATTGCTGATGGATCTGATCGAGGAAAGAGTTCTTGGTCAGCATCGTCAGCGAGGCGAAGCCGCCGATCACCAGAGCCGTGACGGGCAGGGTGATGTGCCACAGGTAGTCGACGATTTTCGCCCAGGTGCCGAGTTCGGCCCAGTTGTCCGAAACAAGGCCGCGCAGCGGAAACCAGTCGAAGTAGCGCCCGCCGGCGAAGAGCACGATCAGCAAGATGGCGAAGAGGAATCCCGGGATGGCATTGCCGACGATCACCACCGCCGAGGTCCATACGTCGAAACGCGATCCATCGCGCACCGCCTTGGCGACGCCGAGCGGGATCGACACCAGGTAGACGAAGAAGGTCGTCCACAATCCGAGTGAGATGGACACCGGCATTTTCTCCAGAACGAGATCCCACACGGTCGCGTCGCGGAAGAAGCTGCTGCCGAAATCAAAGCGGAGAAAGTTGCCGATCATCAGGAAGAAGCGTTCGTGCGCCGGTTTGTCGAAGCCGAACTGGCGTTCGATCTCGGCGATGAAAGCGGGATCGAGGCCTTGGGCGCCGCGGTAACCGCTGCTGCCCTTGCTGCCCCGCACTTGTGCCGCCACGTCACCCTGTGGGCTGCCGCCACTGAAGCGCGCCGTGGCGGATACCTCGGTGCTCTGAAAGCGCGCGATCACCTGTTCGACCGGTCCACCCGGCGCCGCGTGGATGATGACGAAGTTGAGCACCATGATGCCGAACAGCGTCGGAATCATCAGCAGCAAGCGACGGACGATGTAGGCGGCCACGCGGTCTCCTCCGGTGCGGGCTGACGACTACGGTTTCTTGCGCCCTAGCGCGGCTTCTTTCTCCTCGTCGACCCACCAGGTGTCGAGGACCTGCACGCCGAGGTCGGGAACAACTTCGGGCATACCGAACTTGTTCCAATACACCAGGCGGTCGTAATCGATGTGCCAATGCGGGATTACCCAGTGGCCCCACTGCATGACGCGATCGAGTGCGCGCACGCGATCGACCAGAGCCGCGCGATCCGGCGCGGCGATGACCTTTTCGATGAGATCGTCGACGACGGCATCGCGGATGCCGATATGATTTTGGCTGCCCTTCACTGCGGCGAACTCCGATCCCCAGTAGCCGCGCAGTTCGTTGCCCGGCGATGCGGTTACGCCGTAGCTGGAGACGATCAGATCGAAGTCGAAGTCCTCGAGACGGCGAATGTACTGGGCGGTGTCGACGATCCGTACGCTGACTTCGATGCCCAGTCGCTCGAGATTCTTCTTGAAGGGTAGGACGATCCTCTCGAACTGCGGATCCCACAGCAGCACTTCGAACGCCATCGCGCCGTGCTCGGGGTGGGTGAGTTTGCGGGTCTTCGCGTCGACCTTCCAACCGGTGCCGTCCAGTAGCTCGACCGCCCGTTTCAGGTTGTCACGGATCTGTCCGCTGCCGTCCGTGGTCGGGGGGCGGTACTCCGCGGTGAAAACCTCCGCCGGCAGATTGGCCCGGTGCGGCTCCAGCAACGCCAACTCGCTCGCCGTCGGCAGGCCCGTGGCTGCCAGCTCCGAGTTGTCGAAGTAGCTGCGGGTACGCACGTACTGGCCGTAGAACAGGTTACTGTTGGACCACTCGAAATCGAAGGCGTGCGCAAGTGCTTGGCGAACTGTGCGATCGGCGAAAATAGGTCGCCGCGAGTTGAAGAAGAACGCCTGCATACCCTGCGGCCGGTTGTGCGGCGAGGTTCGCTTGACGATGCGCCCGTCGCGCACGGGGGGGATTTCGTAGTCCGCCGCCCAGGTCTTCGAGGCGTTCTCCAAGCGGAAATCGTAGCCGCCCGCCTTGAACGCTTCCGTGGCAACGTTCGAATCGCGGAAGTAGTTGAAGCGGATCGCCGCAAAGTTCCAGCGGCCGACGTTGGCCGGCACCTTGGCGCCCCAGTAATCGGCGACGCGCTCGTACTCGACGAAGTCACCGGCGTCAAAGCGAGAGATCTTGTATGGACCGCTGCCGAGCGGCGGATCCAGCGTCGTCTTGTCGAAATCGCGCGACTCCCAGTAGTGCTTCGGCAGGACCACCAGGTCACCGAGGATGAGGGGCAGCTCGCGATTCACTCCCGAATGGAAAACGAACTTTACCGTGCGGTCGTCGATGCGCTCGGTGCGCTCGACGCCGGCGTAGTAGGCGCGAAAATGCGGCAGCCCTTTGCTGCGTAGTGTGTCGAAACTCCAGATGACATCGTCGGCCGTCACCGGCTTGCCGTCGTGCCAGCGGGCCTCTTTGCGAAGGACGAACTTCACCCAGGAACGGTCGTCCGGCGTCTCGATCGACTCGGCCAGCAAACCATAGGCGCTGAACGGCTCGTCGGCGGCGTGCACCATCAATGTGTCGTAGATCAACGTGAGACCTGTGGCCGAGGAACCCTTGACGATGAAAGGATTGAAGCTGTCGTACGTGCCACTGGTGTGTTGGATCATCTTTCCGCCGACTGGGGCGGTCGCGACGACATAGTCGAAATGGGGAAACCCGGCCGGGTACTTCAAATCTCCGTGCATCGCCAGACCGTGCGCCGCCGCTGTCGCGGTGGTGTCGGGTGGCTCGGCTGCCAGCGGACAGGCCGACAGCATTGCGGTGAGCAGGGCGAAGATTGGTCGCAGTCGCATCCGATTCTCCCGTTGGAAGTCAAAACCGGCATTCTACGCGAATCACCCGAGCCGAACCACCCGCGCGCGTTTCAGTAGATCGGTGGCTCGCCGGGAGGGCGCGTCTTCCAGCGGCGGTGAAACCAGATCCACTGGTCCGGGTGCTCGGTGAGGGCGCGCTCGATGGCTCGATTGCAGCGCTCCGTCGTCTCGACCATGTCGGCCAACTTGTCGCCCGTGTTTGCGGGCTCGACGTCCGGGTAGATCACCAGGCGGTGGCGTTCGCTCTCTCCTTCGCGCACCAGGAACACCGGCACGATCGGCGCGCCGGTGTGTGCCGCCAACCGCGCCGGCCCGGGGGTCGTGCAGGCCGGCGTTCCGAACAGATCGACGAAGATACCGGCGTTGGCGGTTTGGTTCTGGTCGGCGAGCAAGGCGACCATTCCTTTCTGCCGCAACGCGCGCAGCAACAGCCGGGCCGCTTGCTTCTTCGGCAGAGAGACGGTGCCGACGCGCTCGCGCATGTCGAGAATGATCCGGTCGACGAGGGGGTTGCGCATGGTGCGATGGGCCAGGGTCACGGGATAACCGCTCAGGCCCTGGAAATGGGCGAGCAGTTCGAAGTTGCCGAAGTGCGCGGTGAGAACGATGGCGCCGTCCCTTTGTGCCCGTTGCACGGCGTCGCTCCACACCTTCGGCTGCGCGATGGTGACAAAGCGGCCGATGTTGTCCTTCGTCAGCGAGTCGAAGTGGCAGACTTCGGCCAGCATGCGACCGAGGTTGCGACAGGAGCGGCGCAAGATGGCTCGTCGCTCCTCGTCCGGCATCTCGGGGAATGCGCGCGCCAGATTGGCCAGTGCGATCTTCCGATCGCGCGCGTCGAAGGCGTAGAACCCGTCGCCGATCAGCGCGCCGAGGCGCAGGGCCAAGCGCCGCGGCAGCGCGCCGAGCAGG
>JBGTMF010000157.1:0-3468 GCA_041743795.1 Thermodesulfobacteriota bacterium | reverse complement strand
GGCGGTGGTGGCGGCAACGGTGTCGCCGGCCCGCTCTCGACGGGGCCGGGCAGCGGTGTCGGCGGCGGCACGGTCATCGGCGCCGAGTACATCCTGTACAAGCGGCGGATGGAGGCGCGCATCCGCGACGCCTGGGTTTGGGCGGGGGCGCAGGAGCAGTTGGAATCCGTCGTTCGCTTCGCGGTGGCCGAAGACGGTGAGATCACATCTGTCCGCACCACCCGATCGAGCGGCGACCCGGCCTACGACGCTTCAGCGGAACGCGCCGTGCGCGCCGCCAGCCCACTCGGCATGGTCCCGTCGACGTATCGGCAGGAGTTCGCCGACGTCGAAATGACCTTCCGCGCCCGCGACCTGCAGCGCTGACATTCCATCATCGCGCGGAACCGAGTACAGTTGTCCCGTCGATGATGGGAACGCAGCTGAACAAACGCGGCGCCGCGTCGTCGGACGGGTGTGCGAGGCGAGTTTGCAGGAGGTGTTGAGGTGATGGCGATTGCACAAGCGCGCCCTTCGTCGGGTGGATGGCGGCGGCGTTGGATCGCCGCGACGCTTTGCCTGGCGTCTCTTTGGGTCGCACCCTCGTCGGCGCAAGTGAGGTCGATGATCATCGGCCCAGGCGCCACCCAGTACCCGATCGCCGTCTCGCCGCTACGGACATCGGGCGTCGACGGCTCGCGCGGATTGCAGTTCGCCGACCGCGTCGCTCACGACCTGCAGGTATCCGGCCTGTTTCGCGTCGTTCCGCGCCAGACCTACATCGAATCGCCGCAATCGTCGGGCGTCGAGGCGGAGACGATCGCCTTTGAGAATTGGTCGGTCCTCGGCGCGCTCGCCCTCGTCAAGGGAATGTTGACGCAGACCGGTGATGAGATTCTCGTCGAGGCACGATTGTTCGACGTGGCGCGTCGCACCCAGATCAGCGGCCGGCGCTACCGCGGTCGCATCGAGGACCTCGACCGCATCGGCGATCGCTTCGCCGACGAAGTTATCGCCGCTCTATCGGGCGAACGCGGGCCGTTCGACTCGCGCATAGCTTTCCTGTCGACACGCGGCGGCCGATTCAAGGACATCTACGTGATGAGCGCCAACGGCCGTGATTTGCGGCGTTTGACGAAGTCGCAGACGCTGAACCTGGCGCCGCGCTGGGGACCGCGCGGCGATCGGCTGATGTTCACCTCGTATCGCGACGGCGATCCGGACCTGTTCTCGGTCACCTACCCGGGCGGGCAGTGGCAGCGATTGGCCGAATCGAAAGGCTTGAATCTCGGCGGTGGTTGGTCGCCGGACGGCGAGACGATTCTGACGACGCTGGAGTTCGCCGGTAACTCCGAGATCGGACTGCTCAACCGCGACGGCTCGCTGCGCGCCCGGCTGACCAACCACTCGGCGATCGATGTGTCGCCGGCGTGGTCGCCCGACGGCCGCAGGATCGCCTTCTGCTCGAATCGCGCCGGCAGTCCGCAGATCTATACGATGAACCGCGACGGCTCGGACGTGCGCCGCGTCACCAGGCAGGGAGCTTACAACACCTCGCCGAACTGGTCGCCGAAGGGTGACCGCATCGCCTACGCCTCCCGCGTCAGTGGTCGCTTTCAGATCTTCGTCGTCGGTGTCGACGGCAGCGGTTTGCACCAGGTGACGACGCGGGGCAACAACGAGGATCCGAGTTGGTCGCCGGACGGGCGATATCTCGTCTTCACCGCCAACGAGCGCGGACGGTCGGGGTTGGTCCTCTCCGACGTCAGCGGGATCCACCGAGTTCAATTGACGCAGGGGGAAGGTGATGATACGACAGCGTCTTGGTCGGGTTGGCTCGACTAACGGGTCGGAACGGAGGGCCCACATGATGATGCGTTGGTTGGGTGGATGGGTTTCGGTGGTGTTCGTCATGTCGTTGCTGGTGGGCTGTGGCGCCAGTGACCTCGATCCGGATGCGACGATGGATGGAGTGCCTGCCGGCGGCCTCGAAGAGTCGGGTCTGGCAGGCGGGCGGGGTAGTCTGGACCAGCAGCGTGCGGGTAGCCTGGGTCTGCCGGGTGCGGAAGGTCCGCTCGAGAGTATCCACTTCGGCTATGACACCGAAGACCTCGACCAACAGGCGCGCGATACGTTGCAGCGCAACCGCGACTGGTTGGAGGCAAACCCTTCGACACGCGTCGAGATCGAAGGTCATTGCGACGAACGCGGGACCATCGAGTACAACCTGGCGCTGGGAGCTCGACGTGCTGCGTCGGCCAAGGATTACCTGGTCGCCTTGGGTGTCTCATCGAGCCGGATCACCACCATCAGCTACGGTGAAGAGCTGCCGCTCTGTCGCGAGGCGACCGAGTCCTGTTGGCGGCGCAACCGCCGGGGGCATTTCGTCGTTCTCGGCCAGTGAATGCGAGGGGCGCGATGAACAAGCTCGGACTATGCGTTTTGCTCGGACTGGCTGTCGCCGCAAGTGGGTGTGCGTCGCGAGCTGATCTCGAACGCCTGCGCCGAGAGCAACGGGAGTTGCGGGCGCGACTCGCCGACATGCAGGCGAACATGGAGACGGTCCGTCGCCAGGTCGACACGACCGGTGAGGACGACAGTTCGCAGCGCGCCCTGGCGGCGATCGACACGCTGGAGCGACGCGTCGAATCGCTCGAGTCGACGGTGAAGACGGTGGCGACCGCGCGGGTGCGACCCATCGATGATAGTGGCTCGACCGGCGGTCTACCGGGCGGCGTGCCGCGGACGCGAGCCGCCGGACTGGCCTGGCAACGCGAGGCCGAGGCGCTGGCGGGTGGCAGTGTCGACTCGAATTACCAACGCGCATTGCAGCTGTACCGCGAGGGCCAGACCGAGCAGGCGATTCGCGTGCTGCGCGAGTTCGTCAACGCCAATCCGAAATCGGATCTCGCCGACAACGCTCAGTTCTGGCTCGGCGAGGCGTATTACAGTCGGGGTGACTACAATCGCGCCATCATCGAACTCAACGAAGTCCTTCTCAAGCATCCCCAGGGGGACCAGATCCCGGGTGCGTTGCTGGCCCTGGCGACGGCTTTCGCCAACTCGGGCGACAAGATCGACGCCCGCCTGATCCTGCAGAAGTTGATCAGCGATTTCCCGAAGAGCCAAGAGGCGGAAATCGGCCGCGAACAGTTGACCGCGCTGGCCAATTGACGGCGTTCGCGACCGGCGGTGAGGCGCCGGTCGAAGGCCGCGATTGCGGGCCGACCGGTTCGCACCGCGGCGGCGAATCGACTATCTCCAAGGCGTGCGTATCTACCGCCACCCGCGCGACGTCCCAGCCGGCTCCGACCGCGTCGCCGCCTTCGGAGCCTTTGACGGCTTGCACCTCGGGCAGCGGCTGCTGCTGAGCGAGTTGCGGGAGTGCGATGGCCGAGAGTCGTTCGTCGTGCTCGACGACGGAGCCGCCGTCCGACCGCGACTTTCGAGTCGCCGCCGCTGTTTCGCTGAGTTCCGCGCCGCCGGCGC
>JBGTMF010000156.1:0-6925 GCA_041743795.1 Thermodesulfobacteriota bacterium | reverse complement strand
GATACCTTTCAGTGCGCTCGACGCCCATCAACACAACCTCCCGCAACCATCCGTAACTCCCCGAAGGTGTTGCGGTTTTCGTTGAGGTTGTGCCTCTTGGTTCGTTTCACCGACGCTAGTTCAAATCCCGTCGGGGACGCTACTTTTCATTGCTCGCAGAGCAATGAAAAGTCCTATGCCTCAGCCTCGCCTCTGCCCATGCCCGAGAAACACGCCCCCCGGGGGCAGATCCGCGGAGCATCTCGCCGTTGCCCGAGGATCTACCCGTAAGGTCGATTTGTCCTGCGCAGGGCCTTCCCCCCAATCGTCGTCCCAGCGAACTATGACGCCCCAGCGAACTTGACACCCCCAGCCATGTCGGTATTACCGCGTGTAATACGGGAGCCGGGAATGAGCATTCGTACGGTAAGACTCGACGAGGAAGCAGAACGGGCGCTTCGCGAAATCCAGGCGGCGACTGGAATGCCGATCTCGGCGGCGCTCAAGCGGGGACTTCGCGTCGTGCGCGAAGAGGTGCTGCGGCAGAGCCGAGAGAGTCCATACGATGTTTACAGTCGGCTCGACCTCGGGCCGGGCGGCTATGCCAGCGGAGCTTCGAGGGACACGCGCACGGCGGCGCGAAAGGCAATTGCCGCCAGTATGCGGCGATGACCGTGGTCGACACCGGGCCGCTGATCGCGCTTTCGATCCGCGGGATGCTCTCCACGACCGCTGCAAACGAACCCTCACCACCGTGCCGGTAGCGCCTACTCGCAGCCGATGCTGTGCTCGGCGATCAGCAATCGGGCACGTAGAGCAGAGAACGTGGGACAGCCATCGATCGCATGGCCAACGGCACGCACCAGGTCGGTGATACCCACGCGCCCGTTGCCGGCCGCGTCGAATGCCCGACATGCGTCGATATCCGCATCGCCGAGCGCGATACGGACGCCCAGCACGAGTTCGGCGATGCGCACGGCGCCGTCGCCATTGCAGTCGCCCAGACAGGCCACGGCAGGGGGCGACGGAGTCGGCAGGGGACTCGTCGGCGTCGCGGTGGGAACTGGCGTCACCGGAGTGTGCGTCGCGGGTGATGCGATCGAGGTTGCCGTCGGTGTCGACTGCGGCTCGCCCAGGGCCGGGTAGAGGACGTCGCGGCCGCCGCGGTCATCATTGCGCAAAACGGTGAAGAGAAGTGCCGGGATTCCGCCGGGGGGAAGGTTCGATAGAATCGCATCGGCGTCTACGTTTGGCGACTGCACGAGGTCGGCAAACGGATCGAGCGGGTCGATGACCATCTCGTTGAGTGGATCGTCGTCGGTGTCCAGATTGGCGGCGGGAAACTCGTTCGGGTGATGCAGTCCTATGGCATGCCCGATCTCGTGAATGAGCAGGCGACGGATGGCGGCCGGCTGCTGCTCACGCGTGAAGATCGGCGCAACCAGGGCGACGCGATCGAGGTTGATGAAGATATCGGCGCCGACGATTGCCGGGCCGGCAAGCACCGACCCGTTGGTGAGCTTGCGATCGGCGAGCTCGACCGATCGCCAAAAGGCCACGCCGAAGTAGTCGTTGTTGGCAAAGGCTGGGTCGGAATCAGGTACGGCAAAAAGATCGATCTCCGCGCCCGCGCCCGTACCGCGCTCTGCCGGACCGTCGAACTCGACTTCGAAGAACAACACCGGGCTCGTCCAGGCGTCGAAGGCTGCCAGCACGGCCGCTTCCAGTTCGGCAATGTCCTGCGATTCCGCCGTACCCGTCACCGCGAGCACGACTGCCTCGGCAAAACCCGCCTCGACGGCGACGCTGATGCCGCCCTGAAGCCCGGCAGACTCGACTTCTGGGTGCGCCGCCGCCGACCAGCGCGGGGCTCCGATCGGATCGGGCTGGCGATGCAGCGGCACGAATCCGTTCGCGGCGGCAGGCAACAACACTGCCAAAACGGCGCCGACATGCAGCGCAATGCTCCCGCTTCGGTTTGGTGATCGCATCATACCCCTTGCACGTATCCGAGCCACCCACTCCATTCCGTCCGCGCCAACAGGTTTGATTTCAGCCGTTCCTGTGTGGCTTTCCTACGAATCGCCCTATTTTTCAATGCTCGCAGAGCATTGAAACGTCCTGTGCCTCAGCCGCGCCTCTGCCCATGCCGGAGATACAGGCGCCGGGGGAAAGATCGGCGGAGAATCTCGCCGTTGCCGAGGATCGACCCATCAACTGGAAGGGCCGAGCTGCACGCGGTCGTTCAGCGCCGGAACTGCGTTGCGAAACCCTCAACGAAAGTTTGAGCAATCTGACGTCGAGTAATCGCACGCGCTATCCGCGCCTGCGTGTCAATGGGCAGCAGTTCTATGCGATTGGTCTCGCGCCAGCGCGGCGAAACATCCACATGATCGAGAGGATGAGTCCGCCGATGAGCAATAGCCCGGCACCGGACGACGGTGTTGAAATCACCGGAATTGGCGGCCGCGTTCTCGTCGCTGTCGCCGTCATCGATTGAGTCGGCGTCGGCGTATCCGTGGGCGTCTGTGTCGGCGTGAGTGTCGGTGTATCGGTTGCGCTGCTTGTAGGCGTCGCGGTGGCGACGGTCCCGGTGGGCGTCGCGGTCGGAGTGAACGTCGGCGTCAGAGTCGGCGTATTGGTGGGAGTGAGTGTCGGCGTATCGGTGGGGGTGAGAGTCGGCGTATCGGTTGCGGTACTGGTAGCCGTCGCGGCGGCGACAGTGCCGGTGGGCGTTGCGGTCGGACTGAACGAGGGCGTTGCGCTCGGCGTGAAAGACGGCGTCAGTGTCGGCGTATCCGTCGGCGTCTGCGTTGCGGTGCTCGTCGGTGTTTCCGCAGTGCCGCTGCATCCCCCGACGGTGTCGTTGCCGGCTAGTGTCACCGCGTCGGTCGTGCTGATCGCCCTGCCGAAAAACACTGCGTTGGTGCCTACGGTGACGGCACCCTGCGCGATCACGGTGCCCGCGAAGGTGTCCCCATTGAGAGTCGCCATCGCGGTGACCTGCCAGAACACGTCGCATGGGTCAGCCCCGCCCTGCAGGACGACATCCGAGCCGACGTTGAACGTCAGAGAGCTGCCGATCTTGAAAAGGTAGCTTCCCGCGCCGTCGAGAATGATGGTCTGATCAACCGGCAAGATTGCCGTCGACGTAAAACAATGAATGCCCGGCATGAACGTGGCTCCGAGTGTCAGATCCGTGTCCGTAGACGTGCACGGACCCAAGCCTGCCAGGGTGGTATAGAGTGCGGTAGCAGAAGCCTTTGCGGCGATCGCCTCCGTATCGTTCTCGTGCACTGAAAACGGTGGAGTCACAGTTGCCGAGGTTCCATCAAAGCCTGTAACCGACGTCCCGGGCGACACCCCGACATCCCCGTTGACGACGCTGCCGGTTCCTTCCGCAGTCGCGGTGCTATGGGCCAGAATCGCAAACGTCTCCGCCGCACCGAGGGCCTGAGCTATTGCACGGGTCGGAGCGAGCACAATCGAGGCCAACCCCACGCTCAGCAGAAGAACCCGCGCCGCCATACTTCTGCTGCAATCGGACGATCTTGGATTCATCATGATAGCGTTCTTGTACTATATCGGCGCCCTCCCAGGATCCCCGAAAACCTACGTGCGTAGTTCTACGCGCCCGCCCTGTCTCCGTAGCGATACCGCAACGACAACCAAGACCTTAGCTCTTGGGGAAAACTGGCCATGCTAGACCTGGCCTTGGATGTCGCCCTGGGAGGGATTCGGAAGTTCGGAATTCCTCCCAACTTGTACTTCAGGTCCGAGGACTCGGTTGCAGTAACGCGACCTTCGACTATTCTATCTCGGATACCGCGCAGGCCCGCAACGAGCTTTCCGGCATGCGGCGGCAGATTCAGGGGGAGCGAACATGCGACTTACCATCTTGACGGCTTTCATTCTTGTGTGCGCAGTCGGCGGCGCCGCGGCGCAAGACGACTGCGAGGGCCGGGTTTTCGACAGCACCTACGACCTCATTCAAGAGGCCATCTTCGAGAATCACGGCTGCACCAACGAACTTTGCCATGGGACCGCCGTTGCCGGCGGGCTCGATCTGCGAGCCGGCGTCTCCTATGAAAATCTCATCGAAGTGCCGGCCGAGACCGTGCCCGAATCCGTCATACGCGGGCTGCGCCGCGTCGTCCCCGGCCAGAAGGACCAGAGCCTGCTGTTTCTCAATCTCGCCGCCGCCACGCTTCCCGATATCTGGACGGCACCCCTACGGCCGATGCCGCAGGGGTTGCCGGCGCTGACAATCGGAGAACTCGACGCGCTGCGCGAGTGGATCGAACAGGGCGCACCGCGCCAGGGTACGGTGCCGGGTACCGGCGAGCTGCTCAACGCCTGCCTGCCGCCGGCGCGGCCGATCGAAATCGAACCCCTGCCCGTGCCGCCCGCCGAGCGCGGTCTGCAGATCCGCATGCCGAAGTGGATCCTGCCTGCGCGGACTGAGACCGAGGTGTGTTTCACCTCCTACTACGACGTCAGTGATCAGGTTCCCGCCGACTCGCTCAGCCCCGACGGCAAGAGCTTTCGCTACAAGGACGTGCAGATCCGGCAAGACCCGCTCAGCCATCACCTCATCGTCGACCACTACGTCGGCGAGGTCGCGCTCGACGATCCGCGCTGGGGCGACTACCGATGTCGCGGCGGAGACAAGGATGGCCAGTCGTGCGCGCCGACGGACCTCGAATTCTGTGGCGCCGACGCGCTTTGCGGCAGTGAGCCCGACAAGGCCATCGCCTGTATCGGCTTCGGGCCGCCCGATGCCACCACCAGTGCCGACCGGGTGCTCCTCACACAGGAGGCATCGTTTAGCCAAGCCTACCCAGCGGGCGTCTTCAAGGAGATGCCCGTGCGAGGCCTGCTGATCTGGAACTCACACGCATTCAACCTCACCGACTTCGACGGCAAGCTGGAGGCGTGGGTCAACTTCGAGTTCGCAACCAAAGACGAGCAGGTATTCCCGGTCAGCGATCTCTTCAACACCGAATCGATCTTCGCCATGAGCGTCCCCTCATTCGAAGCGCAGGAGATATGTCGCTTCAACGTCTTCCCGCCGAACAGCCGCGTTTTTGAACTCAATTCACATACCCACAAGCGCGGCATATTGTTCCGCATCTACGAAGGTCGTTTCACCTGCGACGGGGGGCCCAACCACGGCGAGGCTTGCTCTCCCGAGGGCAGCGGCATCGAAGGCGTTGATTCCTGCGGCGGCGCGCCGTGCGTCTCGCCGGTGCCTCCCGAGTTGGGTGATTGCAACGGCGACGGCCGCCTCGGTATCGATGACCTGGTGCTTTCGGTCGGGATCGCTCTCGGCGATTCCCCAGCGCGGTCGTGTTTGCCGGCAGACCCAAACGGCGACGGTCGCGTTTCGATCGCCGAGCTGGTGCGCATGGTCACGATCGCTCTACGGCCGCAGACCTTTCGCGATGCGGCGGCGGCACGGCTCTACACCAATCTCGTCTACAACGATCCGACCGTCGTGCGCTACGACCCGCCAATGCAGTTGCCGGGTCGGGCGGGCAGCGCCGCGGCGCGCACCATGACCTACTGCTCAATCTTCGACAACGGCCTCCTCGACGCCAACCAGGTCAAGCGCCAGTCGACGTCCCCGGAAACGCCGATCGGTATCAACATCCCCGGCGTCACCGGTGGCCCCTGCGCCACCCCGACTGCATGCACGGCCGGGCTCGTCGGCGCCGCCTGCAGCGGCATTGGCGAGGCAGCACGCGACGCCTCCTGCGACAGCAGTCCGGGAGCGGGCGATGGCGACTGCGACGCCTGCCCGCTCGGTGGCGGCGTCACCACCGAGGATGAGATGTTCATCCTCATGGGCGCGTATTTCGTCGCCGAGTGAATTCGCCACGCCGACTCACCGATACGGAGGGATGTTTCGCAATCGCCAACCCTGCCAAGGGAGGTCGGCGGGGCGCCGCATCTGACGACGGCGGCGACGCGCCCGGCGCTACATCAGATACGGGGCCACCGATCCCGCGCCGCAGTCGACTTGACAGGAGGCACGGGTGAGACGAGCCTGAACATCACCCGATGACATGCAGGGGGCATGCTGCGAACAGGCACTCGGCGTGATCCGCAACCTCCCCCTCCCCGTTCCCACCAACTGCCGGTAGGTAGTCGGTCGGAGTACTTCGGGGATTCTTCTCTCCTTTGTCGGGAAACGAAAAACGGAGCCGGACGAGGCAGATCACCGCCGAGGCGAAGGCGACAGTGAGGGCCCAACCCATTGGGCGCCGCGGGCGTCGACCTGTCGCCGTTACCGGCAGACCTGAGTGACAACGGACCCGCTGCGTGCGGGTCGAGTGAGACGGGAGCCGAAGAAGATGACGATGACGGGAAAGCAACGCGGAACGACTTGGATCGTCGTGGCGAACCAAGGACTGATGCGAATCTACGCCAGAGAAACCAAGAACGGCGAACTGGTGGAGGTAAAGCGCCTCGAGCATGCTGCGGGGATGCAGATGGGACGCGAACTCGTTTCCGATCGACCGGGCAGAACCTTCGACTCGGCCGGCCAGGGGCGTCACGCCATGGAGCCACCCACGGATCCGAAAGACCTGGAAGCCAACCGGTTCGCCAAGCTGATCGGCCAGGAAATCGAAGACGGCCGCATTCACGATCGTTTTGCCGGGATCGTATTGATCGCCGGAGCCGAGTTTCTCGGACGCCTGCGTCAAGAACTGTCCGACCCGACGCGGAGGATCGTCGATCGCGAGCTCGTCAAAAACCTACACCAGTATGACGCAGGCGAGATACGCGAACTTCTCGCCAACGCCGACTAGCCTGAAACTCCACACGAACATACTGACTTCATTAGCGTGAAAGTGACCTGGGCCGCCCTCATGATCGGTTCCGTGAACCCGGAGGGTTCGCAGCCGTTAGCCGGTGGTTGAGCGAAGCGATACCACCGGGT
>JBGTMF010000155.1:0-6643 GCA_041743795.1 Thermodesulfobacteriota bacterium | reverse complement strand
CGGCGACGCTGAGACTGCGCCAAACCGCGATCAGGAGATGTGCAGCACGGTGCGAATGCCGCGACCGGCGCGGAGATCCGCGGCGGCGGCGTTGATCTCCGCCAGCGGCCGCCGTTTGGTGATCAGCGATTCGAAGTCGAGTCGGCCCGCCTGCCAGAGGGCGACCAATCGCGGGATGTCGCGCAGAGAGTTGCAGCTGCCGAGCGCGCAGCCCATGAGTTTCTTCTCAGCGAGGGTAAACAGTGCCGCGGGTGAGATCGAAATAGCCTCGTCCATCGGCGCGGCGCCGACACATACCGTCGTCCCGCCGGAGCGCGTCGCCCATACGCCCGCTTCGATCAACGCCGAACGACCGACGGCATCGAAGGCGTAGTCGGCGCCGATGCCGCCGGTAATCTCCATCACCCGAGCGGCGAGATCCTCGCTGCTCGGATCGATTGCGGCCGTCGCTCCCATGCGGCCGGCTGCATCTCGTCGTTCGGCGATCGGGTCCGACACGATGATGTGCGCCGCACCGGCGAGGCGAGCGCCCTGCACGATCGAGAGGCCGATGCCGCCGAGCCCCATGACCAGCACGCTCGCGCCTTCCTCGACGCGCGCCGTGTTGAGGACAGCGCCGACTCCCGTCTGCACGGCGCAGCCGATGACACAGACGACGTCGAGTGGGATGTCCTTGTCGATCTTCACTGCGCCGCTCGCCTGGGTGACCACGCGTTCGGCAAATGCCGCGACGCCGACACCGCGCAGTACGCGGTGGCCGTCGCGCGACAGACCCGTACGGCCGTCCTTGAATGAATGCGTCATGATGCCCGAGACATTCGTGCACGTACCCGGCTCGCCGCGCAGACATCCGTAGCAAACGCCGCACGGCGGCACGGGCGACAGGATGACGTGGTCGCCGGCGACCAGAGCACGCACGCCAGGGCCGACTTCCTCGACGACTCCCGCCGCCTCATGGCCGAGGACGATGGGAACCTCGCTGGGAAAGACGCCGTCCATGATGCTGAGGTCGGAGTGGCACAGGCCGCAGTAACGAACCGCGACGCTCACCTCCCCGTATCCCGGTGGGGCGATGTCGACATCGGCGATGACGACCGGTCGACCTTGCTGTTCGAGAAGCGCGGCTTTCATCAGGAGGGTTCTCGCATCGAAGGGGATCGGGTCAGTTCCGCTGTTACCTCACGCCGCGAAAGAACGTGCGCACGTCTTCGATCAACAATTGCGGTTGTTCCATCGCAGCGAAGTGTCCGCCGCGCGGCATCGTCGTCCAATGCGTCACGTTGTAGTGATTCTCTACCCACTTGCGCGGGAATCGCATAATCTCCTTCGGGAATCGCGCAACGCCGGTGGGGACCGCGATCTTTCCTTCAAGCAATGCCAGTCGGCCGCCCTTGAAGGTCTCGTAGTAGAGACGCGTCGACGAGGTGATGGTGCCGGTCACCCAGTAGATGGTGATGTTCGTAAGCAGCTGGTCCAGCGTGAAGACACTCTCGACGTCACCGCCGCAATCGCTCCAGGCGCGGAACTTCTCCGCAATCCACGCCGCCAGTCCGGCCGGCGAGTCGGTCAGGCCGAAGCCGAGTGTCTGCGGTTTGGTGCCCTGGATCTTCTGGTATCCGGCTTCGTCGCGATCCCACTGCTCCATCTCGGCGACGATCGCCTTCTCCTCGGAGGTCAGTTCGACGTTCGGATCGGGAAACGCCAGCGGCATGGTGAGGTGGATCCCGCACACATGGTCGGCGTCGAGGGCACCGAGTTCGGAGGTGATCACCGAACCCCAGTCGCCTCCCTGCGCGCCGTATCGGTCGTATCCCAAACGCGCCATGAGGACGGCGAACGCCTCGGCGATGCGTCGCGCGTCCCAGCCGCGGGTTCGGGTCACCTCGGAGAAACCGTATCCCGGTAGCGAGGGACAGACGACGTGGAATGCGTCAGCCGCATCGCCGCCGTGTCGTTCCGGCTGCGTCAGGGGCTCGATCACCTCGAGAAACTCGACGATCGTCCCAGGCCAACCGTGCGAGACCAACAGCGGCAAGGCGTGGCCATGCGTCGAGCGCGCATGCAGGAAGTGAATCGACTGCCCGTCGATTCGCGTGCGGTAGTGCTCGTACGCATTCAGCCGCGCCTCGTGGCGGCGCCAGTCGTACTCGTCTCTCCAATACTCGACGAGCCGGCGGATCGGCGCGAGATCAGCGCCGTAGTCCCACCCACAGTCGGGGATCTGATCCGGATAGCGGGTCTGGCGAAGCCGCTGGGCTAGGTCGTCGAGCACCGAACTCTCGACGGCGATGCGAAACTTCTCGATCGAATCCGACATGTCAGCCCTCCTCCACCGGGTTGATCTTTTTGGATCAACCCGGCGTGGAGTACTGTCTTTCCAATCCGCTGGCAACAGGCGGGATCGCGACGCTGCTTACGCGGCGAGCGCGGCCCGGTTGCCGTTCAAGGCGATGCGCAGCACCTCGTCGATCGTCGCCGCCGGGTGAAACCGCATGACGTTGCGTACTTCGGCCGGGACGTCCTCGAGATCCGGGGCATTGCGCTCGGGTAGTACGACCTCCGTCAGTCCGGCGGCGTGAGCGGCCAGCACCTTCTGCTTCAACCCGCCAATCGGCAGGACGCGTCCCTGCAGCGTCACCTCTCCGGTCATGCCCACGTAGTTCTTTACCGGCCGGCCCGTCAGCAGCGAAACCAGGGCTGTGACGATCGTCACTCCCGCGCTCGGCCCGTCCTTCGGAATCGCGCCGGCGGGTACGTGCACGTGGAACTCCCGCTCCTTGAGCAGCGTTTTGTCGATACCCAGCTGACCGGCGTGGCTGCGCACGTAGCTGAGTGCAATCTGTGCCGATTCCTTCATCACCTCGCCGAGTTGTCCGGTCAACACCAATCCGCCCTTGCCGGGCATGGTCGCAACTTCGACGAACAACACATCGCCGCCCGCTCCGGTGACCGCCAGTCCCGTGGCCACACCCGGCAGCGACACCCGCGAAGCGACCTCGGCGAAAAACTTCTGCCGGCCGAGGGCATCGCGGATCATCCCCTCGTCGATCTCGATCACTTCGGTTGGGTCGAGCGCAACCTTGGTTGCCGTCTTCCTCAAGAGCTTGCCGATCTCGCGCTCTAGTTGTCGGACGCCCGCCTCACGCGTGTAGTCGTCGATGATCAGCCGCAACTGCGGATTCGTCACCGTAACTTCACCCTCGCGCAGGGCATTGCGCTCCAATTGTCGCGGCCATAGGTAATCCTGCGCGATCGCGACCTTCTCGTTCAGCGTGTAGCCGTCAAAGCGAATCACCTCCATGCGGTCGAGCAACGCCGGCGGAATGCTGTCGACGACGTTCGCCGTGGCGATGAAGAGAACGCTCGAGAGATCGACCTCGACATCCAGAAAGTGATCGCGAAAGGTATGGTTCTGCGCCGGATCGAGCACTTCCAGCAACGCCGACGAAGGATCGCCGCGCCAGTCGTTGCCCAGCTTGTCGACTTCGTCCAACAAAATGACCGGATTCATCGTACCGGCGTCGCGCAGCGCGCGCACCAGTCGTCCCGGCATCGAACCGATGTAGGTGCGGCGATGGCCGCGAATCTCCGCTTCGTCGCGCACACCGCCGAGGGCGATGCGAATGAACTTGCGCCCGGTGGCACGCGCCACCGACTCGCCAATCGACGTCTTGCCCGTTCCCGGCGGGCCGACCAGCGTCAAGATGACGCCGGCACGCGCGTCCGGTGGCATGTTGCGCTCCTGGCGCAATTTGCGCACCGCCAGGTAGTCGGTGATCCGCTGCTTGACGTCATCGAGGCCGGCATGATCGGCGTCAAGCACTTCGCGCGCCACGATCGGGTCCAAAGTCTCGGTGCTGTACTTCGACCAAGGCAACGCAACTAGCCAGTCGAGGTAGGTGCGGATCTGCTGCGATTCGGGGCTCGATTCGCCCATGCGTTCGAGACGGCCCACTTCACGCTCGGCCTGCTCGCGCACCGGGTCCGGCATCTCCGCCTCGGCGACCTTGGTGCGGTATTCGTCGACGACGACGTCGTCGTCCTCACCGAGCTCTTTGCGAATTGCGTCCATTTGCCGACGCAGCACGTATTCCTTCTGTTGTTTCTGCGATCCCGAATCGACGTCGTCTCGGATCCGCTTGCGCAACTGTAACTCCGTAAGACGCTCGCGCTGCAACTCCAGGGCGCGAGCAAGCCGCGCCTCGACGTCGAAGGTCTCGAGCAACTCGAGCTTTTGCGCGTAGGTCAGATCCGGTGAATAGCCCGAGGTATCGGCGAGTACGCCAGGGTCCTCGATCGCCCGCAGGAAAGATGCGATCCGTCCGTCGTCGCCGCGCAAGTCGAGGATCTCCGCGATGACGGCGCGGTACTCCTTCTCGATATCGGCAATCTTCTCCGCCGGAGGATTGTCGTCCAGGCGCTCGACGATCTCGACCCGCAGGTTGCCCTCACTGTCCGGATGCGCAGCACCCGCGACGGCACGGTACAGTCCCTTTAAGCTCGAAGCACGCACCCCGCCGGGCAAACGTACCGATTGGACTACTTCGGCAACGACGCCGACCGTGGCAAAATTCCCGTCGTCACGGGGAACCAAAAGGACCCGATCCTCCTCACCGACCGAGATCGGTAGAGTTACGTCCATCCCCGGAAACACAACGATATTGTCCGTTGGAATCAGTTTGAGAGTGGTCATGGTTCCGGAAGCTAAGTACGCCTCGACTCATGTCAACTTCTCAGGCTCCGCGACGGTCACACGGCGCCCCGGCGGTCGCTCGGCTATTCGCCAAAGACGGTCACTGAGTCCCAGCCATCGGGCGGCGGATTTTGCTGAAGCTTCCGACAACGTCCCAGGTAGTATTGCGCGGGTCCGTCGCTCGGACGGGCACGCAGAACGCGATCAAAATGCGCCGCCGCTTCCGTCCAGAGTTTCGCCCGGTAGGCCGCAAGGCCAGCTTCGAACTGCGCCAGTGGTTCGCGCCACTGCTCGGCGTCGGCGGCGAGTGCCAGCAACTCGTATATGCGCGTCACCTGCGTCTTCCCCTTCACCCGCACCAGGTCGAGTTCGCGCACAACAACCCCACAGCCCGCCGCCTCGACGGTCGCCTCCGCCAAGATGACGTGGCTGCCGTACTGCTTGTTGATACCCTCGAGCCGAGCGCCGAGGTTGACGTTGTCGCCCATCACCGTGAGGCTCAAGTGACGGCTCGATCCCATGTTGCCGAAAACCATTGGCCCGCTGCTGATGCCGATGCGAATATCCATGGCCGGCCAGCCGCGTTCGGCGCCGGTGGCGTTGATGTGCTCCATGCGGTCCATCATCGCCAGCGCGGCGTGACAAGCGCGCGCCGCATGGTCGTCCTGCGGGATCGGCGCTCCCCACACGGCCATCAGTCCGTCGCCGATGTATTTGTCGAGCATGCCGTCGTGGTGGAAGACGATTTCCGTCATCTCGCCGAGGTAGAGATTGAGCAATTCGACGAGTTCCTCCGGATCGAGTCGTTCGGAGATTCCGGTGAATTCACGAACGTCGGAAAATAGCACCGTGCGGTCGCGCTTTTCACCGCCGAGTACCAACATTTCGGGATGTTCGCTGAGTTGCCGCGCCACCGTTGGACTCAAATAGAGGTCGAGCATACGCCGCGTTTCGCGCGTTTCGCGCTCCTGACCGACGTAATGCCACGCACCCACGGTGACGTAGGTGAGCGCGAGAGCGATCGAAGGATAGACGATGCGCAGTGCGACGCCGTGCTCGAGGAAGAGCCATTGGCTGCCGCCAAGGAGTGCTGCGAGCAACAGTGCTGCGGCGATGGCTCCGCGCCAGCCGCGGGCGCGGACGAGCACGAGCGCGAGCACCAGTGCGGCGCCGAAAACCACCGAGAGCTCGGCCAGCACCAGCGCGGAGAACTCGCGCCGGCCCGCCTGGCGGATGAAGTCTGCCCGCAAGACGTTGTCGAGGACGTTGGCGTGGATCTCGACGCCAGGGTAGACGGGATCGAGCGGCGTGGCGCGCACGTCGCCGACGGCGACCGCGGTCACACCGAGCAGCACCAGCTTGTCGCGCAGCACGTCCGCCGGCACCTCGCGCCGCAACAACTCGACGGCGGAGACGTGGGGAAATGTACGCCGCGGGCCGCGGTAGTTGACCAGCATCTGACCGTCGGCGGTGACCGGGATTCGCGTCGTCCCGAAGCGCACCGACTCGACACCGAAGGCGTCGAAGGAGATCGCCAGATTGCGCTCGGGCCAGCGTTCCGCCAGCATCGTCAGCGCCAGCGGCGTGGCGATGCGATCGCCGAACTTGATCGCCATCGGTACGCGCCGGTAGAGGCCATCGCTGTCGGGAAAGAAGTTGAAGTAGCCGAGCGCGCTAGCCGCCGCCGCATGTTCCGGTAGGTTTCGCGTCACCGCCGTCGCCCGGCGCACCCACGCCTCGCCGCGCTGGTCGGCGCTCTGCCGAACGATTTTATAAGCCGACTCGCCGAGCGGAACCGCCGCCACCTCATCGCTCGCGCCCTTGTCGAAGTCGAAATAGTACCCGAGTACCGTTCGCTGCGAGACGCGGATCGCCTCGGCCAGGCGGATTTCGCCGCCGCCCGCCGCGAGGACTCGCCGCACCTCGTCGCGGCAGGTCGCATCGAGGGTC
>JBGTMF010000154.1:0-9315 GCA_041743795.1 Thermodesulfobacteriota bacterium | reverse complement strand
CGCCGTGCCACTGTCGCTGGACGTCGCCGCCGCGCTCGGCGTCGGTGTAAACGCTTGCGGCGTGTCCGTCGGCTGCGGCGGAGTCGGCGTCAGCGGGGTCGCGGTCGGAGCGACACTCGGAGTCGAAGGCGCCGGGCAACCGTAGAGAGCGCTCGAGACCGCGCGAACCAACTCCGCCACGCTGACGACACCGTCACCATTGCCGTCGGCCGTCGGGCAGGAGTCAAGCGGCGACTGTCCAAGAGCGATGCGCACCTGTAAGACGAGTTCGCCGATACTGACGATTCCATCGCCACTGCAGTCGCCGGGGCAGGCACCGACCTGAGCGAGACTCGGCGTGCCGAGCGCAGTGAGTAGAAGTAAAACCGCCGCTATCAATGAGCCATCCCTACCGCGCCGCGGCGCCATGTCGCCCTCGTCGGACGATACAAGCAGAATTCACAGCGCGAAACTACATGCACAAACTGCGCAACCTCGGGGCTTTTGTTGCGGGGACGTACCCATCGTCGCCATAGCGACGAGACGACGTCAGCCCGGCCAATAAACGTACTCGTCGCTGCTGGTGCCGGCATCCTCTAGAGTCTTGTCGATGAGGACCGGCATCTCGGCGACGGCTGGAAACAATGGCTCGCGCTGCGTTGCATTGTGGGCCGCGAGAAGCGCGCGCAGTTCGTCGACCTTGTCCGGAAGGCGTTCGGCCAGGTTCGCCTGCTCGGTCGGGTCGGCTGCAAGGTCGAACAGCCACGCTTTGTCGGGCCGCGCCGCGACCTGCAGCTTCCACTGCCCCGAGAGAACCGCCTGGTAGTGGCCGTCGCGCCAGAAGAGGGCTTCGCGCCGCGGCGGCGAACTCGGAGAGTCGAGGGAGTCCAGCAGATTGATCCCGTCGATGACGCGGTCTTCGGGAAGGTTCGCCGAGGCGGCGGCGACCACCGTCGGAAACAGATCGATGTGCGCCACCGGAGCATCGCCGACCGTACCGGCGGCGATCCGTGCCGGCCAGCGCAGGAACAACGGCACACGGAGACCGCCCTCGAAAAAGGTCAACTTCCAGCCGCGAAAGGGCCGATTGATGTCGCTTAAGCCGATATAGCCGGCGCCGCCGTTGTCACTGCTGAAGATGACGAGGGTGTTGTCGGCAAGGTCGTTGTCGGCCAAAGATTGGAGAACGCGCCCAACGCTGCGGTCGAGAGCTCGAATCATCGCTGCGTAGACGCGCAGGCGGTGATCGTCGATGCCGGCCAGGGCTTCGTAATCTTCGCGAAGAGCCTGCAGTGGCGTGTGGACTCCCCAGTGCGCGAGATAGAGGAAGAATGGCCGGTGGCGGTTCGCCTCAATCGCCCGAACCGCCTCATCGGTATAGAAATCAGTGAGATATCCGCTCGGCTCGAACCACTCGCCGCCGTTGTACGAAGTCGCGTACTGCATCCGCGCCCAGAGAAACTGATCGATAGGATCGAACGGCAGCTTGGCGTTGACCACCTGCGGATCGTCCTCGGGCAGATAGAGTCCGCTCTCCATCATCACGGATTCGTCGAAACCCTGCGCCAACGGCGCATAGGGGGCGGAGCTACCTATGTGCCATTTGCCGATGTGAATTGCGTGGTAGCCGCGCGGCTTCAAGGCCTCGGCGATCGTCACCTCGGATCCAGGCAGTCCCTGTTCGGCAAACGGCGGCACCCGGCTTGCGGCCGCGTAGTCGACCAGCAGTTCATGAGGGCGCGTACCGTCATTGTAGAAGAGATCGAGGATACGCATCATGCCGGGCGGCGTCGGCGTGAATTCGAATCCGGTGCGCGTTCCGTAACGACCCGTCAGAATCATAGCTCGAGAGGGTGCACAGGCGGCGGTGCCGGCATAGGCTTGGGTGAAGGTGACACCTTCGCGCGCGATCGAATCGATGTGCGGCGTCGGCACCACGCCGCCGCCGTGAAAGGTGATGTCGTTGAATCCGAGATCGTCCGCCAGGATGAGGACGATGTTCGGCGGCCGTTGGCTCGGTGGTACAGCCGCGCGATCGGGCCCCGGTTGCCAGACGATCTTGCGATGCGGAGCCACCGGCGTCGCATCGCGAGCCGCCGTCGCCACGTAGTAGAGAATCAGTTCTCGGCGGTACGAATAGGCGACAGCGGCGACGACGGCGACGGTCGACAACAGCGCGGCGAAGATGCGAGCGCGACGACCCATTGCACGACCTATTGGCAGGCACAGTGCCACGGGTCAACGAGAGGTCTTTGACCGCGGCTTTCGCCGGGGTGACGAGGAGAAGAGTCTTTCAACCGCCTGTGAGCGTACCTTGACATCGGCTGGATAAAACCCGACAGTTCGAGGCAGTGTTGAGATTGGAGTCACTGCCTGTCGGCGTTTCCAAGATGGGGCGCTGGGGGCGAGTTGTCGCGCTGTTGTCGGCCTTGGCGCTGCTCACCGTCTCCCTTCAAGCCAGCGTCCTCGAGGCTTGTGGGTTCTGTCCATCGGATTGTCCGATGCATGCCACGCACGGGCAAGTACAAGAGCCCGAAGTGCAGAGCCAAGCCAAATCGCACTGCCACGGCGGCGGCGCCACCGGTCACGATGACCAAGATCAGCTGCGCCGACCGCCCTGCAAAACGTCTTTCACCCTCGCCGGCTCACTGCTGCCGCCGTTCATGCTCGCCGCCCTTCCCGGCACCGCGATCGACCTCCACCCAATGACGGGCGTCGCCGACGAGCGCCAGCGGCGCCGGGAACGCCGGCAGACCCCCGAGACCCCCCCGCCGATCCTTTCGCTCTGAGCACGGCGCCCGGACAACCGGGCATCGCGCGCGTTCGCACACTCGCCGGCGGCCCTCGCTGTCGGCGCGAACCACAGACTGCGAAAGGATTGAGGATGAGTAGCCCGATAGGGTTGCGCGCATTGGCGTGCGACCTCCCGGCGTCGATACGCCGGTGGCTGCACATTGTTCTGGGATTGGCCCTGTTTGCCGCTTTCGGCTCCGACACGGGTCTCGCCTGTGATCTCTGTGCGATCTACACAGCAGCAGAAATCCAACAGAGCCGCACTGGATTCAACATCGGTGTGGCCGAGCAATTCTCGTACTTCGCCACCCTCCGCGACGGCAAGTACAAGGTCCGCAACGAAGACGAGAGGCTGACCAGTTCGATCACCCAGATTCTAGGCGGGTACAACTTCACCGAGACCCTCGGCGTACAAATCAATCTGCCGATCATTTCCCGCACCTTCACCCGCGTGGACGGCGACGGCCTCGACCACGGAGATGAAACAGGCCTCGGCGACACCAGCATCGTGGCCATGTACTCGCCCTTGCGCTGGGTCAACGGCAACAGTGTCTTTCGCGCCACGATCATGGCAGGCATCAAGTTGCCGACAGGCAGTGCGGGGCGTTTGCGCGAAGAGTTGGCGCACGGCGACGACCATGACGACGAAGCGGTGCCACATTTTCCCAATGTGCCGGGCCGCGGACTGCAGGGCCTTGGCCAGGTGGCAACCTCGAACACGGCGGCAAGCGGCATCATCTCGAGCCCACACAGCGACGGTGGAGGAGGCGCCGCCAGCGGACTGCACGGGCACGACCTCGCGCTCGGCAGCGGTTCGGTCGACGGCGTATTCGGCGCGCAGCTTTTTGCCAATTGGAAGCGGCTTTACGGTACTGGTTCGGTACAGTACTTTGTGCGCTCGCAGGGGCGCTTCAACTACCAGTACGCCAACGAGTTGCTTTGGCGCCTCGGTCCGGGCGTGTTCCTCGCCCTTGACGACGTCGGCCTCGTTCGCGGCTATACCCTTGGGCTATCGGCACTTCTCACCGGCGAAACCAAGGGGCTCGACCGGCTTTCCGGTGTCAAGGTGGTCGATACCGGCGTCACCAACCTATACCTCGGGCCGGCGTTGAATTTCACCTGGGGCGAATCCCTGCAGGCCACACTCGGCGGCGACCTGCCGGTGATGCAGAACACCAGCGCACTCTCGCTGGTGCAGGACTTTCGTATCCAGGGGGCACTGACGTGGCGATTTTGACCGCTCGGCGGGAATTCCGCTCCGCTCGCACCGCCGCACAAAACCCTGGATCATGGCGATGCTACTAAGAATCGAAGGAGGCTCTACCAATGATGAGATTGACTAACAGTCCGTTGAAAAACAGGCGCGAGAGCGAAAACGAGGATTTCGGCGCCAGGGCAAGGCGCGAAACCGGAAGCAAAGTCGTGACTTTTGTTGAGGATTTCGCAACGCAGCCCTGGCGCCGAAAGACCGTTTGCAGCCCGCGTCCTGTTTTTCAACGGGCTGTTAAGACACTGGCGGTCCTGATTGCGATCAGCGCGGGACCGTCACTCGCGCAGCCCGGGCTCGATGCCAATGGGCAGTGTATCGGCGACGGCGACGGCAATGGATCGGTGGCCATCAACGAACTGATCACGGCCGTGAATAATGCCCTGGACGGTTGTGCGGAGCGACAGATCGAAATCAACTTTGCCGCCGCAATCGGCGACGAGAGTTTCACCTGTGGCGGCGTCTACGAGGGAATCGGCTCGACTGGCGCAACCCTTCGCCTCACCGATTTTCGTTTCTACGTGTCGAACGTGAGGATGCTGACGCCAAACGGCGACGAAGTCCCTCTCGCCCTTGAGCAGGACGGTATCTGGCAGCGGGAGAACGTCGCGCTGCTCGACTTCGAGGACGGCACTACCGGCTGTTCGTTCGGCAACGCACTCGTCAACAGTTCCGTTCGCGGCACCGCGCCGGCTGGTATCTACACGGGAGTCCGCTTCGATCTGGGAATCCCATTCGAACTCAACCACGGCAACGTCGAGACAGAGACAGAGCCGCTCAATGTGACGGCAATGTTCTGGAACTGGCAGGGTGGCTACAAGTTCATTCGCGTCGACGGCTTTTCCGGCTCCATCGAGGAAGCGATCGGATTCAACCTACACGTCGGCAGCACCGGCTGCGCCAGCGCCGCACCGCCGCTACCGCCATCACAGCCCTGTACCAATCCGAACCGGGCGGACATCACCCTGACCGGGTTCAACCCCGCAACCAACGTCATCGTCGCCGACCTCGCCGCGGTCCTGGCCGACACGAATGTCGAGGTCAACCAGGCCGAGACGGCCCCCGGTTGCCAGGCTCAGCCGTTCGACCAAGACTGCGCCGGCATCTTCGACAGACTCGGCCTGCCGTTCGGCGATCAGCCGGCCGGCACGCAGCGGCTGTTCCGCGTGGAATGACGCACACCTTGGTACCTTACCCGACTTCTGACGAGGAGCGTTTTGATGACTTCTAAACTAGCGACGGCGGTTGTAGCGCTGATGATCGTGTCTGGATGCAGCGACGACGACGATTCCGCCCCGCCCGCCCAGCCGACGGCCACGGCGCCTGTCGTCGCCTCGGCGACCCCGACCGTCGCCGCGACCGAAGTCCCGACGGCGGTGGCGACGGCAACACCAGACGAGCACGGCACCGAACACCGCGAGCTGCGAATCGGCGCGGTGGAAGACGGCGGCGGCGTGCTCGATGCCGAGTTCGACTACGACCGCGCGATTCCGCTATTCTTCGATACCTGCCTCGGTGGCAGCGGCGACGATTGCCTGGGCGGGGTACGTCTCTACTCCGCCGTCAACCCAGGATTCGTCGCCCTCGGTCACGATCACGGAGACGCATCGGTCAGCGGACATGGTCACGGCGGTGAACACGAAGACTCCCTTTTTCCGCTGACAGACGGCACCGCAGTCAGTCTCGAGGTCATCGCCATCGACGAAGGCCTCTCGATGAGGATCGAGGGAGCGACGCTCGATGCACCAGGACAAGTCGTGGATCTGGGCGAGGCACCCCACTTCCACAGCGATTCGGAAAGCTTCCTCAGCCTGACGGACGACCAGGAGGAAAGCGACTTTCACTTTTCTTTCCGACTCACCAGCGACGCGCCGGAGTACCTGCCGTCCGATCCGCTGACCGTTCGCTTCAGCGCCGTCGACGGCGAGCACGAACACGACGACGAGCACGAGCACCAATAGTTCGAGCGGCGGCGAGCCGCGCCGGCGCCGGCCTCATTCGGGGCCGGCGCCGGCGGCAATCCATTCCCTGATCGCGGCGATCTCCTGCAGCGACAGGCCGGGCCCGACCAGTGGCATTCTCGAGCCGAACTGCGGCGCCGGATCTCCCAGCTTGATGACCAGGAAACTGCCCTCTGGGTCGAAGGCGGCAACTCGCGGCGTACCGGCGTCGCGGGCAGCCGGATTGTCGGAGACGACACCGACCAATTGGGCGTGGGACACTTCGTCCTCCAGGGACAAATTTCCCGCCTGTGTCGTAGCGTCGTGACAGAACGCCACGGCGCAGCGCGGAGCAAACACCCGCTGCTGAATTTCCGCGAAGTTCGGCGCCAGCGGCGCGACACAGCCGAGAAGTGAGCCGTTCACCGCACGCACCAGATCGTTGATCGAGACTCGGCCATCGCCGTCGCTGTCGGCGGCGGGACAAGCCGACAGGTCGGCATTTTCGAGGGCGATGTTCACCGCCAGGACGATTTCGTTGATAGTGATCCTGCCGTCACCGTTGCAATCCGCGGAGCACACCGGCGGCCCAGGGGTTGCCGTCGGCGGCGGCATGGCGTTGCTCAAGACGGCCGTATAGACGACTGAGTCCGCGTAGGCGGGCGATTCACTCGAAAGGCGAAACGAGATGGTGAAGTCGCCCTCTTCACCGAGGGGCAAGGTGAGGCGCCAGGACGGGTGATTGTGGAGATCGGGAGTGGTACCCAGCCGCGCCGACTGGCCCGCATCGAGGTTGACGGCGTCGATGCGCAGCGACGCGGCCGCATCGCGCGCCACCACCTCCAGACTCACCGCGGTGTCGTCGTCCAGAGTATGCAGTCCGGGTGGCGGCTCCGTTCCGGTGTATAAGAACGCTGGATTGGTGGCGGTGAACAGGCATAAACCACTTTGACAGAACGCCTCACTGGTCTGGATCGGGTCGAAGTCCCAATCCGCCACCAGTTCGCCCCCGCCCTCTTCCGTCGACCACAGGGCCATGTGGTCGTGCTCCTCCTGTGCAGCGGTTGAAATCGCAAGCAAAAGCCCAGCCGCCGTCGCCCATCGCAACCCTCGAGACCAAACGCCCATCGCTCCAATTCAGCCCGCCGCGATCATTAGAGTCAAACCGCCGTAGCCGCCGCAGCCTGGCGACGCGGCGGAATCGACTACATTGCTATTGATAATCGATTTCAATACCATCCCCCCATGCCTCGCACCCTGGCCGATCTCGCACCTCGACAGGAGGGCACCATCGCACACGTTGAAGGCGACGACGGCCTTTCCGATCGCCTCGCAGAGCTCGGCTTCACTCCGGGAGTCGTCGTGCGCTTCATCCGGCGGGCGCCGCTCGGCGATCCGATCCAGGTCGGCGTCCGCGGATTCGAACTTGCGGTGCGCGCCAGCGAAGCGCGCCGCGTCGTGCTCGATTGAAATCTCCGTCGCGCCTCCCCCTCGCCTTCCCGTCATGACCGCGCACGCCGCCGCCAGTGCCGATCCGTTCGCCAACGCAGACGCACCCGCTCTCGGCAGCGTCGCCAACCCGTTCGTCGTCGCCGTCATCGGCAACCCCAACACCGGCAAGACCACCCTGTTCAATGCGCTCACCGGCCTGACCCAGCGCACAGGCAACTACGCCGGCGTCACAGTCGAAAGCACGATCGGCAGCTTTTCCGAAGAGGAGGATCACTTCCTGCTCGTCGACCTGCCGGGTTCCTACTCCCTGTCGCCGCGCGCGCCCGACGAAGTGGTGGCCGTGCGCGCCCTGATCGGCAGCGGCGATACGGCCCGGCCGCACGCGGTGCTGTGCATCGTCGACGCCACCAACCTGGACCGCAACCTGTACCTGCTGACGCAGATTCTCGACTGCGGCCTGCCGGTCGTTGTCTGCCTGACGATGGTCGACGTCGCCAAGCAAGAGGGAATCCGCGTCCACTACCGCACCCTCGAGAAACAGTTGGGGGTGCCCGTCGTTCCCGTCCACGCAACCAAGCGCCAGGGCATCTCACCGTTGAAAGCGGCGATCCGCCAACGCGCCCGGGCCGGCGACAGCACGGCGACGCGGGTGCCGTTCCCCGCCGCGTTCGAACGCGAGATCGCCGGCCTCAGGCCCCTTCTGCCGGCCCACGGCCAGCGCTCGCAGTTCATTGCCCAGCGCCTGCTGCTCGACCGCGAAGGATTTCTCGAGCGCGAGATCGGCCACGAAATCCCCCAGGTGGCACGCGAATTCGCTGCCGACGCGCGCCAGCGCCTGCGCGAGGCGGGATACCCGGTACCCGGGGTCGAAACGGCGCAGCGCTACGAGTGGATTCGCAACGCCGTCGCCGACTGTGTCGACAGCGGCGATGGCTCGCGCTTCGTCTGGACCAAGCGCATCGATGCGGTAGTCACCCACCGCGTCGCCGGCGCCCTGGTGTTTCTCTCCGGCATGGCTCTCGTCTTCCAGGCGATCTTCGCATGGGCGACGCCGTTCATGGACGCCATCGACACCTCCTTCGGCGCCGTCGGAAACCTCGCCGGGTCGCTGCTGCCGGACGGCGCACTGCGCTCCCTCGTTGTCGACGGCGTCATCGGCGGCGCCGGCGCCGTCGTCGTCTTCGTGCCACAGATCGCCATCCTGTTCGCGTTGATCACCATCATGGAGGACTCCGGCTACATGGCCAGGGCCGCATTCCTGATGGACCGCATCATGGCCAGCTTCGGCCTCTCGGGACGATCCTTCATCCCCCTGCTCTCCTCGTTCGCCTGCGCCGTTCCCGGCATCATGGCGGCGCGATCGGTGGAGAACCGCCGCGACCGCCTGACGACGATCATGATCGCTCCGCTGATGAGCTGCAGCGCGCGCCTGCCGGTCTACGTACTCTTCATCGCGGCGTTCATCCCGCCGATCACCGTCGCAGGTTTCATCGGACTGCAAGGCCTGACCCTCCTGGCCATGTACATGGTCGGCATGGTCGTCGCCCCGTTGGTAGCCCTGGTTCTCAAACGCACGCGGCTGAAGGGGCCACCGGTCCCCTTCCTATTGGAGTTGCCGCCTTACAAAGTTCCTTCCTGGCGTGTCGTACTGTTTCGCGTGTACGACCGCAGTTGGGCGTTCGTGCGGCGCGCCGGCACCATCATTCTCGCCACTGCTATCGTCATCTGGGCACTTTCCTACTATCCGACACAACCCGAGATCACCGCCCGTTTCGACGAGCGACGCGCCGCCGCCGCCGCACCTGAGGAGATCGAGCGACTCGACCGCGCCGAGGCGGCCGAGCGGCTGCGCGGCAGCTACCTGGGCCGGGCCGGCATCGCCGT
>JBGTMF010000153.1:0-4043 GCA_041743795.1 Thermodesulfobacteriota bacterium | reverse complement strand
AGCCGCAGCGGACCAGCCGCGTCTCGGCGCCGGGACAGTTGGGGCAAAGGACGATGACGTAGGCCAGCCAGACCACTGCCAGCGCGAGCTGCGAACCGCGGCGGCGGCGTCCGGGGGCCATCATGCGCCGCGTGCTCCGAGATGGCCGAAGCGCGAGAATACGTCGAGCAGCTCGTCGATCTTGCTGCTGCGCTCCGCCTTGCTTCCGCGCTCGAATGCTTCGCCGACGCAGGTGTTCATGTGCGTGCCGAGGACCGTCCGTCCGACCTGACCGAGGGCGCCCTGCGCCGCCGAGATCTGAAGCAGAACGTCGACACAGTACTTGTCGTTCTCGACCATCCTGCGGATCGCAGCGACCTGCCCCTCGATCTTCTTCAACCGCGTCAACAGGCGCTTCCTCTCGACATCCCCGACCATTGACATACCCCCTACCAGTATATGGTACGGGCGTCAAGCGGATTCTGCGACGAACCTTGCGCTGGCTTCCCCCGGGGCCCCCTTTTCTTAGAGGAGGCTGTCCCTTCATCGGTGGAGCCGAAACGGCCGAGGGGAATGGCACCCCGTCAAGCGGCCGGCTACGATCGCACGATGTTGGGAAACGCGATGGGTGTGTTTCTGGCGATCGTTGCGTTGTTCGGACCCGAGGTCGTTGCCGCGGTACCGAGCGCGGGATGTCAGCGTAGCGCGCTCGACACCGGGCGGCGGATCGAGCGGGAGATCGCCGTCGGCGACCAGCGACGCGAATTCATCCTCGACGTCCCGACCAACGTTGCCCCAGGCACTCCAGTACCGCTCCTCTTCGACTTTCACGGCTTCGGCCACAGTGGTGCCGGTGTATGGAAGGTGTCGGACTTCAAGGTACTGGCGGAGCAACACGGATTCATCACGGTCTACCCGACAGGACTTCCGGTCACGCTCAAATTGCGCGGCCAGGTGCAGACAAGACCTGGTTGGCAGATGCATTCGGGCGCCGACAACCGCGACCTCGCGTTCACCCGCGCGATGCTCGACGCGATCGAGCGCGACTACTGCGTCGACCTCAATCGCGTGTTCACGACGGGGTTTTCCAATGGAGCGTTCTTCTCGACGTTGCTCGGCTGCGAGATGAGCGAGCGCTTCGCCGCCGTCGCACCGGTGGGTGGAGGCGCGCTGCGTGCCGACTGCCGGCCGCGGCGTCCGCTGCCGGTGCTGATTCAACACGGAACGCGCGACGAACTGATACCCATCGAATGGGCCCGCGCGGGTCGGGACCAATGGCTGTCCGCCAACGGTTGTGAGCCGTCGTCGTCAACCGCGACCGACGGGGCGCCCGCCTGCGTGCGTCATGACCAATGCACCGGCAAGGCCGTCGTCGTGTATTGCGAGGAGGAGTACTCTCACCATTGGCCGGCACAGGCGGCCGACCGCATCTGGCGGTTCTTCTCCGAACGTTGACGAACAGCGCACCGGGCTCCGCGGCGTCAAGAGACTGTCGATCCATGTGGAAACACCCTTCGACAAGCTCAGGGTGAGCGGAGAAAGTCCTTTGCAAACAACCCTCCAGCCGCTCAGGCTGAGCCCTTCGACTTTGCTCAGGACAGGCTCGTCGAAGCCTCGTTTCTGAGAAAATCGACAGTCTCTCAAGCCAAAGGAGCCGTTGTGCCGCGGTCGATCGACGCATCGCTCGGCGGACGCAGCTTGTCGAAAAAAACCTGCAACTCGGTCTCGGTCAATGTCTCCACCTCGAGCAACCGCGACGCCCCCTCCTCGAGAACGGCGACATTCTCGGCGATGACTGCCCGCGCCATGGCGTAGGACTTGTCGAGCATCTCGCGCACCGCGCAGTCGATCTCGCGCGCCGTCTCCTCGCTGTAGGAGCGCCCCTCGAATCCGGGGGCGGCGCCGCCGAGGAACGGCGACGGCTCGCGATCGTAGGTCGCGTGGCCGAGTTCGGGAACCATTCCGTAGCGCGTCACCATGCTGCGCGCGATGTTGGTCGCCTTGCCGAGGTCGTCGGCGGCGCCGGTCGACAACTCGTTGAATGCGACATCCTCGGCGGCGCGGCCGCCGAGGAGCACCGCCATCTTCGCTTCGAGCTCGGCCCGGGTCATCAGGTATCGATCGTCCGTCGGGCGCTGGATGGTGTAACCGAGCGCGCCGATGCCGCGCGGGATGATCGACACCTTGTGCACCTTATCAGCGCTCAGTGCGGCGGCGACGAACGCGTGCCCCAATTCGTGATGGGCAACGACGTTGCGCTCCATTGGGTTGAGGAGCCGATTCTTCTTCTCCAGGCCGGCGACGATGCGTTCGATGGCCAGCGTGAAATGCTCCATCGCCACCTCGCCGCCACCGCGGCGCGTCGCCACCAGGGCAGCTTCGTTCACCAAGTTGGCGAGATCCGCGCCGGTGAATCCAGGCGTCAGCGCCGCCACCTGATGCACGTCGAAATCAGCGGCCAGCTTCACCGTTCGCAGGTGAATGCCGAGGATCTCTACTCGCCCTCGGCGATCCGGTCGGTCGACGAGCACCTGGCGATCGAATCGCCCCGCCCGCAGTAGCGCTGGGTCGAGAATCTCGGGCCGATTGGTCGCGCTCAGCAAGACGATGCCGCTGGACGGGTCGAAGCCGTCGAGTTCGACGAGAAGTTGGTTGAGGGTCTGCTCCTTCTCATCGTGTCCGCCCATGCCCGACATTGCGCCGCGCGCCTTGCCGAGCGCGTCGAGTTCGTCGATGAAGATGATGCACGGCGCCTTCTGGCGCGCCTGTTCGAACAGGTCCCGTACCCGTGCGGCGCCGACGCCGACGAACATTTCGACAAACTCCGAGCCACTGATGGAGAAAAACGGCACGCCCGCTTCGCCGGCAACGGCTCGCGCCAGTAGAGTCTTTCCGGTCCCCGGCGGTCCGACCAGCAAAACCCCCCTCGGCATGCGCGCACCCAACCGCCCGTAGCCGGCCGGGTCCTTGAGGAAGCTGACGATTTCCTGGAGTTCCTCGATGGCTTCGTCGACTCCGGCGACGTCGCCGAAGGTGACTTTGGTGTCGGTCTCGACGTAGACTTTGGCTTTGCTCTTGCCGATCGCCATGAAGCCGCCGCCGGGGCCGCCGGACATTCGGCGCATGATGAGCATCCAAACACCGACGAATACCACCGCCGGGAGAATCCAGGACAGCAAGGTCGGCAGTAACAAGTTCTCCCGCCGCCCTTTGAACTCCACCCCGGACTTCTCCAGGTCCCTGGCCAGTTCGGGATCGACGCGATTGGTCTTGAAACTGGACTTGCCGTCTTGCGGCTCGCGAAACGTCCCGGTGATCTCGTCCGCCGAGATCGCCACATCCTTGATCTTGCCATCGGCGAGGAGGTTCTGAAATTCGCTGTAAGCCAACGGCACGACAGTTTCGTACTGCTGCCAGAGGTCGCGCATGAGGGACACTCCGAGGAGCGCGATCAGAATGTAAGCGAGGTTGAAGCGCGCGATGCGGTTCATCAGAGCTTCATCCAAAGCACAGTCGGCGCCTTCGGACCAATCGACACCCGCCGTTCACTCCGGCCCGCACCCGAAACGGGCCGAGTTGCCGGCGGGTAGTGGACCTGATGCCGATGCGGCGGTAGAAGTCATTTTGGTTCTCCAACGACAGGTTCACTGCATGGGATCGACATTCGGACACATATTTCGAATCACCACCTTCGGCGAATCGCACGGGGGCGGGGTTGGTGTCGTCGTCGACGGGTGTCCGCCGCGCCTGGAGATCTCTCTCGAGGAGATCCAATGCGATCTCGATCGGCGCCGGCCCGGCCAAAGTCGGATCACCACCCCGCGCGGAGAGTTGGACGAGGCGGAGATCTTGTCGGGACTCTTTGAAGGCCGGACGCTGGGAACGCCGATCAGCATCGTCGTCCGCAACAAGGATGCGCGGCCGAGCGCATACGAGGATTTCAAGGACACATACCGACCGTCGCACGCCGACTACACCTACGAGGCGAAGTACGGCATTCGCAGTTGGCAGGGCGGTGGCCGCGCATCGGCGCGCGAAACGATCGGCCGCGTCGCCGCCGGCGC
>JBGTMF010000152.1:0-8501 GCA_041743795.1 Thermodesulfobacteriota bacterium | reverse complement strand
TCCACAGTGCGACACACGTGAGCATCGCGATTGCCAACCACCACCGCGGCGCCGCGCCCCGCGCGCCTCTGCGCAGCCCGCTTTGCCCGCCGCCAACCATCGACGGCGACTTACCCCAGGGTCCCCACCGATTGCAAACTGCTCGCAAGGACTTGTCTGCAGCGCTCTTGCGACGTGGACCTGCCGAGAAATGCCAGCTAAGCCTGACTGGGTGAATGCGGGCACGACATCTCCGAGCAAGCCTACATCGGCGGGCGACAGACACAGCGGTGGCGAGGCCATTCTCGATTTGTCGAAGGCCGATCTCGAACGCGTCGTCAGCGAACTAGACGAACCACCGTTCCGTGCGCGACAATTATGGAGCGCCCTCTACCATTCGCTGGCGCCGTCGTTCGACGACATGACGGCACTCGCGGTGTCGCTGCGATGCAAATTGCGCGACCGGTTCACCATCGACACGCTGCAAACGGCCGTGCACGACCGCTCGGCGGACGGCTCGACCGACAAGCTGCTGTTCCGGCTGCGCGACGGCGAACTCATCGAAACCGTGCTCATGCGCTATGCCGCCGACGGGCACCGCAAGCACCGCAAGACGGTCTGCGTCTCGACGCAGGCCGGTTGTGCGCTGGGTTGCACGTTTTGCGCGACCGGTCAGCAGGGCTTTCGCCGGCAACTCACCGCCGGTGAGATCGTTGCTCAAGTGATCCACCTCGAGCGGCTCGCCCGCGGCGAGGACGATGCGGAGATCGCCGCCGGCAGCCGCAGCCGCGGCGAGCGCCAGGGGGTGACCAACGTCGTCTTCATGGGGATGGGCGAGCCGCTGGCGAACTACGACAACACCATGGCGGCAATCCGTGTGCTCAACGACGAACAGGGCCTGCACATCGGCGCCCGTCACATCACCGTGTCGACGGTCGGCCTGCCGCCTCAGATCCTGCAGTTGGCCGCAGAGGATCTGCAGATCAACCTCGCCGTGTCGCTGCACGCGCCGGACAACCGCACGCGCTCCGAGACGATGCCGATCAATGCGCGCTACCCGATCGAGCAGGTGCTCGACGCCTGCCGCGAATACATCGAGCGAACCAAGCGGCGGATCTTCTTCGAGTACGTGCTACTACACGGGCAGAACGATAGTGTCGGGCAGGCGGCCGCTCTCGGGCGCCTGCTGCAAGGCATGCTTTGTCACGTCAACCTGATCCCGGTGAACCCCACCGGAGAAGGCCCGTATCCACGGCCGCGCCGTGAGACCGGCGCCGAGTTCCAGGCCGCTCTCTGGCGCCACGGAGTGCCGTCGACCGTGCGCATGGAAAAGGGTATCGACATCAACGCTGGCTGCGGTCAGCTGCGCGCCCGCGCTCTCGCACCGGAAGAGCTGCCGGAATAGGAGTAGGCAGCATGGGAATGTGCGACAGCCGCGTCGCCCTGGTGACCGGCGCCAGCCGCGGCATCGGTAAGGCGATGGCAACCAGGTTGGCCGCCGAGGGCGCCTCCGTCGTCCTCTCCGCCTCGAGGTCGGGCACGCACGCTCACCTCGTCGGCACGCTCGACAGCGCCGTCGCCGAGATCGAAGCAGCCGGAGGGCGCGCGGCAGCAGTGACGGCCAATCTGGTCTCCGAAGAAGAGCGCGGTGACCTGATCGCGCGCGCCGAGGCGGTCTTCGGCCCGATCGACATCCTCGTCAACAACGCGGCGATGGGACGCTGGGCGTTGCCCAGCGAGACGTCGCTGAAAGATCGACGCAAGCTTTTTGAGGTCAACCTGCATGCGCCGATCGATCTCGCGCAACAGGTACTTCCCGGCATGCGCCGGCGCAAGCGCGGCTGGATTCTCAACATCAGCAGCGAGTCGGCGCGGCAACCCGACGTCCCCTATCGCGATACGGCGGAGACGATGTACGTGATCACTGCCTACGGCACGAGCAAGGCCGCCCTCAACCGCTATACCCAGGGTTTGGCGCACGAAGTCGCCGGCGACGGCGTCTTCGTCAACAGCCTGTCGCCGGTGGCAATCGTCCTCTCGCAAGAGGCCGCGCGCTTCGCCGGCAAGATCGCGGCGGCGAATCCCGACATGGTCGAGCCGGTCGAGGTCATGGTCGAAGCCGCCATCGAGCTGGTCACCGAGCGCCACGTCGGCCAGATCGCGTTCAGCCGCCCCCTCCTCCACTCGGTCGGGCGCCCGGTGCGCAGCCTCGACGGCACGACGATCGTCGGCGACGCCTGCATGCCGGCCGATCTCAACGCCATCGTCTGAGCCGCACGCCGCCGCGCCCGGCTATGCTCTTCCACTTCGACTTCGCCAACTACGGCAAGATGATCCGCCTGGCGTGGCGAGAGAAGATCCCACAAGTGCGCCTCTACTTTCTCGCCGTGCTGCTGTTGTGGGTACCGCTGGTCGCCGTCTTCCACGCCGTCTGCTTTTTTCTCGACGGCGTCCTTTTTCCGCGCCTGTGGCGGACGGAGATCCGCGAACCGATCTTCGTCCTCGGCCACGCGCGCAGCGGCACCACCCACGTTCACCGCCTCTTGATGCAGGACGAGGGCCGCTTCAGCTCGTTCCGCTTCTACGAGCTCTTCTTCCCGTCGCTGCTGCAGAAGAAGGTCATCCGCTTCTGCGCGCGCCTCGACCGCAATCATTTCGCCGGCGCAATCGAGGCGCGCGTCCGCGCCTGGGAGAGCCGCCACTACGCGGCGGTGCGCAAGGTGCACGAAATGGGTCTCAGCGAGTATGAAGAGGACGACATCATTCACTACTACTCCTGCGCGTCGGGTTATTGGATCAGCAAGATGCCGTACATGGGCGACCTCGACTTCTATTCAGTCGACCGTTGGCCGGCGCGCAGGCGCCGCCGCCTCATGCGCTTCTATAAAGACTGCGTGCGTCGTCAGTTGTACCTGAACGGCGACGACAAGATTCATCTGAGCAAGAATCCCATCTTCGCCGGACGCGTCGAGGCGCTTCTCGAAACGTTCCCGGGCGCGCGCATCGTCGTGCCGGTGCGCAATCCGGAAGAGACCATCCCGAGCCTGCTCAAGCTGGTCTCCGGCGGTTGGCGGCGACTGCGCTGGGATCCGGAACGGGTGCGGCACTGCCAGCGGGTTCTCGCCGCGCAGTCGTTCCACACCTACCGCCACCCGCTCGAGGTCATCGCCCGGCATCCGCGGACGCCGAGCGCCGTCATCGACTACCGCGAGTTGGTGGAGAATCCGGCGGCGGCGATCCGGCGGCTCTACGGCGAACTCGACCTGCCGATGACCGCCGACTACGAGGCGATCCTCAATGCCGAGACAGCACGCGCCCGTAAGCACGTCTCGGGCCACTCGTATAGCTTGGAGGAGTTCGGCCTCGACGCCGGCACCATCCGTGAAGAGCTGGGCGACCTCTACAGCCGCTTCGGCTGGCCCGGCGGCAACGACACGGCGACCGAACCTGCGACGAAGGGCGACGGCGCCGCCGGAGGGACACAATGACCGATGCACCAGATCAAGCAGGCCGCGACCCGCGCACCGAGCTGCGCGCCGCCTGGGACGACTTCATTGCCGAGTTACAACGAGCCCGCGACGCGATCGACGTCGAGGAGCTGATGCCGCCGCCGCCGAGCGCCCGCAATCTCGCCGAGGGCTACCGCTATCTGATGGGCTTCGTGCACAGCGCCGCCGAACGGGCTTTCTTCGAGGATCCGCAGTTTCCCAACGTTCGCCATGCCGTGCAGCTGGTCAACAAGGCGACGATCGACAACGCCGACGCCATCTACTTCATGGCGCCGATCGATGGCCAGCAGAGCTACCTGCTGCGCGGCCGTGTAGCCGACCACCGCCACTGGCGCGGCGAAGCGCCGGCGGAGGCTGGGCGCAAGGCGCCGCAGTACCTGATCTTCGAGCTCAGCGATGGCTGCATCGCCGGCGATTCCGGCAGCCTTGCGGAACTGCGGCCCGGCGTGAAGGTGCAGACCGGAAAACTCGATTCGACGCAGATCGAGGTCGATGCCGGCGGTCACTTTGAAATCCTGCTGGCACCCGCGCGGCCGGCCGGTCACGCGGGCAACTTCATCTCGACACGCAGATCCAGCAAACGCCCCGACGCTGACGATCGCCACGCCACCTGGGTGAGCGGCCGGCAACTCTTCTGCGACTGGGAGCGGGAGGACCCAACGCCGCTGACGCTGGCGCAGATCGGTGCCGAGGGGCACTCGCCACGGCCCTACGACGCCGGCAACGCCGCCGCACAGTTGCGGCGCATGGGGTCGCTGGTTCGCGGGCAGATGCACTTCTGGAACGAGTTCTACACCGTTCTGCTCGAAGCCTACGGCAAGCGCGACGGCAGCGATGGCGAGCGCTTCATGCCGCGCAACTCGTTCAACCGCCCCAACGCCGCGTCGCGCGAGACAGGCGGCGGGCAGAGTACGAACATCTACGCCGGCGGCGTCTTCGAACTCGACCCCGACGAAGCGCTGATCGTCGAGTCGCGCGTCACCGTCGAACCGCAGTACACCGGCTTCCACCTCGCCAATCTGTGGGGCGAATCGCTCGATTTCGCCAATCACCAGAGCAGTCTCAACGGCTGCCAGAGCGATCTCGACTCCGACGGCGTACGCCGCTTGGTGGTCGCACACGCCGACCCGGGTATTGCCAACTGGGTCGACACGACCGGGCACCGCGAGGGATTTCTCGCCGCCCGCTGGGCCTATGCGAAGCAACCGCCGCCCGAACAGTGGCCGGTCATCGTCGCCAAGAAGGTTCGCTTCGACGAGATTCGCCAACACCTGCCGCCGACGGTCCGCGAAGTCTCGCCACAGCAGCGCGCCGACACCATTCGCATCCGGCGCGAACACGTGCAGCGCCGCTACCGAGCCTTCTGAGCGCCCTCCTCGCCGCCGCTTGCTCGGCAGCTCTCCTACAGTCCGAACGATCCCCCTACTGCTTCGCCTTGAACTTGGCGTCGTCGTTCTTCTGCGGCGTATCGGAGAATGTCGATTGCCAGCATTGCGGCGTGACGCCGTCGTCGACGAGCAACTGCACTACCACAGGAAGTGTCAGTGGCAGCTCGGGCAGGATCAAGTTCGCGCCCGAGGCCTTGGCGATGATCTTCGATTTACCCGCCGCCCCGCTCTTCAGCTTGAGGAGCGAAAGCCCGTCGCTGGTCGCCAACTTGTCCTTGTACCTGTACCCCTTGGTACCGGTGGCCTTCCAACACGCTGCGTCGCCACATAGGCCGCCCGCCGACGCACCCACGTCGAGTCGCGGCTGTGGCGAGGGCGAAGCATCATAGAGACAAACGTGGTACTGAGCGGAGCCGTTCACCGCGTCGAAGAAGTCGGCGAGATCGGTTCCCTCGCCTTTCAGCCACTTCCACAGGAATCGGTCTTTGGCGTCGCCGTCCTTGTCGAGGATCAGTGCCTTGGCCAGGCCGGGCACGCGACAACCCAACTCTGGCACCTCGGCGCAAGGCGAGGTGGATTCGTCGACGATGGCGAGCGCCTCTTTCATGGCGTCGAGGATGTGCTGCGGCTCCTCGCGCACGTCGGGGTCTTGCTCCAGATGATGGAAACGGCCACTCGCCGACAATGCCGGAGTATTGCATTCCACGCCCACCGCAACGCCGTTGCCGACACGCCCTTGCAAATTATTGGTGCCACCGAGGTGGTCGGTGTCTTCGCCAAACTGCGCGACCGTCGTCAGATCCACGCCGTCGGCGAGAAAGTTCTGCACCGCGATGCGCTCTCCCCAGATCCGGCCGAAATCCGTCACTCCAGGTACGGCGTCGAATCCATTGGTCATCACGCAATCGTCGGCAAGATCGAAGTAGTCTCCCACCCCCGGGCAGCAGAAGCCGTGGAACTGAACGGTTCGCATCTCCGCAAGGTTGGCTTCGAGCCAGACGTGCGCCGTGTGGAAGAAGTTGTCTGGGTGATGCGCGACATCGCTGATGCGATAAGTCGCATCGCCGCTATCACACGTCGACACGCTGAGGTGGTTGTTCCTGTGGGCGCCGGCGATCGCCAACACCCGCGGCCGCACGTCCGGCAGCGCCAGCGCTCCCTGCTCGAGGGTGTTGGAATCGGCCACCGGGTGAGGAATCTCGATAACCAAATTGGGCCACACACCGCTGCCCGAGAAGAACGCAAAAACCCCGCCACCAGTGAAACTGACTTCGCCCGGCACGAAGCGTTCGCGCAAGAGATGAAACGTCTCGCCCGTCACGGTATCGAGAAATTCGACGACTTCGTAGCCGAAGAGGTCGGCGGCGGCGAAGGCTTCTTCCCAACTGCCGCTCATCGCCAGCGCCAGTACCGCCTCGAAGTCGGACTTCTCCATCGCACCGGCGACGACGAAGTCGGACGGGTCCTGGTCCGCAAAGCGGGCGATTCGTCGATCCGGAAATGTCGTCGTCTCGATCTGCCCGAACCAATCGGCAAGCGCGTCCGTGATCCGAACGGGCCGTAATCCGAGACCCGACGGAACGTCGTCGCTGGCGTTGCCCAGGGTTGCGCGGTGACGCGGCACCGCTTCCCACTGCGCCGATCCGTCCGGATTGGCGACGTCGAATACGCCGTTCGTGCTGCGTCGGCGGATGGCGCCGCCACCCCAGGTCGAAACCGAAGCGAATGCCGTGAAGTCGACGGCCGAGGCGTAGTAATCGGCATCGGATACGATCGTCTCTACTCCGTCCCAGGTGGCACCGCCGGGTGTCAAACCGTAATCGAAGATCGCGCCTGTAACGGACGACAGATCCTCATAAGAATCCGCGGGTACGATCGCACTGGTATCGGCCCAGGCGACGAAGTCGATCGGCGTGTGAGCAGCATCGGCCAGCAGTAACTCGTCGCGCTCGGAGCCGAGAAAACTCCCCGCTTCCAGCGGTGCGACGATGCGCATACCGTAGTTCGTCGCCTGCCAGGATGCGGTGCCCGCCACATCGACGAAGTCGATTACGGCGAACTCGCCGGGTTGCAGCAGTGCCAAGCCGAGGGCGACCGGCGCGAACGTCGCATTCTGCAACACCCCGGCGATCGGATCGGGGTCGAGGTCGGTGAGAATCCAATCGGTAAGATCCACCGCCCCGGGTCCCGTATTGTACAGTTCGACGACATCGCCGCGGCTGGCGGTGGTCGTCACGTTGGGAATCACCTCGGTGATCAACACCTCGCCGCGAGCCGTCCAAGCGACCACCAAACAGATCGTGGCGAAAGCGAAGGTTCTGTTCGATCGACGATGCATGCGTACTCCTTGGACCGCGGAACTTGGACTTGCAGCCAGCGCCTCGTGTATTGGATTCGTCCGCCTATGGAGCGACGACCTCCCACGCGAAGCGTACCGCCAGCGCGTCGTGATCGCTGAGTGCTCCACCCTCGCCGTCGACGAAGATGTCAGTCTCGAAGCGCCACGACAGGGGCGTAACGGTGAGTGTATCGCTGCTGCGGAACAGCCACTTGTCGATGCGGCCGGGCTGCGGGCAACCGAGGGTAGCGCAGACGTCGACCAGCCCGGTCTCGTCGAGCAAACGCTGGAACTGCGACGCAGCCGGTTCGGTACTGGTGTGGAGGTTGAAGTCACCGCCGACGATCAGCGGTCGGCCAACCGAAGTGGCGGTGATGAAATCGATCATCTGCGTGATGCCGGCGTCGCGCGAGACGATGTCCTCAGCGGCGCCGCCCGCCTCCTTGTGCAGCGTGTAGACGTCGATCGTCACACCCGGGGCGATCGTCGTGCGCGCCAGCATGAAGCCTTTCAGCGCCAGGCAGTCGGCGGCGGTATCCCAGCACTGCGCCCACGGCACGTGGACGACGGTGTCGAACGGGTAGCGCGAAAACATCGCCATGCCGTCGCTGACCAGGGCGCTCGGCCGGCTCGGATCATTGCCCAACGGCAGCGGCAGCGCTTCGGTCTTGTACGGGTGCTCGGAGCCGGCGACGAGAATCTCGTGGTAGACACGCAGCGGCGCCATCGGGTTGGGATCCGGTGTCTGCCAGCTTTCCTGCAAGACGACGAGGTCGTAGCCGTTGAGCAGCGGCGCGATCATCGGTGTGTTGACTGTCGGGTTCGAACCCGAGAGGCCTTGCGGCAGCCCAGCGACATTGTAAGCGAGCGCGAGAAAGTCGCCACTGGTCGATGGCGGCGGACCACACTGTTCGGTCACGGCGCGTCGCGCCACCCAGCGGCGGTTGCGGTTGACGTGAACGGCGTCCGCCGCAAAGCCGACGCAGTAGCGATCGCCAGAGGCGAGCGAGAGGGCGACAAAGCCGCCGCTACCGGGCGCTGGGGGAACGACGTCGATCGCGCCATTGCGTCCCGACAGCTTGACCGACATGCGCGTGACGCCGTTGCGGGCCCGCTTGAGGGCGATCGCTTTCACCGGCCCCTGCTCTCCCTGCGGATCGGCGTACGCCCAGCCGTCGCGGAGCGGCCGCCAGAAGGGTCGACCGTCGGCACGTGTTCCAGCGGGCAGATGAAAGAGTTGGCCCGAGTCAATGCCGCCGAGGGCCGCGACCTCGAGCACCGCGGAGC
>JBGTMF010000151.1:0-12738 GCA_041743795.1 Thermodesulfobacteriota bacterium | reverse complement strand
GGTGGCGCGCCCGACCTGGCCGCCGGTCTCCTCGAGCCGGGCCCGCGGGGCGGCGACAGGGTGACGTCCTCCCGGTGAGGCGGACGCAACTCGCCGGATCCCCCCGCGAGGTGTATGGTCGTCGCACCATGATTTTTCGCCAGCTCTTCGATCCCCAGTCGTCGACCTACACGTATCTGCTCGCCGACGAACAGACTCGCGAGGCCGTCTTGATCGACGCCGTGTTCGAACAGTTCGAACGCGACCGCGCCCTGCTACGCGAGTTGGACCTGCGACTCCTCTATACATTGGAGACCCACGTCCACGCCGATCACGTGACGGCGGCGTGGCGCTTCGGCGAGACTCTCGGCTCGCGCATCGTACTGTCGAAGCGCGGCGGCGCCGAGGGCGCCGATCTCTACGTCGACGCGGGCGATGAACTACGCGTCGGATCGATCGTCCTCCCCGTGCGCGCGACTCCGGGGCACACCAACGGTTGCGTGACGTACGTCGCCTTCGACCAGGGGCTGGCGTTCAGCGGCAACGCCCTGCTCATCCGCGGCGCCGGGCGCACCGATTTCCAACAAGGCGATGCCGCTGCGTTGTATCGATCGATCACGCAGCAGATCTTCACGCTGCCCGACGACTTCCTCCTCTATCCCGCCCACGACTACATGATCAGGAAGCCACCGCCACCGCCGAACAGACCGGTGAGAAATCCTACGGCCGTGGCCGCCGCACCCATCGCCAACACGGCTCTTATCCCGCCGTTTGAACCGCTCGCCGTGGACGCGCCGTCGAGTTGGTGCGCCTCGCCGACTCGCGTGCAGCTCGGGCACGCCGTCAACATGCGCCAAGATGCAACGACGATGGAACGCTGAAGGCGAGCAGCAGCAGATCGGGGTCGAGGCGGCGTGGAAAAGCCGAAGGCGAAGCGCCGAACCATGCAAGTGCTCGACGCCGCGCAGGTCGGCCAGCTCCTCCAAGCCGCCCGCGAAGATCGATTGCATGCGGTTTACGTGCTCGCCGTAGCGACCGGTCTCCGCCAAGGGGAGTTGTTGGGCCTCCATTGGGAAGACGTCGATATGAAACAAGGCGCGCTGACCGTCCGCCGCCAGCTGTCCGAAGAAGGCGGCGTCCTCCAGTTCACCGAGCCGAAGACAGCAAAGGGCCGTCGCCGGGTTGAACTGCCCGAGTTCGCGACCGCCGCACTCCACGAACACCGCAAACGAATGCTCGCCGCCGGAACCCCGGGTCCGCTGGTATTCTGCGACACCGAGGGCAACCCCATCCGCAAGAGAAACCTATTGCGGCGCTCGTTCCAGCCGCTCCTCCAGAGGGCAGAGCTACCCAAGATCCGCTTCCACGACCTCCGCCACACGGCGGCGACGCTACTGTTGTCGCAAGGCGTTCACCCGAAGATCGTTCAAGAGCGCCTCGGCCATGCCCAAATCAGCCTGACGCTCGATACCTATTCTCTCGTCCTGCCATCCATGCAGAAGGAGGCGGCGGCCAAGTTGGATTCGTTGTTATTCTCTGGTGGCGTCAGCTGAGTGAGTTTCGTTGGCGCCCAACTGCAACACGAAAGTGCTCGCCGATCCGTCGTACTCGGGCGGGCGGACGAATCCGATTGCTTACTTCGCAACGGGAAATGGCCGGGACCGAATCGCGTCTACCGAGGCAACGGTGATTCTGTGACGCACGCGGCTTCCCACCGCCGCCAGCGCGCCGATCAACCTGACGCCCTTCTCCTGAGATCTCGCATGCGGCATACGGACCAGCACAATTCCGGGGGCTCCCCTTTGGGGGTCGGGTCATCGGACCCAACTGAAACGCGGAACTTCTTTTGCAATCTGACGCTCCTCGAACATGGCGCGCCATATCGCCACCGAAACGCACTCCGTAGGCAGCTGGGACGTCGCGGAACATTCAAAGTGGCATTCGCCGGAACGATCCTGCGGTGCTGTATCCCGCCCGGGGGAATCCGACTTTGGCACAAATTGCCAATCTGTGCCCATCTGCGTTATTCTTGGCGTCATGAGAGCAGCCCTCAACATCTCACTTCCCGAGAGCATGCGGTCCTGGGTCGACGAACAGGTACAGCGGAGCGGATTCGGCACCGCGAGCGAGTTCATTCGTGCCCTCATCCGCGATGCGCAGGCGCGCGAGGCTCGCGAACGAATCGATGCCAAGCTTCGCTCCGCGATGCAGAGCGAAGCGAAAGAAATGACTGCTGACGATTGGAAGGACGTTGAACGCCGGGTGTTCGAGGTACCGAAAAAGACCCGGCGGAGAAGGTGAAGCGATACCGGATCGTTCGCCGTGCCGATGCACTCGAGGACATTGTCGAGCAAGGTAGATACTACGTCCGCGAAGGCTCTCCGGAAACTACGACGGATCGGCCAGGTCCTCGCGCACGTGGCCAAGGTGCGGATTAGCCGCAAGGCGAGAGCAGGCATCCTCAAGCTCCACGACCACGCGCTCGGCCGCATCGAGATTGTCTTCGGCGATGAACAGCCAGATGCTGTCGAGGTCCTCAGCGGCGGCCGGGGAGAGTATGTAGCTACTCATCGCCCGGAGCGGCGTTTCTGGATTCGCTTCTGCACCTCCACAAACGCCTTCTTGCCGGGCACGCCCTCGCCCCGGTCGAGTTGCTGAGCACCCTTGGCGATCGCCTTGCGCAGCTCCGTGCGTTGAAGCTCGCGAAGGGCCTCTTCGTGTTCGAGCAGGCGCAAGCCTTCCCGGATGACCTCGCTTGCGGAGGTGTAGCGCCCGGACTGGACCTTGCGATTGACGAGCTCCTCGAGCTCCTTGGTGAGAGAGATATTCATAAATAGCAGCCTACAACGGAATAACGAGGAATATCAAAGTCTGTTATCGTGGCTGCCGGTAGTCCAGAGGCGCGTGCGGTTCGAGTAGAGAAGCAGTTCGGCGAACTCGAGCAGCATCTCCGACACCTTTCCCTGCTCGGGCTTCCCCGCCCCGTCTATCGCGATCTTGAAAAGCCGGAGCTTCCCGGTTGTATGGCTCATGGTGAAACCCAAGAGGCGGCGCTGGCGAACGCGAAGGACGCCATGCAACTTTGGGTCGACACCGCAACCGAGTTCGGTGACCCGGTGCCGGAACCAAAGTGGCGCCGCGTCATGTACGCGTGAGGAGCGAGGGGGTCGTCCGACCTCAGCCCCCTCGTCATCTGGCATGACGGAAGAATAGTGATTGACAACAGGGTGCCGTTTCAGCTTTCAGCGACTCAGCCGCACATGTACAACGTGAGATTCAACCACTAGACGTACACGTCGCTGCGAGAGGACAGGGTGATGGACAAGAACTGGACGGAAGCGGACATTCCGGATCAAAGCGGTCGGACGGCGGTGGTCACGGGTGCCAACACGGGGCTCGGGTTCGAGACGGCGAGGGCGCTCGTGGCGAAGGGCGCGAAGGTCGTGCTCGCGATTCGCGACGTGAGAAAGGGCGAGGCCGCCGTCGAGAAGATCTCCCGCGCCCACCCGGGGGTCGACGTCTCCGTCCTCGAGCTCGACCTTTCGTCCCTGGCTTCCGTCCGTCAGGCGGCCGATCGGTTGCGGGCCAAGCACGAGCGGATCGACCTCCTGCTGAATAACGCCGGGGTCATGTACACGCCGAGGGCCTCGACGGCCGACGGCTTCGAGCTGCAGTTCGGCACGAATCATCTCGGTCACTTCGCGCTCACCGGGCTCGTCCTCGAGCAGATGCGAGGGGTCGCCGGCTCGCGCATCGTGTCCGTCAGCAGCATCGGCCACCGCATCCTGTCGGCGATCGACTTCGACGATCTGACGTTCGAGAAGGGCTACAACCGGGTCGCGGCTTACGGACGATCGAAGTTGGCGAACCTGCTCTTCACCTACGGGCTCGAACGTCGGCTGCGTGCGGAGGGGGCGGCCACGAGTGCCCTCGCCGCCCACCCCGGCGTCGCGGCGACCGAGCTCGGGCGATACTTCCCTCCCCTGGACTTCCTCGCGCGGCATGTCCCGTGGGTGGCGCAGTCGCCCGCCATAGGCGCCCTCGCGACGCTCCGCGCCGCGACCGACCCGGAGGCCGTCGGCGGTCAGTACTTCGGTCCGCAGGGAATCGGCGAGATCATGGGGCGCCCGGTCGTCGTGACGTCGAGCCGTCGCTCCCACGACCAAGCGTTGCAGGATCGCCTCTGGAAAGTCTCCGAGGATCTCACCGGCGTGAGGTTTGCCCTCTGAACTACTATGGTCAAAACTCTTCGCGGCACGCGAAGATTTCTTGGCGCTACCCACGGCATTGTGAAAGATGCCTCTGATGCGTGCGGTTGTGGTTGGATTCTGAACCTCGCTTTTTCGGCATCCGCGGCAGCGGTCTCCGCTGGGTCTTCCGCCCCCACGGGGAAACTCCGGGACGTAGGGGGCGAATCGGGCGAAGCTGCTGGATGAAAGCTGGCACGGAAGCATCGCTGATCGGCGATCAACCTGCTGGTTTGGTTTGCTGAACAGCCTGTCAGCTGTCCATGGGACGAGCTGTCGATGGGACGTAGCGGGCGATTCGCGCGACTCTGCATTTTCTGCGCTAGGGTGTGAAGACCGCGATCCGCAGACGGGCGGCGAGCAATGAAAAGACTTTCGCATTGGAGGTGATGACCGTGGCGGCGGGGGTGACCGCACTCACCGAAAGCCCGCAGTCGGGCTTGTCGTCAGCGAAATAGTAGCGCTATTCTTGCCGTTTAGGGCAGTAATGGGCATAATACTGACCGTTATGCCCAGGAAGAGTGCATCGCCGCATCCGGCCGTCAGGCGACTTCTCAGGGAGCTTGGCGAGAACATCCGCCTGGCTCGGCTCAGGCGCGGCTACTCGATGGAGCTTGTCGCCGAGCGGGCGGGGATGTCACGCCCCACTTTGCGCGCGGTGGAGAGTGGTGAGCCAGGGGTCACCCTCGGATCGTACGCGAACGTGTTGCACAGCCTGGGGCTGCACGAGGACCTGCCGCTGGTAGGCCGCGATGATGAGCTCGGGCGCAAGCTGCAGGACGCCGGGCTGCCGACACGTCGCCGGGCGCCGAAGCGCGCTGTGCATGGGAAGGGATCGGTGACGGCGAGCTCTTCCAAGAAGTCCAGGTCTAAGAACGGCGACGGATGAGCAAGCAGCGCATCATCGAGGTTGTCGCCGACTGGATCGGGCTGGAAGGCCCGACAACGGTGGGTCGTCTGACCGCGACTCCGGTTCGCGGCGCGGAAGTATTCGCCTTCGAGTACGACAAGAACTGGCTATCCACGGCCTCGCGGCAGCAGCTCGATCCGACCATGGCGCTCCACGGAGGCCCTCAGTACCCGGCGAAGAATCGGGAAAACTTCGGTGTCTTCCTCGACTCCGCCCCCGACCGCTGGGGTCGTGTGCTCATGCGTCGGCGCGAAGCTCAGCTGGCACGCGCAGAGGAACGAGCGGAGCGCCGTCTGCTCGAGTCGGACTATCTGCTCGGTGTCCACGACGGGCACCGAATGGGGGCTCTTCGCTTTCGGACGGACGGTCGATTCATGGACGACAACGATGATCTCGCGTCGCCCCCCTGGACGTCGTTGCGCGAGCTCGAGCATGCGAGCCTGCAGCTTGAACGACGAGGCGTCGAGGACGATCCCGACTACGGCCGCTGGTTGCGTATGCTCATCGCGCCTGGCGGCTCGCTCGGTGGAGCACGGCCCAAGGCCAGTGTTCGAGACGAGCGGGACCGGCTTTGGATCGCCAAGTTCCCGAGCCGCAACGACGAGGACGACATCGGCGCGTGGGAGCGCGTGGTGCACGAGATCGCAGAGCACGCTGGCGTAGTTGTTCCTGCAGCACAGTTGCGTCGCTTTGGGTCGAGCAAGAACGGTGGGCACGGTCACCACACCTTTCTGAGCCGCCGCTTCGACCGAGTAGACGAGGGAGGAAGACTGCACTTCGCCTCGGCGATGACCTTGCTCGACCGCGTCGATGGCCAAGACGCGGACGACGGCGTCAGCTACGTGGAGATTGCGGACCTGTTGATGCGCCTCGGCTCGAACACATCGGCAGACCTCGAGCAACTCTGGCGTCGCATCGTATTCTTCATTTGCGTGTCGAACACGGATGACCATCTGCGCAACCACGGCTTCATGCTGCAGCCCACGGGCTGGGCACTTGCCCCGGCCTACGACATGAACCCGGACGTGCATGGCGCTGGCCTCAAGCTGAACATCTCGGAAACGGACAACGCCCTGCACCTCGATCTCGCGCTGTCGGTGGCGTCGGTGTTCCGCGTGAAGAAAAAGCGTGCCCTCGAGATTGTCACCGAGGTCACGGGCACCGTGAAGCAGTGGCGCACGGTCGCGACGAGCCACGGCCTCTCACGGGCGGCCCAGGACCGAATGCGGCGTGCGTTCCGGGTAGCGGAGAGTTAGGGGTGAAGTGGCCGAGTTTGACTGCCTTTCGTCTGTGGAGAATCTCGAAGGGCCGCTTGACCCCGATCCTCGCGCCGCGCTAACCGCACCCAGGGGCGATGCGATTTGGATTTCACGATTCTGTGGGCGTGGATCGCGGGCCGCAGATCGCGGCGCTGCGCCATTTCCTGCTGCTGCACGGCGCCGTGCGGAGCTGGCTGTGGCTGCGCGTCGGGGCCGAGTATGGCGCAGAGCTGAACGCTCCGTTGCTCGCCGTCACTGCGACCGTGATCAGTGCGACTTTTGCGCTCAGCTTCGTGCGGCGATACGCCTACCTAGCGCCGCGCATCGCGCTCGCAGCGCTCCTGATACAGCTCGGCATCACCATACCCCTCACCGACAATCACTTCTTCATCGAGCTGCTCGCAGTCACTCTGTTGTCCATTGTCGGCGCCGACGGCAGCGCCGCCGACGATGACCTCGCGCAGCGCGGGTTGATGTGGACCACCGCGATCATACTGTTCCACACCGGGCTACAAAAGGTCCTGTACGGGAACTACCTGCACGGCGACTTCATCGCCTTCATGATCGGCCGTGGCGGGCGCTTCGCAGATCTGTTCGCGTGGATGGTTCCCAGCACCGTGATCGCGCGCCTGCAGAGCTACAACCCCGTCAACAACGGAGCCGGGCCGTATCGCATCGACGACGCTCTGTTCGTCGCGGTGTCTAATACGGTCTATCTGCTGGAGCTGCTTCTGCCTCTGCTGCTGCTCTTCCGGCCGACACGGACGGCTGCCGCGCTCGGCGCGATCGCTCTGGTCGCGATCATCCAGATCGGAGCCCTCGAGCTCGCATTCGCTCTGCTGTTCACCAACCTTCTGCTCGTGTTCCTGCCCGGCAACTGGAATCGACGCGTGTTTCCTGCGGTGGCCCTGCTCTACCTGCTTGCGCTGCTGCTGGGGTTGTCCCTGCAGCCCGGCGACGGCGTGATTGGGCCGACGATCCTATGAAGAGGGCGATCGTCGGGTTCGTTCTCGTCTGGGCCGGCCTGTGGCCGCTGGCTCACCGCGCGCTCGTGGCGCGCTACGACGTCAACCCGTGGAAGCTCTCGGGATGGGCGATGTACGCGACACCGAAGCCGCCGGTGGTGGTGGCTGCGTTCTCTCTCTCCGAGGACGGGCTCGCCATCCTCGACGAGCGGAGGATGCGACCCCGCGTGCGGCACGCACTCGATCAATTTCGCGTTCGCCGTCACGCACTCGGCAAGCTGGCCGAGCCAAATCAGGCGGGCGCCGCAATTCTCAACAACCACCCCGAGCTCACGGCGATCGTCATCATGGTGCAGACCTATAGTCTGGATCCCGAGACGGCGCTCATGACCTCGGTACTCGACCAATACGCCTACCTCCCCTGACCCGCATCCGGAGCTTCGTCCGAAATCTGACGCTCGCGGCGGGACAGGGACGTGTGCTCGACTGCCCGAGTTGTCGCAGTCGTTTAGGACGCACGGCGCTTGGTAGTCAACGCTTTGATCGGAGGCGCGAGCAAGAATTGGAAGGTCGGAACCCTATCTCCCTCGGGCAGACGCGGCGGCGCTGAGGAGCCGACCGAGACCGGGCGAGTTGGGCAATCCTCGCCGACGCGGACTGCGCTCGAGTACGTAATGCATCCGCGCGATCTGGTGATTGGTGAATGTGCTCATGCACGCATCGTCGGTAAAATTCATGTAGTTCTCCGTCATCACGGGTGTTCCGGCGCATCCGAGAGGCGGGGGGTCCGGACAGGCGAACAACGGGACGAAAGCAAATGAGTGCTGACGTCCACCCTGCGCCCCGAAGGGGCAAAATCCATCAGCCCAGGGCAGCGCCCTGGGAATTCGCCAACGTCTCCCCTCCCCAAGCCCTGTAGGGGCGGTATTCATTGCCCCTCAGGTCCATAGTTTCCTGTCGTCGCTGGAAATGTCAGATGAACCACGAAATTGGCGAGGTCCTCGACCATACAGGCATCGGGTCACGCCCTTTCAGGGCTTGGTTTCCCGCGGGGGCCTCCACCCAGGGCGATGCCCTGGGCTGGTGAATGGCCGCCCCTTCGTGGCTATGCGACGATCCGCAATTGTCCGGAGACATGATCAAAATGCCCGAGGTTGAGTTTCAATCGAAGAGACCGATACGGGTGCGTTCACCCGATTCGTCTCGCCATCGAACGCCGTAGCGCGTGGTACGGAGGATCTTCGAATTGCGAACGACGGCCGTGTAGAGGGCCACTGCCTCCACAGCATGATCATCGAACCACAAGCATGGGGTAATACGTTGCGACTGAAGCATCGTGTGTCTCCTTTTGGTTGAATTGTCGCTATTTCCAAGTCGCTCAGCGACGAGCCAGATCGACATGCGCGATGCGACCGGGTTGATGTTGGCGACGGCGCAGAAATTGTGCTGAATGTCCGATGTGACCGAAACCCTATCGATCCCTAGGCGCTTCAATGGGCCTCCGAGATCCGGTCACGGCGGCTATGTCGCTGGCGTTGTCGCCGACCTTGTCCTCGCGTCGTCGGGTGGTGGGGATGGAGTCAGCGGTGGCTGCAGTGTCGAGGTGACACTGCGCAAGCCACCGCCGCTGGAGGTGCCGCTGAGCGTCGAGCGCGACGGTGCGAGTGTTGCCCTGAGCGACGCGGGCGGCGAGATCGTCGCCCGCGGCCAGCCGCGCACTCTCGAACTCGATATTCCGGCGTTGCCAACGGCCGAGGAGATCGAGCGCGCCTGTCGCAAGTCGGCGCGTTTGCAGCCCGGGGCGAGTTTTCCGACCTGTGTCGCCTGCGGACCCGATCGTGCCATCGGCGACGGGCTGCGAATCTTCGCCGGCCCTGTCGACGGGTGCGATCTGGTCGCGGCGCCGTGGGTCGCCGACGCTACACTCGCCGACGACAACGGACCGGTGGTGGCGTCGCGGTACATCTGGACCGCCCTCGACTGCCCCTCCTACGCTGCACTCGAGCCAGGTCGCGAGTCGATCCCCGCTCTTCTCGGTAGCATCTGCGCGGTTGTCGTGCGCCCTACCGGCGTCGGTGAGTACAATTCCATCATTGCATGGCCGATCGGGCAAGACGGTCGCAAACTGCACTCGGCGAGCGCTCTGTTCTCGGCGGACGGAGAGCTAAGTGCTTATGCCAAGATGACCTGGATCGTAATCAAATGAACGCCGTGTCGACTTTGATCCGGGTTGGGTGCCTCTTCGTGTTGGCGTGTGCGCCGCCGCAAGCGGGACGCAACGAAGTCCTGGGCGATCTGGCTGCCGAGGGTCCGACGGACGGTGCACAGCGCGATCAGGACCTGATTCAGGCGCGGTCGGTTCCCGGGGAGGCCGCGCCGAGTCTGCTGCAGGTACGGATTCGCGACGTCGCGGCGGTCGGCCGTTCGGTTCGCTTTCGCGGGCGTGTCACCAACGGGTACGACCTGCCGGTTACCGGCATTCGATACCGTCTCCGGCTGTTCAGCACTGACGGCCAACGTACCCTGCGCACGGAGTATCAGAATGCCGACGGCGAGACGGCCCCGGGTGGTAGCCAGCCATTCGAGATCGAGATCCAGAGCATGTATTTGGCGACAGTGCCGCGATTTCTGATCGATGCTATTCCCACCCGGCTCGGCGGGAGCGAGTTTGCCGCGCCGGCCGGCTGGGGCGGTTGAGTTGGTGCCGGCGTAGGCCACGACCTCATCGGCCTGCGCGAGGTGCCGCAACGCTGGTAAGCTTTCGTCCAGGAACACGTACTTCTTCGGTGCAGAAGGACGAGCGGAGCGCCGTCTTCTCCAGTCTGACTGTCTGCTCGGTGTTCACGACGGGGACCGAATGGGGGCTCTCAAAGCGCCGGCCCGACCCGCGGGTTAGCTTCTGGTCACCTGCCAAACCAACGTCGGACCCTTGCCGAAGTCATCGTGCTCGACGAAGCCCACACAGCGGAACCGGCGCCCCGCCGCATCGCTGATATCCCTCGCATCGCGGAATGCCCGCAGCACGTTGGTTTGGGTGTAACAGAAACGACCGAGCTCCCAATACGGCAGCTCGGCCTCTTCGCCGCCGAACTGATTACATCCATCGGTGACGATCAGACCGCCGTCGACCAGCCTGTCGAGTACGTAGGGAAGCTGCCCCTCGATTCCACGCAGCCCGCCGTCGCCGTCACCATCGCCGCGGTAGAAAAACACCCCGATGCGCTCCTGGATCGAGCGAAACAACGCCGGCCCGTCAGCCCCACACAGACGGACATCGATGTCCTTTGCTTCGTTTTCACAATGCACCTGGCAATGCGTCACGAACGGCCGCCGCCCTCGCCGGAGCAGAGTCGTCGATTCGTCGCCCGCGAGTTGAATCGGCTCGACGCGCGTCCCGCCGGCAACTCGGTATCCGGGGCGCAGTATCCTGCCGAGATCGCTCCTGTCCTCGCTATAGCCAGTGTCCGCGAACCAGAACGACGACACATACGGCGTAAAGCCGAGAAGCGGTCCCCGCAGATCCCACCACGAGCACGGATAGAACAGACAGGTTCCAGCAAGGTTGACCGCGACATCGTCGCATAATCGCAACCTACCTGGCCTACCAACTGGTCTCGGCCGTGGTGACGCAATGCGCCTGTCCTCGCCAGCACGTGTCCCCGCTCCTCGTCGCCTCGGTGTCTCGTGCCCCTGTATCCCGATCGCTTCGCCAAACAAGTCTCGCATAGGAGCCACGTCCCATAGCACGGCGCGCCCCTCGCCGCCGCGTAGCCTGGCATGATCGCAGTCAACCGCTGTCGCTCGGCGGGACGGATAGGGGGCGTGTTTTCGACTGCCTGAGCTGTAGCAGTCGTGTGAGAGCGGTCAGTGGCGATCCAATTTGACGGAAACCGTATATGCGCATACATATTGGCATATGCGTACGACGGTGGAGATTCCGGACGAGTTGTTTCGCCGGGCCAAGCAATTGGCATTGTCGCGTGAGACAACGCTGAAGGAGTTGGTCATTTGTGCCTTGCGGCGTGAGATCGAAGTAGGGGGGACGACGAATGCGCTTCGCCGGGTTGAGTTCCCACTCGTTCGCTCGGGGGCGGCGGGCAGCGTCAGCATCTCGACGAAGGACATCGAAGCAATAGAAGTCGATGACGATGTCGGACGCTGATCGCGGCAGCTTGTGCGACGTGAATGTCCTGGTGGCGCTGGTTCACGATGCGCATGAGCATTCGCGAGCGGCGAATCGTTGGCTCGGCAGGGTTCGGAGAAGGGGCAGCATCCTCGTTTGCCGCGTCAGCCAGCTCGGATTCCTACGCCTGATCACGTCGGCGCGTATCTTTGGGAAGCATGCGCTGGCGCCGCACGAGGCATGGGCCGCGTACGACACGATGGTTTGCGACGATCGCTTCGCGGAGATCGAAGAGCCCGATGGCTTGAGCACGAGTTGGCGCGAGCTTTGCGCGACTCTGCAGCCCGGCGCTGTCGCGGGTACCGACGTGTACCTCGCCGCATTCGCGCTTGTGGCGAAACTCGAGATCGTAACGCTGGACCGGGGGTTTCGACGCTTTTCGGATCTCGACGTGCGGTTGCTTTGAGCGGGTGACCACTCCGTGGCGACTTCGCCTCATGGTGCCGTTATCTTAAAAGGGTGTTCTCCGAAGTGAGTGGGTAGTCATTCAGCGATAAAGGCCTGAGAGGGCAAGGGGGACAAAGAGACTGGGCGTTGGTGAGGTGGGAAGAATCGGCACCACCGCCGCGAACCCATTCGCCAAACGACACCGCCTCCCCGAACAGTTTTCAACGCCAAGTCGCCAAGGCGCCAAGTCGCCAAGGCGCCAAGCCGCCAAGGGGACGCCGGGTCTGCTTCGAAGTCCGTCTAGCTGCGCTTGTTCACAGACCGTGCAAACAGACCACGACCGGAGAACTGGTCACCCCTTGGCGCCTGCTATGGGGGCCTTTGTCAACTGCGGCGACGAAGATGCACTTTCTGGGTTGGTTTGATTTGAATTGTTCAATCGATCGGTAGTTCCTCCGTGGGTGGGGGCGGCGCGCCCGTCAATGATCTCGGCGCCGCGGTGGGGCGGGGTGTCGCCGTTGGAAGTGCATTCGAGTCTGCTATCCGTGGTCGCCCGCTGTAGGACGCGCACCAAGTTAGGATTCGATCTCGGGTCTGAAGAAACGGGCGCTGCAAAACTTAGCGTCGTCGACGGTGAACATCGCATCGACCAAGGCGCCACACGCAGTCGCCCGAAGCCCGGGTATCGTAAGAATGCTGAAGAGGAACTGAGACGGTTTGGTTTCTTCAGGCCGCTTCGGCGAGCTGAGCTTCGAGCACCGCGATCCAGCGAGCTCTCATCCGTAGTGTCAGCCGTCGGGTGACCGCA
>JBGTMF010000150.1:0-2116 GCA_041743795.1 Thermodesulfobacteriota bacterium | reverse complement strand
AGGGCGCCGGCGTGCCCGCGATCGTCGGCGCGACGGTCTGGGTGTCGGTGACGGGCACCACGAGCGGCGACATGGTCGGTGCGGCGCCGGTCGGTTCGGCCGAGGGTGTGGCTCCCGGGCCATTGCCACTCACCCGATTCTCCCTGACATCCTCGCTACCGGGTGATACCGACGGAGAGGAATTCCGCTCCGGCAGTGCCGCGAGATCACCGGGCCGGCCGCTGCCGGTCACGACCGTGCCGCCGCTTCCCAGTAGCTGTCCGCCGACGGCGCCGGCGATCAGCCCCACCAGCAGAAGCGAGGCACCGTAGAGAACAAAGAGCAGCCGCGGTGGCGACTCGACCGTTGCCGCCACCGTGCGGTCGCGCCGTCGCGGCGCGCTTACCGCAACGGGGGTGTCGAGGGCCACGCCCGACCGCTCCGGTGCCAGCAGTACCAGATACGCACCGCCGCTCTCCCCGCCCGGGTCGAAGTCGGCAATCGGCCCGCCGGCGACGCGATCATCGCCCAGCCATTCGACCAGCGCGTCTTCCAGGTCGCGCGAGCGGTCAAACAAGTCGGCGGCGTCGATACCCGCCAGGTCGACGATCGTCACGAAGCGCTCGAGATACGGATCCCAAGCGCGCCACTGCCGCGCGCGCGCGCCCTGCGCCAACTGTTCGATTGCCTCGTATCGCCCGAAACGGGCGATGATCGTACCCGGGTGGCTGATCACGACAGGCGCCCGGCGCCGCCAACCGGAAATACTCCCGACTCAGTCATCGAGCACTTCGGCGGCTGCGACCGTGATGTTGTCGGCACCGCCGCGAGCGTTGGCGAGGTCGATCAATCGCCGGCACGCGGTGTCGATGTCGCCGCCTAGGGCGGCGAGGATCTCCGGGTCGGTCACGTAGCCCCATACACCGTCCGAGCACAGCAGAAAACGATCGCCCGCCCGCAACTCGAACGGCCCGATCGTCGCCACCTCGACGGCGTCCTCAAGTCCGACCGCATTCGTCAAGTGGTTGCGGCCGTATTCGACCGACGGCGAGCCGCCCTTTCGCACCGAGTCCGACCAAGCCGACTGATCTTCCGTCAACCGCTCGATCGCTCCACCGCGCCTGCGATAGGCTCTCGAGTCGCCTACCTGAACCAGCACGCCCGCCTCGTCATGCAGGTACAACGCCGTCAACGTCGTACCCATCCCCTCCATGCCGGTGTCCTCGCTACTCTTCGCGAGAATGCCGGCGTTCGCATCGCGCACCCAGCGCAACAGTTGGTCGCTGTCCGCGACGGCCGCGGCGGAAAACGCTTCCTTCATCGCGGACACCGCGGACGAACTCGCGATCTCCCCCGCGGCCGCCCCGCCCATTCCGTCAGCGACGACGACGAGAGCCGCTCGCGCATCGTCATCGCGAACCAAGCAGACGCTGTCCTCATTCGCCTTACGCACCCGGCCGACGTCCGTCGCCTTGGCCAAACGAAATCTCATTCGCCTCCCCGGTCGGTGTTGATTGCGGCGCGATAGTGACGCAACCATGCCGCCGTCGTCAAGTTTCAAGGACTCGTTGGCGTTAGCTCCTGCCCAATGCTGCCACTTCATCACCTCGATTTGACGCATCCGCTCTCGGCGCAGGTCATTTCTATCTGCACTCTCGGATTGGGATCCTTATATTCTCTCCCGCCGGCAACGCACTTGCGATTAAAATTTACCAGATACTTCCCGTTACTTTTTTCAACGGTGATGCCGTCGCAAGTACACTTTGCCTCATTTAGTATCGCCTCCGCATCATTGATCGCTCTTTGACGCTGCAAGCAATAAAATTGTGCCAACTGCTGAGCCGCCTGTTGCGGGTCCGCGGTTGGCAACCCCGCCGGAGGCGCTGGGGGTTGCGTCGGACGAATCGGCGCGGCACGCACCGGCAGCGTCCAGGTCTTCGTCGCGCTCATACCATCGGTGTCATGCGCCTCGAGAGTCAGCTCATGCGCCCCTTCCATCGCCCTGTCCCACCGACCGCCACACGGCCCAATCGGCGTCAGCGGCACGCCGTCCACCAGCCAGCGACACGTCACTGCCCGACCTTCGGGGTCTACCGGCACTTTGATCGACACCTCCATCGATTGGCCCGCGAGCACC
>JBGTMF010000149.1:0-3089 GCA_041743795.1 Thermodesulfobacteriota bacterium | reverse complement strand
GCGTCGCCAGCTTTCAGAGCCGCACCCAGCGCCTTGTTGTTCGCCTTGATGATCGCCGCGACCGCGGCCGCCGATTTCGTCGCCATCGGAACTACCTCCGTATCGATTCGCCCCGCGCTGTCGCGTTCGGGGGAGCGATGTACCCGGCGCGTTCATACGGCCGGCGTCCGGCACCCGTCAAGCATGCGGGGGTCATGTATGTAACGACTGATACGGGACGTATGTAACGAATCGTCCGCCCCTATGGCGCCGCGTCGACCAGCGATCACACCACGCCGCAACTCGGCCGACTCGTTACCTACGTCCCCCCGCCTATCCAAGGAGGGTGGGTGGCGAACCTCCCTACCTCCGGCCTGCGGGTCGCCTTCGCCACCGCCGAGCTCGCCCCCGTCGCCATCGTCGGCGGTCTGGCGGCGGCCGCGGTGGGCCTCGGCGCCGAACTTCCACCCTCGGACCCCCCTTCGGCCACCAGGGTGTGGCCTCAGCTCGGCTTTGCTCGCGAGAAGGTGCTCGACCTCGTCATTGACGTTGTGAGCACGCTCAGAACGGTAACTGTTCTGCTTGCAACTTGCGTAGTTCGTTGAACATGCCTACGCACGCCGACTCGTCGCGCGGTGATGTGGGATCTTCGATCAGGGCCTCGAGGGCGGGCTGAGGGTCGCCGGTAAGAGCGGATCTGACGATCTTGTCCTGCAGGGGGACTTGTACGGCGATGTGTCCGGCGATCGGTTCCGCAATCGGCGGCATCATCTCGGGATGGATACCGTCACCATCGACCTCGGCACCTACTTCGACGATCGCACCTTCGGCAACGTTCGGCAGGTAACCGCGATTCGGCACGTTGACCGCTACGATCCGCTGTCTCTCGCCTGACCAGATCGAGGCGACGATCGGCACGACTTCTTCGAGGCTGTGCCCCATACGGTGCAGCGGCAGCGGTAGCTTGGGGCTTGCCATCCATACGGTCAGCCGTTCGATGACCTTATCGATACGGGCGAACTGATCGACGTGGTCCGGATGGTAACCACCAACTTCGCGCGCGAACGGCAGATACTCACCGATGTGGCTGTCGACGGAGCAGGGCACGAGGTCGTGCTCACGGATCATGTGCGCAACCAGCGGCGAGTAGAGTTGATCGGCAAGCATGGCGAGCACGGGCCGACGCTCGCTCGCCCTCGCGAGCCGGGTGAGCATGGGACCGAAATCGAAGAATCTCCCGCGGAACAGCTTCTTGACCCGCGGCAGCAGGTCCTCTCCCGTCTCTCGGTCGATCATCTCCGTGAAGAACGTGAAGTGGTTGAGGCCTGAGGCCTTCGCCGCGATCCGTGACGGTGGAATTCGCAGCAACCGGCCGAGTCGAACAATACCGATCGGCATCTCGTGACACATGCCGACATTGCGAACCTTCGACCCCTGGTTGATGGCGAGCGTCACGCGGCTCATTGGATTCGAGAGGTTGATGAGGAAGGCGTCCGGGCAGTGCTTCTCGATGCTAGCGCAAATACTCAGCGTGTTTTTGATGCTGCGCAGCGAGTGGAAGACCGCACCCGGTCCTCCATTCTCACCGTTGACCTGCGTGGCGCCGTAACGAAGCGGGATCTCGTAGTCTTGGCGCCAATAGCGAAACCGCCCGTGCTCGGCGCTCGCGATGACGAAGTCGGCGCCGGTCAGCGCTTCGGCCGGATCGGTGTATTGTTCAAGGATGATCGGGTTGCCGTTCGCAGCGTTGAGCTTCGATGCGAAGCGGTAGGCTCGTTGCAGTCGAGCTTCGGAGATGTCGTGTAGCACCAGCCGACTGCCGGCGAGAACGCGCGTGTGGATGACATCGTTGACCATCGTCGGGCCGAACGACAGTCCGCCCGCGCCTACCAGCGCGATCTTGGGCTTGCTCACGACGCGCCAGAGATTGCGCAAACACCGAGACGAGCGCAACCCCGAACCGAATGCTTCAGCGGGATAGGCGGAGAGACCGTACAAACTGGAGATTCGACTTGATCGCCAGGTATCAAACATTGGGCGCTTGAGCATGATGCCCCCGCGAGCCTCTCGGGCCCTCGAATGAGCCCATGACGGGCCAGGACACCGCAGGGCAAGGCCGAAAACGCACAACGCACCGGTGTGCCTCAGTTCGGCAACACGCCGGCCACGACTTCGCCGTCGAGGATCGTCGCGTCCACGAGCGGACGGAAAAGCGCCTCGCGCGGAAGCTCGAAAATGTTCGCACGCAGGATCACCAGGTCGGCCCGTTTGCCCTTCTCCAACGACCCTATCTGGTCTTCCATGCGCAGCTGGTAGGCGGCGTCGATCGTATAGCCCCGAACCAGTTCTTCGATTGTGAGACGCTGCCCGGCATCACCTTGAATCGGCTCGCCGGGGAGTTGGCGCGTGGCCCCGACCGCCATGTTGTAGACGGGCGAGGCGCCGACGATGCCCGAGGCGGGGAAGTCGCTGCCGAAGGTCACGCGAACGCCGGCATCGATGAGATCCCTGAAGCGATAGAGTCTATCGAATCGCTCCTGCCCCAAGATCTCGAGCACCTCTTGGCCATTGTACGAATGCCAGGCGGGTGTCGTCTGGGCGATGACGTCCAACTCCGCAAATCTCGGCAGGTCCGCGTCGTCGATCAACTCGAGGTGCGCGATCGTGTGTCGCGTGCCCCGATTCCGATCGTCGCGGCGCGCCACCTCGAAGGCGTCGAGCGCGTCGCGCACGGCGCGATCGCCGATCGCGTGGATGTGCAGGTCAACCCGAGCCCGGTCTGCCTCGAGAACAAAGTCGCGAAGCAACTCGGGCGCGAGCAAGACGGCCCCCCGAGAAGCGACGGTTTCGTACGGCCGCAAATACGCCGCGTTGAGCGCCTGGGTCGTGCCGTCGTTGAGAATCTTGATCATGCCGACGCGCAAACGATCGCCATCGTACTGGCGGCGAAGCTCGACAAATCGCTCGATGGATCCTTCGACCCGACGCGGGTTGGTGATCACATGCGAAGTCACCAGCCGGAAGGGAAGCGTTCCCTGCCGGTCCATTTCGCGCGCGATACCGAGAATTTGTTCCTCGAAGGAGAAGGCACCGGCATCGAAAACCGTCGT
>JBGTMF010000148.1:0-12160 GCA_041743795.1 Thermodesulfobacteriota bacterium | reverse complement strand
CCGCGCCTCGATGCCGCGCCTCGATTCCGCGGCCGAACCCGCGCAGCAATGCGAGGATCCGCGGCATCTCGCCTACTACCCCAGCGAGGCGAGAATCTTCTCGCGATTGCGATCAAATATACACGAGCCGGTAACGTCAGTGTAAACTTCGCAGTGTTGAATTGGCATCAATGATTAAGAGGAATGAGAAGATGCGCGGATCGGTGAAGATTGTCGGACACGATTGGACCCTGCACCTGCCGACGGGTTCCGGCTACGACCGCGAGGTACTGATCGACCATCTCGGCGAAGTCGTCGGTAAACACGGTAGCGCGCGGCTGATCGCCCCTGGCTGCACGGTATCGGTTCGGCGCGTGCGGCAGCACGTCCACACCTCGTGCACGGGTTGCGGCGGGGCGGTGCGGCGCATGGTCGGCCGCAGCGGCGGCGATCGACTGTGCATGGGCTGTATCTGGCGACGCGCGATCGCCCGAGTGCCAAGCCTGAAGAGGCTCGCCGCGACGTTCTGACGGCCACCTGCCCGTTCCTCGAGAGGCGGCAAGCAGCCGTTCGCAGCGAGTTCGCGCGCGTGGCCTGTTCTGCAACGGGCTGCTAGCCTCGCCCGCATGCGAGTCGCAACCTGGAACATCAACGGCCTCCGTTCGCGAATCGACTTCGTCCTCCACTGGTTGCGCGAGCGACAGCCGGATGTGGTCGGCCTGCAGGAACTCAAGCTGACGGACGATCAGTTCCCCTATGACGTCTTTGCCAGCGCAGGTTATCGGGCGGTCGTCCACGGTCAGAAGGCGTGGAATGGAGTCGCGATCCTCAGCCGCGAGGCAGCGGTGGAGCGACAAAGCGGACTGCCCGGTGGCGAGGACTTCGGCGCCCGGCTGCTCACAGTAGACGTCGGCGGCCTGACCTACACGACTTTATATTGTCCGAACGGGAAATCCGCCTCGCACGAGGACTTTCCGCGCAAGCTCGCGTGGTTCGACGCGCTGCGCGATCACCTGTCGCAGCATCACCGTGCCGGGGAGCCCTTGCTCATCGGCGGTGACTTCAACATCTGCCCGGCGCCAATCGATTCCTGGAACGAAGCCGCCCTGGCCGGTCACATCTTCCACACCGATGAAGAACGGGCACGGTTTCGCGCCTTGCTCGACTGGGGCCTTATCGACGTCTTTCGCAACCGACGGCCCGAGGCGCGAGAGTACTCTTGGTGGGACTATCGCGGCGGCGCCTTTCACAAGAAACAAGGACTGCGCATCGACCTGCTGCTCGCAACCGCCGGCGTGCTCGACCGCGTCCAAGCAGTGGAGATCGATCGCGAGTATCGCAAGAAGAAGGACGATCTAACCCCCTCGGACCACGCCCCGGTGATCGTCGATCTGCGCTGAGGCTTCGCGGTTCCTCGAGCGAAAGCACCGGCAGAGCGACGCATGTCGGGTTACTCGAGAATGGCTCGCAAACCCATGGTCGGATCGGCGCCGTCCGCCGTAACGTCGGCACCGACCGAGAACTGGAGGCGAACGCTTTCGCTGAGTTGCAGGTGGATCTGTGGAAACAAGCGCAAGATCCACTCGCCGCCGTCACCAACCTCGAGGTTGGTCTCGAATCCGCGCGTCTGCCACTCGTGCGAGTCCCAAAATAGGGATGCGTTGAGCAGAAACGCATCCGCGTCGACACCGGACTCGCCGATCACCGTCCGCCCACCAGCCATCAGCAAGTAGGAAAGCTGATGACTCAGCCGCTGCCCAAGGATGTAGAGGGCAACCGACTCGGTGACGCCCTCATCGAGACCGATCTCGGCGTAGGTCTGCCAGCCGTGAACGAAGTTTCCCTGACTTCCGGGCAACGTTCCCTGCAGTGCCAGCTTCACGGCCTCGAGGTGACGGTCGTCCAACGGCAACTCGAGTTCGACCGCGTAGCCGTCGGCAAAAGCCCACTCGACCTCGGGCGCCCAGCCGACTTGTCCGTCACCGAGTCGAACGACGGCAAGAGTATTGATTTCGAGTTCTCCGCGGCGCGCGCCAAGTCCGCGCACGAGATCGAAGTTGAGCGGTTCCGGAATGTGTGGGGCGGTGCCCGGGAACAACCCGGCTCGTCGTGGATCGCTCTCGCCCACGTCGACGATACCGTCGCGGTTGGCGTCTTCGACGCCATCGCGCACTCCGTCCGAATCGGTGTCATCGCTGAAGGGGTCGGTTCCGGTCCGCCGCTCGACCTCGTCCGGAATGCCGTCGCCATCAGAATCGCGCGGCGCATGGGCGCGCGCCGGCCCAGCGATCACTGTCCCCAGAATCACCACCAGGCAGAGCGCGGCCGCACCGCCCATCAACAGTTGCACAGCGCTATAGGTATTCCCCATCCGCGCCGTGCCAGTTGTGGTGCCATTCCTCTCGGGGCAGCGGCGACGCAGGCGACGCACGAGAGATCGTGCCGGCTTCTTCGTGCATCCGATCAAGTCTTTCTCCTCGCTGTTCCCGGTCTCCTGATTTTCGCCTGCCGGGCCTATTCCTCAACCGACTGCAAGACGGCGCGATTGCTCGGTTTATTCAGAAAAACTTCGGGTTGTGCATGGCGTGGCGCAACGACATGGAAGCCGACCGCGCCGACGCTTGTGTTCGCCGCCGTCTGGCAGTAGCTACAGGCGACTGTAAGCTTGGTGGATCGTGTCCTTGCCAACTTCGCCCGAAGACAACGAGAGTCCGGACCTGACGCGCCGCGAGCGGCGCAAGCGGGAGGTTCGCGATCGGATCCTCGAGGCCGCCGTCGTCTTGTTCGAGCGGCAGGGGCCACAGGAAACACGCGTCGACGAGATCTGCGAGAGGGCCGACGTCGCGCAGAAGACCTTTTTCAACCATTTCACGACCAAGCAGCAGTTGGTAAGCGAGATCGCCACGCGCTTTCTCAACGACCTGTTCGCGACACTCGACGAACTGAGGCAGAGCCGCAGTTCGGTAGCAGATCGGCTGCACGTTTTCTTCGCCACCCTGGCAGACCGCTGCGACGCGGCCGGACCGATGCACCGCGAGTTGGTCCTCGAGGTGATTCGCGTCGCTCACTTGCAGCATCACGAGTCGACACAGATGAGCTTCGTACGCGATGCGTTCCGCTCGTTCCTCGAAGAAGACGGTCGCGGCAACCGCTCCAGCGACCACGATATCGATACGCTGACTGAGATCGTCGTCGGAACGTTTTACGCGTTGATGCTCAATTGGGTCAGCCTCGACGACTACCCGCTGCGAGAACGGTCGGCCGCCGCGGGGCGTTTCCTCGCCGAGGCGACGTCGCGAAGCAGGTAGCTACGGACGCAGGTCCGAGAGCGAGGGGCACCCTCTCGTAGAAATCGCTCCGCATCCCAGTTATTTTCGTATAACACCCGGAGATCCACCCTATGTACCGCCGACGCCCCGTTTCCTCGCTTCGCTCGCTCTCGCCGCTCGCGCTGCTCCTCGCGTTTTCGGCGTGCACGGCGCAGCGACCATCGGAAAGCGCGCTTGTCGACACCACACCTGCCGCGGCAGAGGCGACGGCGATCACGCTAGGCTTCGCTTGGCCGGACGGGCTGACCGCGAGGGTTCGCACGACCTCCGTGAAGTCGCAAACGCTCGGCCCGCAATCACGCACGCAGGACATGGTGGCGGACTACACGATGAAAGCGGCGCAAAGCGAGCGCGGCACAGCGATCGTCTTCGGCGACTTCCAGATCGACCGCCCGGGCGCCAGCGAAGAAGATCGCATGGTCGAGACGGTGCTCGCCTACCGACCAGGGCTTCTCGTCGACCAACAGGGCAAGTTGACCGACGTCATCGGCCTCGAGGGCCTGCGTCAATTGCTCACTCCGTTGCAAGAGCAAATGGCCACCGCGCCGGAAGAATTGCAACGCGGCCTGCAGGCCGTGGCGCAGACGGTGACCAGTGAAGAGTACCTGACATCCCGCGCCGGTGCTGAATGGAGCAATATCATCGGCAGCTGGGTCGGCAAGACGCTGACCCCCGGCAAAGTCGAAACCAAATCAGAGGACACGCCTGCGTCGGGATTCGTCGATCACCCGATTGCCACCGAGGTGACGTTGTCGATCGCGCGGATCGACGCCTGTATTCGCCAGCAGCCCCGCGCCTGCGTGCGCCTGCGTCTGACGCGGGAGCCGCAGCCCGAAGCCTTGCGCGAGGCGATGCTGCCGAACCTCGACAAAATGCTCGGCGTCGAGGATTGGGGGCCGGAGGGTCCCCCCGATCTGCGAAACGTCTCAGCCACCTCGCAGCTCATCGTCGATACGGAACCCGATACGCTGGTGCCACATCGAATTGAGGCGCTGCGCGTCTTCTCACTCGAGTTGTTCCGCCCGTCCGGCGCGATCCAGGTGCGCGATTCCAACCGCGTCACCAGCACATACCAGTACGATTAGGCTGAAACTCGCTTCGCTCGTAGGCATCCCCCTTCGCTCTTCGAGCTTCGGAGGACAGGAAGGCATGGGCATCCTCCTTCGCCCTTCGGGCTTTGTAGGACGTGTAGGCAGAGGCACAGGGTGGTGCGCGCTTCGCGCGATCCGTCCATCGTTTCTCATTCGAATGATCCGGCGGCACGCCGGTGGTGGGACTAGTCTCAATCAGAGAGAGAATCGCCGCGAGGGGCTATAGCCGTCTTGCCCCTCAGGTGGGGATCCAGGTGGCGTGGAAGCCGTACGGAACGCGGCGCGGGATCTCGATCTCGGCGACGGGCCCTCGCCCGACGTTCATCGCGTCGAGGATCGCCAAGCGGCTGCGGTTGCTGTCGTGGTCGTGCATCAACGTCAACAGCCACCCCTCGCCCTCGCCGGGTCCCGCCGGCACGAAGAAAGCCTCGCCGCAGTGGTTGGTAATTCCCGGGTCCCACTGCTGGATACCGCCGGTGCGGAAGTCGACCATCGCTATGCCGGCAAGGTCGACGGTATCGCGGTTCTCGCGGGTAGCGACGAACCAGCCGTATCGGTGTGGCCGGCCGCTCAACCGGCGGTCGTGCGACGGCAACTCGAAGTCGCGATCAGCGACGATCTCGTCGCGAAACGTGAGATTCTCTCCCGATGTGTCGATGTACCAACGGCGGACGGTAGTGTCGCTGTCGTTGAGGTCGTTGTCGTTGAACATGTCGGGATGTCGCGCGACGTCGACGATTATTTCGTCGCCGTCGCGGTAGGCGTTGACTTCGTGGAAGACGTACTGTGGCTCGACGTCGACCCAGCGAATCTGGTCGGCATTGCCGCCGAGCGGCATGACGCCGATACGCGCGCCGTACTCGGGCTGCCAGCGGAAGGCGTCGATGACGCTGCTGTCGAGTGCCCGGTCGAGACTGAAGACGACTGGAAACTCCCAGAAGACGACGTCCGACTCGGTGATGGCAAAAGAGTGGATCATCGTCGGGCCGGCCACCTCGATGATCTGCGAATGAATGATCGCACCAGTCGCATCGGCTACGTGGTAGGTCAGGTACGGCTCGAACAGCCAATAGCCGAAGAAGTGCATATAGCCCGTCGCCGGGTCGATCTTCGGATGCGCGGTGAACGAAGTATTCAGGCGCCCGTCGAAATCGTGCACGCCGATCGTCGACAAGTCGTTGGGATCGAGTTGGAAGGCGTGGCCGATCTCGCCCGACGTCAACAGCTTGCCGGCGTGGTACACACAACTCACGTTGCTCTGGCTGTTGCCGCCGCCCGGCGGCAAGCCGGCTTCGATCGAACCGTCCAACGTCACCCCCGCTTCCCATAGGGGAGTCCGCACGTAGCGGTTGCGATACGACACCGCACGTCCACCCTCGATGCGGATACCGTGCACCATGCCGTCGCCGAGAAACCAATGCGGCGAGCTGTTCGTTCGCGGGTTGGATCCGTTGCGGACGTACAGTCCATTGAGTTCCGGCGGAATCGACCCGAGCACCGGCAGGTCGAAGGCGTCGATCTCGTCCTCGACCGGCGCGTAGTTGTTCTGCAGCCACCACGGCATCGAAGGATCCGCCGTCAGTGGTTGGCCCGCTGTACCACCGCCACCGCCACAGGCGGCAAGAAAACCCGGCGGCAGTGCGGCAGCGGCGGCGACGAGCGCCGAACGCTGTAGGAATGCCCGCCGCGAAAACGGCTGTGCCAGTCTCAGATACTCCGATGTCCGCATCGCACCTACTCCCTGGAAGATCCCTCGATTCGCGCTACTTTGCGGAAACCGCAACCACCAGTCAACTGTCGCTTAGTCCGTTGAAAAACCCCACAGCATGCTTCGACGAGCTCGTCCTGAGCAAAGTCGAAGGGCTCAGCATGAGCGGTTCTCCGCCACGATTTCAAAGGAATTTTCCGCTCGCCCTGAGCCTATTGTCGAAGGGCCGTCTCGGGGTTTTTCAACAGGCTGTTGGCACTGACTGCTGTTGGGTCTCGCCTCTCATCCTTCGAGATTCTGCCGTCGACACGCTACTCTTTCGGCATCTCACAATGACAGCGTTGCCGCTTGCTCATTGCGACGGCTCGCCGCGCCAACGCAGCCCGTGTCAGTCATAGAACCGCGTATACATCCGCTGTTGCAGATAAACGAAGCGCGGCGTCATCGGCGGCAGATTCTCCACGCGATCGAAATCGGCGTCATAGTCGTAGTTGCGCTCCGGCGGGTCGTAAATGTTGCAGCCGTTTCCCGATCCACAGTGCCAGTCGTTGCGCTTGTGTTGCGGCTCGCCGAGGCTGACGAATGATCCCCGGTAGTTGAGGGTGCGGCCACTCCAGCTCTCCAGCATGCGTATGAAGTTCTCGAGGCCTCCGTTGTACCAGTCGGGATGAAGTGTGCTGGGCCCCAGGCCGAAGAGCAGCGCCGTATTCACGCCGAGCGCATCGGGCCCGGTAAAGTCGGTACCGCCCGGGGCGTCGTTTGCCGGAACGTCGCGCACGCCCGAGGCGAGAGTGAACGTACTTTTCAGGTCGTTCGGCTGCCCGCCTGCCGCCGGCACCTCCCAGCCCTGCGACAAAACGTGCACGGCATCGGCCATCACCGCCGCCGGGTACTTGTCGACGATGTTGAAGTTTCCCTGGATGATGGCGAGCTGATCGCTGACGACCGATACCCCGGTCGGGTCGGCTACTCCCGGCGGAAACGTGACGTTGTTCCTGTCGAGGTCTGCGGAATCGAAGACGCGGACACCGTAGTTGTTCATCGCGTCCGAAACCGCTCCCTGTACCGTGAGAAACACGATCAATCCGCCGTCGCTCGTATCGTCGTGAGGAAACAGCACGTCGCCGTTCGCCTGATTCCATTCGATCAGGGCGCGCAGGTTCAGGTTCAGCAAATACATCCACTGGCGTTCGCGGTGATTCCAGAAGCCGCCGCGCCGGTAATCCATGTCGCGGTACCAGCGATTGAGATTCGGCGGATCCGCGTACGGCGGACAGGTCGCCGCGTTGAACCACGGCGGCGCCGCGCCGACGCCGGCAGGACAGACGTCGACATTGTCGTCGGCCGCATTGATGACACCGTCGCCGGACGTGTCCTCGCCGACACGTCGGTAGACTTGCCCCGCCTCGAAAGCGGGAAAGTAGGTGGTCGGTAAGTCCGCAAGGCCTGGATCGGGAGGATCGGGCGCGCCGATCGGCACATCGTTGTAGAATAAGGCACCGCGACGCTCGCACAGGAAGCGCAACAATTGCCGGGTCCTCGCCACGTCCGTCGCACCGTTAGCGGTCTGCACCTCGATCGGGTGCAGGTCGTCGCGGCCGGCGGCGTTCGGCGCCCCGGGACACAGATCGACCTGCGAGAAATCGACGGCGGGAACTCTCTGATCGACACGCAGGACGATGCGCAGATCCGCCGCCTTCCAATAGGTCCCCGTTCCCCGATCAAACACATCCACCGACGGGGTTACAATGTTCTGCACGCCCGCCCGCAGGCTACCGAGCCATGCGTCGAGATCTCCGTCCGACAACGGCGACTCGCCTGAACACGGAACCGCCAAGGGGTCGAGATCGTCATTCGGCGGCACGACGTCTTCCAACTTGTCGACGAAGGCGTCTCCCCAACAGCGCCACGACGCGTCGTATTTACGCCCGCCCCGGTAGACATCTCCCACCGCCGTCACCTGGACGTCGCGAATCTCGGGCTGACGGTCCTGAACCCGCAACAGCGAATCGGGCTGGATGTACAAATTGCCGTTTGTATGAATGCGCCCGTGCAACGTCGTGTCGCGCAGCGGCATGATGAAGAGGTGCGAATCGATGAAGGCGAGGAACTGAAAAATCGGGATGTTGTGGATGTCGAACTCGCCGGCGACGTGAGCCGCAGTCTCGCCGGCATTGCGAGCCGAGGTGGCGTGCACGGTATAGCGGTACGGCAAGGTGTTGAGCCCGGAGAACACCTCACCGATCGGAATGCGCGTCGGTGGGCAAGGACCGCAGCTCGGCGACGGCGCCAAGGCGATCGAGATCCCGTGGTCGTCGAGGGTCACGGTCTGCGAGAAATCCGCCACCTTAGGAGTGTTGCCGGTGCGAAAGATGTTGGCAAAGCGAGTCATGCCGACGTTCAATCCGCCCTCGGCCGCGTAGTAGCCTACGTTGCGCTCAGCGGTCGCCCCGCGAATCCGCAGCGAGGCTCGCACGTTGAGCACGTGCACGGCGGCAATCGCGCCGAATGCGCCCATCAAGATGATGGCGGTGAGAAGCGCCGCGCCGTGTTGATTCCGCAAGGTGGACATCAGCCGCAACCGCGGAGCGCTCAGAGAAGATTGCGGGGATGTACGGCGGTGACACCCTCGACTCGAACGTAGGCATCACCGCGCGGGCGTTTCGCTGTCGAGCGGGCGACGACGCGCAACTCCACCTCGCGCACGCTGCGCCATTCCGCCGAACTCACCGGCTCATCGGTCGCTGCGCACGGTGGGCACGGCGCCATTCGATAGCGCAGGTCGAACTCTTCCACACCGGCGACGAGCGGCTGTGGTTCGGCGCCGTCGATGGCGACAGTGAGCACCGGAACGTCACCGATCTCCTGCACGGCGTAGACTCGCTCTTCGATCGCGTACACGCCGCCACCCATCACGTAGTCCGCGTCGAGGCCATCGTCGATCTGCAACCAGTCGGGTCCAACCGACGCAACGCGGAACGTTCCGCCTTTGCCGCCGATGCGGGTGACGTAGATCCACTGGCCGATCTCGAATCCACCCGCCCCCTGGACGTCGAGCCGGTCGGCGCCTTCTGCGTGATCGGCGACCAACACGGTCGTCAGGCAGGCCAAAGTCGCCCGGTCGGCGACGCCGATGCGCAGCGTCAGCTGGTCCGTCGTACCGCCGTTCGCCGCCGCCAGCGAAATGAATTCGCCGTTCTCCGGCAGGCAGGCTCCCGCCTGGCGCAACTCCTGAGTTACAAACGTGTGCGTCGCGTGCAGCGCCTGCTGTGTCTCGACGACGAGGTCCATGTCGCGACGGGTCTGCACCGTGAAGCCAAAATCCCGCACGAACAACGCCATCGCGACGCCGGCGAGAAGCAGCGCCACCAGTATCTCGATCAGCGAAAAACCGCCCTCTCCGTCAGCGGCGGGTGATTTTCGAGTATATCGTCTTGAGGACATAGCGCCTCGGTTCACCCTTCCAAATCCATTCGGTGCTCACGCGTACCGCCTTCATTCCCGGTTCGGGATCGTTCGACTGCACATCCCAGGAGACGGCAAACCGGCCATCGTCGCTCGACCGCGCACCACTGGCCAGATCTTCGTACCGTTGCACACGCAATTGCTCCATCGTCTCCTGGGCCAATGCCATGGCGTCAACGTGCACGGCGTTTTCGCCGACGAAGTTCGCCGCAGCCTGCATCGACACGGCAGTCGCCGACGCCGCCAGCCCCAACACCACGAGGCCGACGAGTACCTCGATCAGGGTGAAACCGCGTGTATCGATCACGGCGCGGCTCCCAAGAGCGATTCACCTTGCACCTGGCCCGAAGGCCAGACTTCGACGATACGCGTGCGCGCATCGTCGTCGGTCAACGTCAAGTGGACCACTTCCGCGACACCGCCAGCCGGATCGACGGCGACCCCACGGGTATTGAACTCGATCGCCGCGTCGTCACCGGAAAGATTACTGGAGGCAATTCGGATGCCGCCAGGAAGTCGCACCGTTTGAGGGGTCGCATCGGCGTCGACGTGCCACACCCCGTCGCCATCGGCATCCTTCAACCTGACGATCTCGTACGAGTCCGTCAGTGGGACCAACCGAAAATGCGATCCCTTGACGGTCGCTCGCAGTCGCGCCTCGCGAATCGCATTGACCAGTTCCTGGTGCGCGGAATCAAGGTCCAAATGACGGCGACTGAGGCCGAGCGCGGTGATCGACATCAACACCGTGACGATGCCAACCGTCGCCAGGACCTCGGGCAGACTCGACCCCATATTTCCTCGAATGATCTTCACTTATCTGCGCGGCCTCCCAGCCACAAACTTTCCGCGGCGCCACGGACAAGCCCATCACCTAGCGCGCCAAAATGAACACCAAAGCACTTGCGCAAATCAGTGTCCATAAAAAAACTATGCGGCGGCGACACGTTGATTGCGGTCGAGAACCTCGAGATTGCGAAGTCGCATGGCGTGCGCCGGCGCGAACACCAAACGGACCCGGATGGCGCTCTCTACCCGCCGAATCTCCGGCCCGCGGGTTCAACACGGAAGACCTCGAAGGCCGGGTGGCCGCTGTCGAATCGCAGCAGCGACCGCACCGCCGACGGGTGAGCGGTACGCACGGCCTCGGCGATCGCCGAGCGTCCGTTCCATGTGGCGTCGATGATCCATAGGGCTCCCTTCGCGGGAGGAACCTCGGCCAGCGGCAACGCCAACTCCAGCTTCGCGAAGCTGACGCCGTCGGCGTGCGGCACTAGAAAGCGTGGCGTCTCATAGCGCAGCGAATGTCGCCCATAGACGTAGATCCGGTAGTCGTCGCCGACCTCTCGCACGAGCCGCGAGAGGATTGTCGGCGCTGCCGCGGTTTGCAGCCGCCGCACGTGCAGGTCGAAGTAGTCGCGATGATTTGCCACCACGCTGGCGCCGAGAAGTGTCAGGATCATTACCGCGACGATTCGCCGGCCGTGCAGCTGGAACGAGCGATCGCCGAGACTCAAGAGGCGCTCGAGCGGTAGCGCGGCGAAGACGAAGATCACCGGCACGGCGACGATCATGCGCGGCGAAAACATCGCGTCGACCGTCAACAGGGATCCGAGTACCAGGTTGCTCCAGAACCAGACGGTGATGAGCCGGTAGCGCGGCCGCCACCCCACCAGCGTGAAGGCCACCAGCCCGAGCGCAAAAGATGCCCCGGACCAAAAGTCGAGAAGCGGCGCGCGGTGACCGTGTTGATCGCTCCGCTCTCCCCGCCAGTTGAACGCCGTTAGCGAATTCCGCGTCTGTAGCGCGAGCACGTGCGGAATCTCGTCGGTCTTGGTCGACGCGAAGGTATGCTGGAGATTGGCGGGGGATAAGACGAACACGTCGGTCGATCGATGGGCGAGCGCATGCGGGGTACGAGCGATTACCGCCACCGTGGGCGCGACGAATAGGATTGCGGCCAGCGCCAGCGCCGCGAGGCCGCCCGCGCGGGCGCGAAAGGCCTGGCGATCCGTCCACCACTCCCAGCCGACGAACACGGCGATGATGACGGCGCTCACCCGCCCCGCGAAATAGACGCTCGCGGCCAAGCCGACCGAGAGTCCCGCCAGTAACCAATCTCGCGCGCGGCCCTCCTGCCGCGCACGCACGAAGAAGAAGACAGCGAGAAGATTGGCCAGCGATGCCTGCATATAGTCGGTACCGATGCGGCTGAAATGGATGTGCCAGTGCGAAACGGCGAGGAGCAACGCCGCCACCAGCGCGGTGCGAACCCCGTAGAGACGCCGCACGATGAAGTGGAGAACGGCAACGGAGAAGACGCCCTGAAACACCGACGCACTGCGCAAGCCGTATAGGTCGTCGCCAACGACGGCCATGAAGGCCGCCGAGATGGCGAAGCTGATGTGGGGGATGTCGTACCAACCGATGCCGAGAAGGTTGCGGACTTCGCCGGCGAGAATGCGCCGCGCCGCGAGACCGCAAGCCGCTTCGTCGCCATGTACCTGTGCCGGCACTTCGCTGAGCTGCCACAATCGCAGCGCCAGCGCCGCGGCGAGAACCGCCAACAGCGCGACCGCTTCCGCGAG
>JBGTMF010000147.1:0-14647 GCA_041743795.1 Thermodesulfobacteriota bacterium | reverse complement strand
GAGCGATCTCCACCTGCAATCGCGCCTCGCGACTGCGCGCGTGGCGCTGGAAAATGGCCAGGATGACGGCGCTGCGATCGAGCACCTCGGCACCGGTGGCGCGCTCGAGATTGCGCGCCTGCGACGGGCTGATCTCGTGGTCGACGAGAACGACCGTGGCGCGCGGCCGCACCGCGACATTTTCGCCGGCGTCTGCGAGCGCGTCGCCTTCGATCGCGTCGTCTTCTTCATCGACCGCCATCGACGCCTCTTCGTCGACGCGAACCCCGCCGCGCCGCAGGCGGTGCGACGGCACCCCGGATGGAATGACACCGCTGCCACCGGTCAGCTCGGCCAGCTCGCGCAGCTTACCCTCGCCAATCGCCGCGCCGGCGGCGAGCGACGTGCGCTTCTGGGTGATGCGGGCTACTACGTCGAGGCCGAGCGTCTTGGCGAGGCGACCGAGTTCGTTCAATGAGGATGCATGGGCGTCGTCGTCGACGCCCGGCAGTTGGACACCGACGAGGACGGCGCGGGGCGACTCGGAGACCGACATCGCCGCAGAATCACCGCTGACCCGACGCGTTGCAAGCGACCCCGCGGCCGTCCGGCTGCGTGGTTTCCCCGCAGCCGGACGGCCCCCTACTCCAGCAGGGTAGCGAGGTCGACGATGCGACCGTCCGCGGTCAGCGCGCGCAACGGCGACTCGTCGTAGCCGAAACGTGCGACGACAGCTTGAATCCCCTTGCCATCCCATTCAGCCAAGGTGGCACTGTCGAATCCCTCCTCGAGATGCGGATCGAAGATGAAGTTTTCGCCAAAGTTATGATGCTCAGGGCGATAGGTCTGGGAGAAGTATCCCAGCAATGTGACGGGTTGCGAGACGACGCCGGAAATCGTCGTCGCCACCCAGCGGTCGACGGGGGCGGTATAGCCGGCGACGATACCGGTCGGGGACGGCGGCCAGTAGAAGCTCGAATCGATGGCGATATCGCCGTCGTCGAGCGGGCGCTCCTGCAGTAGATGGCGCGCCGTCAGGGGTTGTAGGTCGGAACAAGGGCGCAGGACGGTCACCTCCTCCATTCGGGAGTGGATCTCGCCGTAGTAATCGAGGAAGGGGACAGCGGTGGCGAACTCCGCCTCGAGCGTGAAACTGAGGTCCTCCGGGAAAACGATAGGGATGCGGGCGGCGCCGATATCGGTCGGCACCAGGGTACGCAGCCGCATCTCGCGCCGGCTTGCCCCGCTGCCGATGCTCCATGCATCGATGAAACCCAGGACACCTTCCCTCTGTGGATCGAAGGACGCATGCGCGGCCTCAGGCCACGCTGAAGGCGCTCCTTCCAGTTGGCGAACGCCGCCCTCGAGAACGTATTGGTGAGCGGCCGCGGCATAGAATGTGCCCTCGCCCTCTTCGATGGGCCGGCTGGCGAACTCCGGCTGCCAGCGAGTCTTCAGCCGGTAGTTGGCGAAGACATCGCCGTACTCCCCCTGAAACGTGCACAGGGTCGTCGGAACATGGATCAGTACTGGCGGCGAGTCTCCCACCCCGGCAACGGCCGCGATGCGGCGGACCTGCGTCACCACCAGTCCCTCGCCGGTGATCTTCTTGAACTCAAACTCAATGTCGTACTGCGACTCGCCGTGGAATTCGCCGAAGGCGCTGCCGACCGCGCGGAACAGATTTGTCAGCGCGACGTACTCAGCCGGCATCTGAAACACCGTGGCGCCGAGCGGTAGGCGTTGTGCCGACTGCGCCAGCGATGGAAATACATTGAAGCTGGATGCGAACACCTCGACGACCTCGGGAGTGCCACCATCTTCGGGGTTGGTGACGGAGTGTGCGTCCGGTTGTGAGACAATCGTCAGCGATGCGGAATTCGGCCCCGACACCCGCATCGTCGCCACTCCGTTGGCGAGTTCGGTGTCATCGGTGAACGTATGATGAACCAGTACCGCCATGCCAACCGTCGTCTCGTCGACGCGATGGCGCCGTCGCTCGAGAAATGCGTTGTCGTTGTAAAAGCTCTCGAACACCTTGCGCAGAGCGCGAAAGACGCCGCGTTCGCCGGGCCGCGTCGCGTCGCAGTGGCTCGGCCCCTCGTCGTCGTCGTCGACGTCGTCGGCAATGCAGCCGCTTTCGCTCGAGTAGAGGCCGGCGCCGGTGAAGACGTCGCTGTCTTCGACGTTGGTCGACGAACGGAAACGAATCCGCTTCACCGGGTCGAAACGCTGCAGCGCCTCGAGGATGACTGTGCGCTGTGCCGGCGTGAAGTCGGCGTCGTCGTCGATGAGATCGCGCACCTCGTCCAGCGCGTCGAAGAGGGCGGCGAAATCGGCCGGCGGATAGGTCGGAAACGGGGCGAGGATCTCGGCGATTCGCGCCCGCAGGGTAGCGCCGCCGTCGATCGGTTGATCGAGGTAGTCGTTCCAAAGGTCGAACGTGAACGCAATCGCGGTTCGCGAATTGCCGGGCACCGCGCGGCGCAGAAAGCCGTAGCCGGATGCCTTACCGCCGATGCGGACGATGTCGTCGGGGGTCACCGTCTCGACCTCCGAGGTATAGCCGCCGGAGGCGGCGATCGGACGAAGCGCCAGGTCGGGCGCACGTTTGAGGTCTCGCAGATGCGCGACGACGCCTTCGTCCAAGAGGTCCGTAGCGTCGACGATCCGGACCTGGCAGCCATCCGTGTCGGCGCCGGTGAAGAATCGCGGCGACAGGGTCGTCGCGCGCAGGACGACATCTCGGTCTACCAGGCCCTGCGCGGACTCAATCGACTCGGTCTGCGACAGGAAGGCGAAGGGGATCTGCCAGTCCGCCGCGAGAATCGCGACATGCGAGTTCGGCGTCGACGGAGCCAGCGAGAGCACGCCGGCGACGTAGGGAATCTCGGCGGGAACGCCGTCGGTCAGCAGGATATCGTCGGGGCCGAGATCGCCCGCCTCATAGGCCTCGGCTATGTCGGCGCCGGCGACGTAGACAATTTTGCCGAGCGCCCAACCGCGGGCGTAACAGATGTTGCCGCTCAGCCATCTCGCCGGCGATTCGAGCGCTATCCCCGCCGCGGCGAGGGCTTCCCTGTCGGCGGTTGCGCTCTCCTGCTGCTCGAAGGTCGGGAAGTAGAAGAAGGGAACCGCGGATGACGCGACGACGGAGGCGCGTACGGCGTTGAAGTAGGTGATGACGTCGTCGACGCTGTAGGCGTCCTGTCGCACGAGTTGGATGGCGATCTCAAAAGGCTCCGCCGGCCTGTAGAGCACGGCGCCAAATACCAGCTCCTGCCCTTCGGCGTGCAGCGACACGGCATCGATCTCCGCCGCGCTCCAACCGAGGTAACCCTCCAGGTTTGCGGCCACGAAGTCGTGGTGAAAGGGCGTCGTCGCGCTGTTCTTGAAGTAGACGATCCCGGGCTCATCGACGCGAATCGTGAACTTCACCCAGGAAGGGCCGCCTTCGGTTGCGGAGAATGCGAGATAGGAGTCGAACGGGTGGTCGATACTGAACTTGAATTGCCGCGGAGGTTCGTCCTCGCAGCCGTATAGCGCACTGCGCACGGCGCGAATCAACTCGCTGATGCGAATCCTCCCGTCGTCGTCCGGATCGCCATTCTTGCAGTCGGCAACGTCGCGCAAATCGAGCGCGATGTTGACCATCGTCACCAACTCGGCAACGCCGACGATTTTGTCGCCGTTGCAATCACCGGTACAGCGAGACGTGCCGGCATCGACGGCAACCGCGCCGGCGAGGAGCGCCACCGCCAGTGAAACAGCGCCGAGTACTCTTGATCCGATCATTCGCATGCAGCCTCCTCCGGCAGGCCTCTCTCGTACCAAACAACATTTGTTTTGTACAGCCCCGAATCGCGACGGTCGTGGAAGTGGTCAGCGCGCCGCGCAACCGAGGTTGCGGCGAACCGCCACCTCATCGTTGGCGCCGGTCGCTGCGATGAGGTCGAGTGTGCCGTCGCCGTCGACATCGCCGATCGCCAAGGCATAGGGCGAGGCGCCGATGGCGAAGCGCCGGTCCGCCGCGAATGACCCGTCGCCGAGGCCGAGCCTGATCGAAATATCGCCGGAAAATTCGTTGGCAGTGACGAGGTCGGGAATCGAATCGGCGTTGATGTCGGCGACGTGCACGGGAAAGGGCCCTGCGCCGACCTCGATGCGCAGTGGCGGCGCGAAGGCTCCCGCTCCCGTGCCGCGCAACAACCAGACACTGGCATCGCGGCCATTACCGGTGAGCAGGTCCGCCCTGCCGTCGCCGTCGACGTCGGCGATCGCCACCGAGAAGCCGGGCTCGGCGAGCGGCAGGCGACTGCGGCCGACGAATCCGCCACCGTTGAGACCGGCCAGGATCGTCAGGTCCGACGCATCGGCGTTCGCCGTCACCAGATCCGGAATGGCGTCGCCGGTGACATCGCCTAAGGCCACCCACCACGGCTGAAAGCCGGCACCGACGACGACGCGGTCGAAACCCCCGTCGCCGCGACCGAGAAGAACCTGGATTCCGCCGCTGGCCGGTGCGGCGACGAGCAGATCGACGGTACCGTTGCCGTCGACGTCGGCAGCGACAACCGTGCGCGCTTCGGCCGCCGCGGGAAAGCGCTGTTGGGTCGCGAACGATCCGTCGCCGTGACCGAGAAGTATCGACACATCGGCCGATCCGCCATTGGCGGTGGCTATATCGATAACACCGTCGCCATCGAAGTCGGCGGCGGCGATGCCGAGCGGAATCACGCCGACGGCGTACAGCGTGTGCGGCTGGAAGAGACCGCCGCCATCATTGCGCAGAACGGAAACATCATTGGATATGTGGTTGGCCACGGCGATATCCAGCCAACCGTCGCCGTCGAAATCAGCCACCGCCACCGACCGCGGCGAATCGCCCGTCGCGTAGCGGCGCGGCGACTCGAACACCGAGCCGGGCGCGCAGCCGGCGAGCGCAGCGCCGACGGCAGCGACCAGTTCGGCGACACCTACGTCGCCGGATTGATCGGTATCGTAGGCGGGGCACGCAGCGGTAGCCGTCTGGCGCAGGGCGATCCGCACACCGAGGACGAGCTCGGCGATAGAGACGCGACAATCGCCGTCACAATCGCCCGGGCAGGCGCCCCTCGATGCGGCCGGCGCAAGGAGAACGGCCAGAACGGCGAGAATGCAAATCCCCAGTCTCAATCGAACCTGCGCGGCGCGGCTACCAGCCATGGCCGCGCGGATCAGCCCAACGTGTGCAGTGTCATCGCCACGGCCACATAGTGCGCCAGAGCCGCCACCACCACGAGGGAGTGGAATACCTCGTGATAGCCGAAAACGTGCGGTACCGGGTCGGGGCGGCGCAGCGCATACACCAGGGCGCCCAACGAGTAGAGAATGCCGCCGGCGAGAAGCAGCATCGTCGGTGTCCAACCCACCCGCCCGACCATTTCCGGCATGGCGACCGCTCCCAACCAGCCGATCGCGACGTAGACCACGGCGCTCAGCCACTTCGGGGCGTCGAACCAAAGTAGGTGCAAGGAAATGCCGGCGAAGGCGGCGAACCAGATGACGGACAACAGCGTGGCCGACGACGTCTCCGAAAGAGCCGCTAGCCCGAAGGGTGTGTACGTGCCCGCGATGAGCACACAGATCATCGAGTGATCGAGACGTCCTACCCAGCGCCGCGTCGGCGCCGACCATGTCACACGGTGATAGAGCGCACTGACTCCGAGCAACGCCGATAGACTGGCTGCGTAGACGCCCGCCCCGAACTGCGCCTGCGCTGTCGGCGCGGACAGCAGCAGCAGCGTGCCGCTCAACAGCGATACGAAGAACGCGTAGTAGTGAATCATTCCGCGCAGCCGAGGGCGGACCGTCGAGGTGGTCACGCTCGCCAACCTACTCCAAAGCCGTCGGGCCGACTACAGAAACCTTGACACCGTTTCGTCACCGACCCGTCCTCGCCGGAGCGACTCGCCAGGCGAGTCACTCCGACTCAGCTGGCCGTCTTCCAGGTCGTGCCCGATGGGGAATCCTCCAAAATGATCCCCTGCTCCTTGAGTGAATCTCTAATCTCGTCGGCGCGGGCGAAATTGCGTCCGCGTCGGGCTTCCAACCGCTCGGCGATGAGAGCCTCGATCTGTTCGGCAGCCAGATCGCCGCTGGCCAATCCGTGCTGCTTCTGCTGGTCCAAATAGGTAGCGGCATCCTGCTGGCCGATACCGAGAACCTCACCGATCCGCCGCAGGCCCTCGCGACAGCCGGCCGCGGCACTCCACTCCTCTGCATCGAGGTGGCGGTTCATCGCGCGCAGCGCCTCGTGCAGCGTCGCCAGCGCCCGCGACGTATTGAAGTCGTCGTCCATCCCCTCGCGAAACGATGCGAGAATCGCCTCGCTCACAGCCGCATCGGCCGGCGCAGCCGCCGTCGACAGCGCCTCGTCGGCGCGGGCGAGAGTCTCGTAGATGCGATCGAGCACTCGCTTCTGCTCGCGTAAACGCTCCTTCGAAAAATCGAGCGGGCCGCGGTAGTGCGTGCCGAGGACGAGGTAGCGCAGCGCCTCTCCGCCAAACTCCGCGGCGCATTCGTGGACCGTCATGAAGTTACCGAGCGACTTCGACATCTTTTCGGTCCCGAGGTTGACCATGCCGTTGTGCAGCCAGTAGCGGGCAAGCATACACCCCTTGGCGCCCTCGGACTGTGCAATCTCGTTCTCGTGATGCGGGAAGACGAGATCATTGCCACCGCCGTGGATGTCGAACGGCTGGCCGAGATACTTGCTGCACATGGCGGAACACTCGATGTGCCATCCCGGACGACCCGGGCCCCACGGGCTGTCCCATTGCGGCTCGCCCGGTTTACTCGCCTTCCACAGCACGAAGTCCATCGGGTGTCGCTTGCGCTCGTCGACCTCGACTCGCGACCCAGCCATCATTTCGTCGAGCCGACGGTGAGAGAGCTTGCCGTAATCCGGCAGCAGATCGACGGCGAAATAGACGTCACCTCCCGCCTCGTAGGCCAGACCCTTCGCCTCGAGCTCGCCGATCAATTCGATCATTTCACCGATGTGCTCGGTCGCCTTCGGTTCGAGATCGGGGCGCTGGCAGCGGAGGAGACGCATGTCCTCGTCGAACGCCGCGATGTTCTCTTCGGACAGCTGCAGCGCGGCCACGCCGCGGTCTTGAGCGCGCTTGATGATCTTGTCGTCGACGTCGGTGAGGTTGCGGACGAATTTGACCTCGTACCCCGAGAACTTGAGGTAGCGGTAGATCACGTCGAACGCCACCAGTGCCCGCGCATGGCCGATATGCGAGCGGTCGTAGACGGTAACGCCGCAAACGTACATTCCGACCCGGCCCGCGTGAATCGGCTCGAACGTCTCCAACTTGCCGGAGATCGTATTGTGGACCTTCAACATGATTTCCTCAGCGATCGGTGTTGCGGCAGCGGCCATTCGGAGCGCACGTGCACGACCCGGACATCGGCATCCCGAACACCGACTTACTCCTCTTCCGTGCGCAGCCGGGCCAACACGGACAGATCTTCGAGCGTCGTCGTATCGCCGACTGTCTCCTCGCCGCTGGCGATATCGCGCAGCAATCGGCGCATGATCTTTCCGCTACGCGTTTTCGGCAGGGAGTCGGCAAAGCGGATCTTCGCCGGCTTGGCGAAGGCGCCGATCTCTTTGGCGACATGCTTGCGCAATTCCTCGGCGAGTTGCGGGCTCGGTTGGTTGCCCGCTTCGAGCGAAACGAACGCTTCGATCGCCTGCCCTGTAATCGCGTCCGGCCGCCCGACCACGGCGGCCTCGGCAACCGCCGCGTGGCTCACCAGGGCGCTCTCGACCTCCATCGTTCCCAGCCGATGACCAGAGACGTTCACCACGTCGTCGATGCGCCCCATAATCCAAAAATAACCGTCTTCATCTTGGCGCGCGCCATCGCCGGTGAAGTAGGCGCCCTCGACCTGACTCCAGTACTGGCGGACGAACCTCTCCGGGTCCTTGTAGATGTTGCGCATCATCCCCGGCCAGGGCTTGCGAATGATGAGAAACCCGCCCTCGTTGGGCTTTACCTTCACGCCCGAGCGATCGACGACCTCCATCTCGAGGCCGGGGATGGGCAGCGTCGCCGAACCCGGCTTGGTCGGCGTCGCTCCGGGAAAGGGCGTCACCAGAATTCCACCCGTTTCGGTCTGCCACCACGTGTCGACGATTGGGCAACGCTCGCGGCCGATCTCGCGATGGTACCACATCCAGGCTTCCGGATTGATCGGCTCGCCAACGGTGCCGAGCAGCCGCAGGCGGTCGAAGCGGTACTTGCGCGGCCACTCGCTGCCCCACTTTACGAACGAACGAATCGCGGTCGGCGCTGTGTAGAAGATGCTGACGCCGTACTTGTCGATGATCTCCCAGAGACGATCCGGGCGCGGGTGATTCGGCGCGCCCTCGTACATCACCGTGGTCGCCCCGTTGGCGAGAATTCCGTACACCACGTAGCTGTGGCCGGTGACCCAGCCGATGTCGGCCGTACAGAAGTAGGTGTCCTCCTCCTTGAGGTCAAAAACCCACTTGCTGGTGGCGTAGGTGTGCACCATGTAGCCGCCGGTGGTGTGGACGACGCCCTTTGGCTTGCCGGTGGTGCCGCTGGTGTAGAGGATGAAAAGCGGATGCTCGGCGTCGAGCGGTACAGCCGGCGCCACGTCACTGGCCTCGGCCATGCGTTCATGCCACCAGAAGTCGCGCCCCTCCCTCATCGTCACATCCTGCCCCGTGCGGCGGTAGACGAGAACCGACGTGACGCTCGGACACTGCTCGACCGCTTCGTCGACGTTGACTTTCAAATCGACGATGGCGCCGCGGCGATAACCGCCGTCGGCGGTGACGATCACCTTTGCCTCGGCGTCGTTCATTCGGTCGCGCAGGGCGTCGGCCGAGAAACCGCCGAAGACGACACTGTGGGTGGCGCCGATGCGGGCACAGGCGAGGATGGTGATCGCCAACTCGGGAATCATCGGCATGTAGACGCCGACGCGGTCGCCGGTCTCGACACCGAGCGCCAAGAGGATATTGGCGCACTTCGAGACCTCACGCTGTAGGTCGCCAAACGTCAACACGCGGCTGTCGCCAGGCTCTCCCTCCCAGATGATCGCGGCCTTGTTGCGACGCCACGTCTGGCAGTGTCGATCGACGCAGTTGTAGGTGATGTTGGTCTTGCCGCCGACGAACCACTCGGCAAAGGGAACCTTCCAGTCGAGCACGCGCTGCCACGGCTCGAACCAATGTAGCTCGCCGGCAATCCCCGCCCAGAATGCTTCGGGGTCTTCGGCCGCCGCACGCGTCAGCGCGGCACGCTCGGCAGCGCTGCCGACGAGCGCGGAGGCGGCGAAGGACGGATCGGGCGCAAAAACACGATCTTCCTTGAGAACGGACTCAATCTGCTCGGAGGATGACATCGGAGACTCCTTTGGCTATCGACTCGCGCTCCACGCCCGCCGAGCCTCCGGCCGGGAGACCCGGCCAGAGCGATTTCAACGGACTGGCTATCAGCAGGCCGTTGACTGCTAGCCTCCGGACAACTGCTCGCGCTTCTCCGCCAGCCGATCGTCGATCATCGCCCTCGCCTCGTCCGCTCGCGCGTCCACCCGATTCGAGCGGTTCTGGTGCGTTCGCAACGGAATGTCCAGCTCGGCGAGTTCGGCGCGAACGTCGTCGACGACTTTATCGATCTCGCGCTTGGCGACCACCGCTCGCTCTTCGATGGCGGCAACGCGATCGGCTGGACTCATGCCCGACTTCTGCATGACCGCGTGCAGGTCGGACTCGAAGGCGCGCACGCAGGTGTTCAGCGTGCGGCGCGACTCGCGAACGATCGATTCGGATCGCTTGAAGGGGTTCGGCCGGAAATACCGCCAACCCGTAACGCCGACGACAGCAAGAACGACGGCGAGTAGCGCGATCAGAAACGACGGGCTGGTCTTGCCCCTGTCGGATAGCGACATCGCGTGGGAACTTGTCATAGGCCATTTATCCAGTCAAATACGGAGCGGCTGTCAACCGAACCGCGCCACGGATCGGTTGCCAGTCGTCAGCTTCGGTGTTGGTGGACTCATCGCGCAGGCGCGGGAGCGTTGGTCAGCGGAAGGGGCTTTCAGTGAATTCGGTCTGGATACTGGTCGGCGCGGTCCTTTGGTTCGCCGGCGGCTACGTTCTATACGGTAGACGCCTGGCACGTGTCTACGGGGTCGATCCGTCGCGCACCACACCGGCGCGCGAGAAAGAGGACGGCGTCGACTACGTACCGGCGCGCAATTGGATGGTGCTCTTCGGACACCACTTCTCGTCGATCTGCGGCGCCGGACCGATCATCGGCCCGGCGTTGGCGGTCGCCTACTGGGGCTGGGCACCATCGATCGCCTGGGTGTTTCTCGGCGCCGTCCTGATGGGCGCGGTTGCGGACTTCACCAGCCTCTTCGTCAGCGTGCGCAGCGACGGACACACCATCGCGGAGATCGCCAAGCCGGAGATCTCACCACGCGCACGATGGCTGTTTTCGTGGTTCATCTGGGTCGCCCTGGTCCTCGTCGTCGCCGTCTTCGCGATCTTCGCGGCGCGAACGTTCATCCAGGAGCCGCACGCGGTGATTCCGTCGCTGGCGCTGATCCCCGTCGCGCTGCTGACCGGGCACCTCCTGTACCGCACGGAAATGGACACGCGAACGGCGACGGCGATCGGCCTGGCCCTGCTCGCTCTTTCGCTGTTTGCCGGCACGCAGTATCCGGTATCGATTCCGACCGTCTTCGGCGTATCGCCCGAATCGGTGTGGATCCTCATCCTCCTCGGCTACTGTTTCGTCGCCTCGATCACCCCGGTGCAAGTCCTGCTGCAACCGCGCGACTACCTGGCGTCTTTTCTCCTTTTTGGCGCCATCGGCATCGGCGTCATCTCGATCTTCATCACGGCGCCGGAAATGCAGGCGCGGGCGTTCAACGGGTTCAATCCCCCGGAATGGCCGATCGCCGGACCGATGTGGCCGATGCTCTTCGTCACCATCGCCTGTGGCGCCATCTCCGGATTTCACTCACTGGTCAGTTCCGGCACGACCTGCAAGCAACTCGACAACGAAGTGCACGCCTGTCGCGTCGGCTACGGCGGGATGATCCTCGAGGGACTGGTCGGGGTCCTCGTCATCATCTGCGTCGGCAGCAGCATCGGCGTGATCGAACTGCAGGGCATCCTCGGACCGGACGGAGGCGGTCCGATCAGCGCCTTCAGCACTGGATACGGCAAGATCACCCAACCGATTCTCGGTTCGCACGGTAGCGCGTTCGCCGTCATGGCGCTCAATGCCTTCATCCTGACGACACTCGATACGGGTACGCGCATCGGCCGCTACCTCACCAGTGAGTTGGTCGGTACCAGCAACATGTACGTATCGACCGCGCTGGTCACCGGCTGCGGCTGCGCCCTCGCGCTGACCGGACAGTGGACTGTTCTGTGGCCAGCCTTCGGCACCTCGAACCAGCTCATCGCCGCCCTCGCCCTGCTCGTCGGCTCTTGCTGGATGATGCGCCACGGCCGACCGGCGATATACACATTCATCCCGGCCTGCATCATGTTGGTGACGACACTGGCGGCGTTCTTCTACCAGCTGCACGGCGCCCTCACCTACGTCGATCCATCGTCCGGCCAGGCTAGTCCGAACTGGTTCCTGGCGGGCCTGGTGGTGGTGCTGATCATTCTCGCCGCGGTGGTGTTCTGGGAGGGTGTGTCGGTGCTACTGCGCGGACGCTCGAACGCACTGGCGCAGCAGCGGGCGTAATACCAGCGGCGATGGCAGCACAGCGGATCGAGCGACTGCACCTGGTCGACGCAACCTTCGAGTTGTTTCGCGCCTACTTCGCCATGCCGAGCGAGAAGGCGCCAGACGGCCGCGAAATCGGCGCCGTCCGCGGCTTGATCGGCTCGATGCTGTCGTTGCTACAGCAAGCCGACGTCACCCACATCGCCGCGGCCACCGACCAGGTGATCGAGTCGTTCCGCAACGACCTCTACCCTGGCTACAAGACCGGCGAAGGAATCGAGCCGGACCTGTGGGCGCAGTTCCCTCTCGCTGAGGAGGCCCTGCGCGCGCTCGGCATGGTCGTCTGGCCGATGCGCGAATTCGAAGCCGACGACGCACTGGCGACGGCCGCCGCCACGTTTACCGAACAAGTCGATCAAATCGTCATTCTTTCGCCAGACAAGGACCTGGCCCAATGCGTTCGCGGCGAGCGCGTCGTCACCTTCGACCGCATCCGTAAGCGGCGTTACGACGAGGCGGGTGTCGTTGAGAAATTCGGCGTCGGCCCCGCGTCGATCGCGGACTACCTGGCACTGACGGGCGACAGCGCCGACGGCATTCCCGGTCTACCCGGCTGGGGAGCAAAGAGCGCCGCGGCCCTGTTGCGGGTCTATCACCATATCGAGGATATTCCGGATGATCCGCTGCAGTGGCGTGTTGCCGTCCGCGGTGCCAGCCGTCTCGCCGCCTCGCTGGCCGAGAATCGCGCCGACGCCCACCTCTACAAGCGACTGACGACGCTGCGAACTGACGCAAATGTGACGAAGCGACTCGCCGACTTACAGTGGCGGGGCGTTCCGCGGCTTCACTTTCATTCACTCTGCGACCAACTGGGACTGGGTACATTGAGAGACCGACCACGCCGCTGGATCGCCTAGTCCCCAGCAAATTGGGCGACACGCGTCTGCGCAAGCGCGCCAACATGCAAGTCGCGCCATCATGTTGCCATGCGAGTTATCCCGGCACCCTCGCGGCCGATCGGCACAACTTTGACTTTTGCGGTTGACGAGACGCGAGTTCGCATGCCGAGCGACCGCCCACCTGACTGAATTTCCGACCGAAATAGCTGGTGCGCCGGATTCTCGCGGGGCCGGTCGCAGGATCGCCAACTTTGCGGTTGCAACAGCGCGAGGGAAGCGCATTCGTCTTGCGCTATCCCTTGTCCGCTGCGGGCCGAAACAAACTCGGCATGGCTCTTGCTTTGACTCTAATCCAGCAAAACCAGGAGTCGAGACATGATGACCGACAACGTAAGCAGTATGGGATTTGGACGAGACCTCGGCCTACGGGATCTCGATCTTGATATTCGCGCGGGAACGCTATCCGGTGGGGAATCGCGCGGCACTGAGTACACGGGCACCAAGGCTCTGATGCTGGCCGTGCTCGAAGATGGGATTCGCAGTTACCTGAGCCCGGCCGGGCGCCTGCGCAGTGAGGCCGAGTATTGGGTTACGGCGAAGAAACAGCTCTCGCCCTTCTCCTTCAACGTCGTCTGCGAGACCCTGGGCCTCGAAGCCGAAGCTGTCCGAGAGGCCCTCGAGAAGATGCGAGCAAAGAACGTTACGCCGCGATCCGCGATCCGTCGCAGTCGTCCCAACGTGCGCCGCGATGGCCGCGTCCGCGTCAAGAAACACGTTTGATCTACTCCAAGCCGTCACGGCAACCCAAGCCAACGGCAGGGGACGCCCTTCGGGGCGTCCCCCCCTCCCGCGTCGAGCCGTCATAGACTGACAGCGAATTCCGCGGTAAGACCGCCCTCTCCCGGCACCTGCGCCTCCGGAGTTCCCCGGCACGTGAGACGATCTACAAGCACTTGGTTGGTGAACGCGTGCCTCGTCGCCGCCATCGCGGCGCGCGTAGATGTCGCCGCCATCGCGGCGCCCGCCGCTGCCGCCGCCATCGAGTTCAACACGCGCCGCGACACCGCGCTACGCGGGTCGCCGACCTGCTTGCGGGTCTTTGACGAGGAATCGTCTTCAATTGTCCTCGGCGACGCCCTTGGCGTTCAGATTCTGCGAGCCGGGGCGGACGGACTACGTGTCGTCAGCGAACAACCATCCGGCGCGCCGATCGCGAGCCTGGCAGTTGCCGAACTGAACGGGGGGAGATTCATCGGATACAATGTCCGCGGTGAATCGTCCGTTCGGATCGTCGCCGCTACCGCAAGGGGAACGATCGGCACCGGGCCCGTCGTCGCCGTGCCCGGTCGGCCGCGGACCATTCTCGCGCTGCCGCAGAGGGGATTTGTCGTCGTCCATTCGGCCGGCGTCGATCTCCTCGAAACCGCCTCCGCCGGCGCATTCCGGCGAATCGCCCTGAGCTCGATCTCGAGCGCGGTCGACGCGGCGGTTCTCGATCTCGACGGCGATGGACACTTCGATCTGGTGCTGGCGGATGAGCCCGTCGGCGAGATCGTCGTTCTGCGCGGCAACGCCGACGGCTCCATGGAACAGGTCGCGACTCTGCGCACACAGCGAGCGCCGAAGCGGATCATCGCAGCCAATATCGACGGCGATGCGGCGCTCGAGATCATCGTCCTCGGCGATCGCGGAATCTCCCTGCACGACCGTGCCGACGACGGCACCCTGCTGGCCGAGGAAGTGATCTTTGAAGCGTCACACCTGGCCGACATCAGCGCCGGCGACCTCGACGGAAACGGCGTCGGCGACCTCGTCTTCACCAATCGCAGTCGCAGTATCGTCTCGACACTCCTCGGCTCGCCGAGCGGTCGCCCGCAACCCGGCCCGTCCTTTCTCACCGGCGCCGGGCCCGGCCGCCTGGTAGTTGCCGCCCTCAGCGGAAGCCGCCGACCGGGCATCATCGTCGCCAACCAGATCGGCAATAGCCTGACC
>JBGTMF010000146.1:0-7906 GCA_041743795.1 Thermodesulfobacteriota bacterium | reverse complement strand
CCGCGCCGCCCACCGCGACCCAGACCGTGCTGGTCGAGAGCCGTCCGCTCGACGGGCGTGGCGCCGCGGCCGCCGGCGGCAGTTGCCAGATCGACGAGCGACCAACCGTTTCCTTGGAGATCCTCCTGGCGATGTTGCTCGCCATGCTCGCCATCGTCCGGCGCCCGCTCGCGGGCTAGCCCGCGAGCCGTTTGCGACTCGTGAAGAATGGGGGACAGGCCCCAGTTTCGGCTGAAATCTTCAAGAGAATCAGGTGGTTGAGGGTACTAATCGGGGCCTGTCCCCACTGCTGCGATTCAGCGCGGCAACCCGATGGTGCTGGACTACATCGCGGTGACGGGAACGGAACCGGCCTTCCATCCCGACTCGGTGCTGCGGCGGCTGCCGCTGCAGCCGGGCGACCTGTTTCATCTCGGCCGCTTCATAGAATCAGCGGACATCGTTCTGGGCGCCATGCACCGGCGCGGGTATGCGTACGCGGAAGTGCTGCGCAGCTTTTCGGCGGATACGATCGACAACCGGGCGGAGGCTTCGATCGACGCGCTTCCGGGTCCGCGCGTGACGGTCGATTCGATCATAGTCCGTGGTGCCGACAACCTGGGCCGGCGCGCGACACTGCGGCAGATCGAGCTGCGGCCGGGCGACTTCCTGTTGAGCAGCAGTCTGCTGGAAAGCCAGCGCAAACTGTACAACCTGGAGCTGGTCTCGCTCGCGTCGGTGAACGTTGCGGCGGACTCGCTGCAGGCGACTCCGCAGGACAGCACTATCGCATTGTTTACGAAGTGCACGTAACCGAGATCGTGGTCTACGTGGTCGGCGTCGCTCATCGGCGCGAGATCTACCGACGCATCCTCAAGCGACAATAACCCGCCCCGGCCACCAGCGAAGTAAAGCTTACCCTGACGGAATTGGAACCGGTGCGGCATGAGTGAAGGATGCTGATGGCCTGCGCCGCCTAGCTCCGCAGCGGCACGTTAGATAACTTGGTAAGTAGATTTGGGTAATAGGCTCCGGCATTATTATGATCGGTGTCGGAAGCATGCAGTCGTACCGTCGTCCGGCGGGCTCCCGAGAGTACCTTGCTTCACTCGATCGTGCGCCGGAATCTCGAGACCTTCCTTGCGGAGGTACGACGTCGCGGAGATGGGCGAGGGCTTCCGGCGTTCGTGGAGCGCGAACTGCGCGAGTTAGTGAGTTGCGGCACCATGGCCCGAGGTTTTGCCCGCTTCCAGTGCGGCGGCTGCCGGCGCGAGATCCTCGTCGCGTTCTCGTGCAAGGGGGAAATATGGAAATAGGTGACAGGCACCTATTTCGGTTCAAAATCATAATAGAATCAAGGTATTGCTGTGGTTAATTGGTGCCTGTCCCTCTTTTTGCTCTTTTTGGTCTTTTTGGTGGGCGGCCGCGGCGTGGTGGCGTTGAGGGGAGGCCTATGGCTGCCGCGGTTCGGTTGGTCCAAGCGGTATCGCCGAACGGTAGTTGGCGATTGACGGAACTACGGATTGCGTCCAGCGTTTTCGCTCCGAGCGGTTCTCGGAGCCAGTCCTTGATCTGCGGCACTGGGACGGGCCAAGAATCGATTAGTTCGCGGTTGTTCAAGCTGGACCATGGATAGTCCCACGGGTCTTGGACGATTCCCGCGCGCACGGGGTTGAGGAGGACGTACTTCATCACTGTGAGGAAGTGTTCGTCGCCTTGGATGGGGAAAGCCTTAAAGCGCCCCTGCCAGATGTGCCCTGGAGACCGATGTCGGAGGTTGTGTTTCTGCGCATGGCCGGACATCCACGCATGGATGAATCGACTCAGGGTGTCGATGTCCCTCGGTTGCACCACGGCATGAAAGTGGTTCGACATCGTGGTGAATCCGTAAATGCGGACCGGGACGTGAACCTTCGCAGCTTTCATCGCAAGGATGAATCGGCGGTGGTCCGTTTTATCGTGAAAGACGGTCTGCCGGTTGTTGCCTCGGTTCAGAACGTGATGAATCTCTCCGCGCAGCTCGCCGCGTGGTCGTCGAGGCATGGTTAGACGAGAGGGCGGTCGAGGCTGCGGTACTGGATCGCTTCTGCGATGTGGGGCGAGCCGATGATCTCCGCGCTCTCCATGTCGGCGATGGTGCGGGCGACCTTGAGGATGCGGGTATAGGCTCGCGCGCTCAGCGCCAGCTTGGTCATCGCCGCTTCGAGTAACCGGTCGGCGGCCTCGTCGGCGGTGCAGTGTTGGTGAATTTCGCGCGTCGTCATCTGGGCGTTGCAGAAGATTTCGGTTCGCGCGAAGCGCTCGAGCTGGCGGGTGCGGGCGACTTCGACACGGGCGCGGACGACCTCCGATGATTCGCTGCGTCCGGCGGTGCGCAGCTCCCCGTACTTGACGGCCGGCACTTCGACCTGGATGTCGATGCGGTCGAGTAGCGGGCCGGAGACGCGGGTGCGGTATTTCTGGATCTGCGGCAGCGGGCAGATACACTCGCGCTGCGGGTCGCCGAGAAAGCCACAGGGGCAGGGGTTCATGGCGGCGACCAGCATGACGTCGGCTGGGTAGGTGACGGTTCCGGCGACGCGCGAGATGGTGATGCGCCCCTCCTCGAGGGGCTGGCGCAAGACTTCGAGAACGTTGCGGCGGAACTCGGGTAGCTCGTCGAGAAAGAGGACGCCGTGGTGGGCGAGCGAGGCTTCGCCGGGCTTCGGGTTGGTGCCGCCGCCGATGAGACCGGCGTCGCTGATGGTGTGGTGCGGCGCGCGGAAGGGGCGCGTCGTGATCAGCGACCTGCCGTGCATCATGCCGAGCACGCTGTGCACGCGCGTCGATTCGATCGACTCTTCTATGGTCAGCGGCGGCAGAATCGTCGACAGCCGCTTGGCCAGCATGGTCTTGCCGCTGCCGGGCGGCCCTACCATCAGAATGTTGTGTCCGCCGGCGGCAGTCACCTCGAGCGCGCGCTTGACGTGTTCCTGGCCGCGCACGTCGGCCAGGTCGAGCGGCGACACCGCGCCGTTGGCGAACAGTTCCTGCACGTTCACCCGCGTCGGCCGGATGCTTCGCTCGCCGCGCAGCAGGTCGAACGCCTCACTCAGGGTTGCGATGGGGATGACGTCGATGCCTTCGATCACCGCCGCCTCGGCGGCGTTGGCGGCCGGCAGCAGCAGCCCGCGCAGACCTTTGCGGCGCACCGTCGCTGCCACCGGCAAAGCCCCGCGGACGGGCTTGACCCGACCGTCGAGGGAAAGCTCGCCGAGCGCCGCATAGTCCATCAGCGGTCTCTCCGGCAGGGCACCGGAGGCGGCGAGAATGCCGAGGGCGATGGGCAGGTCGTACGCCGAACCCTCCTTCTTGACGTCGGCGGGCGCCAGGTTGACGGTGATGCGCCGCGGCGGAAAGTCGTAGCCGCCGTTGCGCAGTGCGGCGCGCACGCGGTCCTTGCTCTCGCGCACTGCCGCCTCGGGTAGTCCGACCATGGCCATGCTCGGCATCCCCATCGCCAGGTCGACCTCGACCTCGATCAGCAGCGCGTCGATGCCGTTCAGTGCGCCGGACAGTACCCTGGACATGTGACCCTCACTCAATGGATTGCGTCGTAAATTAAAATAGTATCTATAGTGTCTAGTAGATGAGCGCGATGCAAGGTGAGTGGGGGCCGTGGATCGCCCTGCGGTCCATCCGCGGCATCGGCAACATCGTCGGCCTCGGCTTGATCAAGGTCTTCGGCGGGCCGCGCCAGGTGCTCGAGGCGGGGGCACAGAAGCTTGAATGCGCGGGGGTGCGCACGCCGCTGGCCCGGGCCATCGCCCGCTTCGACGGCTGGGCGGCGGTCGAGGAGCAGCTGCGGCGTCTCGACCGTGCCGAGGCCCGTCTGGTGACCTGGAGCGACGAGAGCTACCCCGATCTCCTCCGCCACATCCACGACCCGCCGATGTTCCTGCACGTGCGTGGCAACCTCGAGGACGCCGTCAGCGGCACGGCGCCCGCCATCGCCGTCGTCGGCTCGCGTTCGCCATCGTCGTACGGCCGCCGCATGGCCCGCGTCCTGTCCGCCGGGTTAGTCGAGCACGGAGTGACGATTGTCAGTGGCATGGCCAGGGGAATCGACGCCGAAGCGCACTGGGCTGCCCTGCGCGGCGGTGGCCGTACGGTGGCCGTTCTCGGCTGCGGGATTGACGTCATCTACCCGACTGAGCATCATCACCTGATGTTGCGGGCCGCTAATTGTGGAGCAATCGTCTCCGAGTTTCCCATGGCAACGCAGCCAGAAGCCGAGAATTTCCCGGGCCGCAACCGCATCATCAGCGGTATGTCGCTCGGCACCGTGGTCGTCGAGGCGGCGGCGCGCAGCGGTTCCCTGATCACCGCTAATTTCGCCCTGGAGCAGGGGCGGGAAGTGTTCGCGGTGCCCGGTCCGGTCGGCGCCCGCAGCCAGGGACCGCACAAATTACTGAGACAAGGAGCGGTTCTTGCCGAATCAGCAAACGATGTTTTAAAGGAAATCGCGCCGCATCTGCGGCTGGAGAAGCCGGCGGCCGGAGAGCCGATGCGGGCGGAGGAGGCCTCGTTGCTGCGCTGCCTTTCCGCGGCCCCCATCTCGCTCGACGACATCGTACGCGATAGTGGACTGTCGCTGCAGAACGCCACGGAAGTCCTATTGGCGCTCGAATTGCGGGGCCTGGTCCGCTCATTTCCGGGAAGATGCTACGCCCTCGGGGATCTCGACCGCGGGCGCGGCGAATCGGAGTAGATAGAAATCATGGCGAAGAACCTGGTCATCGTCGAATCGCCGGCCAAGGCGAGGACGCTCAGCAAGTATCTCGGCCGCAACTACACGGTCAAAGCCTCGGTCGGGCACGTCGTCGATCTGCCCAAGAGCAAGTTGGGCGTCGACATCGCCAACGATTTCGCGCCCGAGTACGCGGTGATACGCGGCAAATCGAAGGTCATCGCCGAGCTGAAGAAGGCGGCCCAGGGCAAGGAGAACATCTACCTCGCCCCCGACCCGGATCGCGAAGGCGAGGCCATCGCCTGGCACATCGCCCAGAAGCTCGACGGCAAGAAGAGCAACATCAAGCGGGTGCTCTTTAATGAGATCACGAAGAACGCGGTGCAAGAGGCGATCAAGCACCCCATCGAGATCGACCAGAACCGCTTCGAGGCGCAACAGACGCGGCGCATCCTCGATCGCCTGGTGGGCTACCAGATCAGTCCGTTGTTGTGGGACAAGGTACGGCGGGGCCTGTCGGCCGGGCGCGTCCAATCGGTTGCGGTGCGCATCGTCTGCGAGCGCGAACGCGAAATCCGCGCCTTTCAGAAGAAGGAATACTGGTCGATCAGCGCGCAACTCGAAGGCGAGAATCCGCCTGAGTTCGCCGCCCGCTTGCTGAAGATCGGTAGCGACAAGCTCGACCCAGAGAAATTCCGCATCGAAGACGAGACTTCGGCGAGCGACATCGTCGAAAAGCTGCGCGGCCGCGAATTCAAGGTCACCAAGGTCGATCGAAAGGAGCGCCGGCGTTTTCCGACGCCGCCGTTCATCACCTCGCGGTTGCAGCAAGAAGCGTCGCGCAAGTTGGGCTACACGCCGTCGCGCACGATGCGCATCGCCCAGCGGCTCTACGAAGGTGTCGAGCTCGGAGCCGAGGGGCCAGTCGGGCTCATCACCTATATGCGCACAGACTCGGTGCGCATCGCCCCCGAGGCGCTGCAATCGCTGCGCTCCTTCATCGGCGAGCGCTACGGCAGCGACTATCTGCCGAAAGAGCCGGTCGTCTACAAGACCAAGAAGGGCGCTCAGGACGCACACGAAGCGATCCGTCCGACCGCCCTCGAGCGGCCGCCGGAGTCCGTGCAGGGGTACCTCAACAAGGAAGAGCTTGCCGTCTATTCGCTGATCTGGAACCGCTTCGTCGCCAGCCAGATGACGCCGGCGGTGTTCGACCAGACATCGATCGACATCGAGGCCGGCGACATTCTGTTCCGCGCCACCGGCCAGATCATGCGCTTCGACGGGTTCATTCGCGTGTACAGCGAAGGTGTCGACGACGAAAAAGCGGCTGACGACGACAGTGATCGGCGTTTGCCGCCGCTGCGCGAGAACGAAGTACTCAAGCTGATCGAGCTCAAGCCGGAGCAGCACTTCACGCAGCCGCCGCCGCGCTACAGCCAGGCGACGTTGATCAAGGAGCTCGAGGAGAAGGGCATCGGACGGCCGTCGACGTACGCGTCGATCATGTCGACGATCATCTCCAAGGAGTACGTCGCCGAAGAGAATCGGCGCCTTTCGGCGACGGAGTTGGGATTTCTCGTCACCGACCTGTTGATCGAAGCCTTTCCGAACCTGATGAACGCGGAGTTCACCGCCGGCATGGAGAACACCCTCGACGCCATCGAAGAGGGCAAGCAGCCGTGGCTCGAGGCGCTGCGCAACTTCTACGGACCCTTTTCGGAGGATCTCGCTCGCGCCGGCGAGCACATGCGCGACGTCAAGCGCGAGGGGCAGCCCACCGATATCGAATGCCCGAAGTGCCAGTCGACGATGGTCGTCAAGTGGGGACGCGCCGGCGAGTTCCTCGGTTGTTCGCAATACCCGGAGTGCAAGAGCACGACCAACTTCAAACGGGATGAAGAAGGCAAGATCGTCCCGGTCGCCGAAGAAGTCATCGACGAGGTGTGCGAGAAGTGCGGCAGCGCGATGAAAATGCGCTTTGGCCGCTACGGCAAATTCCTCGGCTGCTCGGCCTATCCGGAGTGCAAGAACGTGCGATCGCTCAATCGCCCGACGCCGACCGGCGTGCAGTGTCCGGACTGCAAAGAGGGCGAGATCATGGAAAAGAAGTCGCGCGGCGGCAAGATCTTCTATTCCTGTGGGCGATACCCTGAGTGCCGCTTCGCTACCTGGGAGCGTCCGGTGCCGGAGCCCTGTCCGACCTGTGCGGCGCCCTTCATTGTCGAGAAGACGACGCGAAAGTTGGGCACGGTTCGCCGCTGCCTCAGCGAAGGCTGTGACTACAAGGTAACGGTCGAGGAAGCCGAAGCGGTCTGAGCGCCGCGGCGGTGGCCGGCGGCGGCGAGATCGCCTTGCGGCGGCTTGCGCCGATGCCTGGCGATCGCCAACTCCGCCTGTCGCTGGGCGCTTGCAGAACGGATCGAAGATGACCCAATCAGACCGGCGCGTAACGGTAGTTGGCGGTGGCTTGGCCGGCTGCGAGGCGGCGTGGCACGCCGCCAACGCGGGCTGTTTCGTTCGCCTCTTCGAGATGCGGCCGCGGCGCCCGACGGAAGCGCACCAGACCGACAAGCTCGCTGAGTTGGTATGTTCCAACTCGTTTCGCAACGCCTCGCTCGACACTGCCGTCGGTCTGCTGAAAGACGAAATGCGACGCATGGGCTCGCTGGTCATGCGCGTCGCCGACGCCACCGCCGTCCCGGCCGGTGCGGCGCTCGCCGTCGACCGCGAGGGGTTCGCCGCCGGGGTGACACGGGCGATCGAGCTGCACCCGTGCATCGAGATCGTGCGCGAGGAAGCCGAGACCATTGTCGGCGGCGTCACGGTTGTCGCCAGCGGACCGTTGACCTCCAAATCCCTGTCCGAAGATCTGCAGCGCCGGCTCGGCGAGGACCATCTGTATTTCTACGACGCCATCGCGCCGATCGTCACCGCCGAGTCGATCGACACCGCGATCGCATTCCGCGCCTCTCGCTACGACAAGGGCGGCGACGACTACTTCAACTTCCCGTTCAACGCCGACGAGTACTACGCCTTCGTCGACGCCGTCCTGGCGGCGGAGAAGGTGCCGACTCGCGATTTCGAGCGATGCGTCTACTTCGAGGGGTGTATGCCCATCGAGGAGATGGCGCGGCGCGGCCGCGACACCCTCGCCTTTGGGCCGATGCGGCCGGTCGGCCTGATCGACCCGCGCAG
>JBGTMF010000145.1:0-6796 GCA_041743795.1 Thermodesulfobacteriota bacterium | reverse complement strand
TCGGCGACCCGGTCGAGCGCTTCCGCGAAGACCACCTGCGCATGCTGCGCGCCGTTCGCTTCGCCGCGCGGCTCGGCTTCACGATCGAGGATGCGACGATGCGGGCCATCGTCGCCAACGCCGAAGCACTGCGCTCGATCGCTTGGGAGCGCATCGGCGATGAGATCGTGCGCATCCTCACCGAGGGCGGCGCGCGCCGCGGCTTCGAACTCCTCGACCAGAGCGGCCTCCTCCGCGTCGTGCTGCCGGAAGTAGCGGCGATGCACGACGTCGCCCAGTCCCCCGATTACCACCCCGAGGGAGACGTATTCGAGCACACCATGCGACTGCTGCAACGACTCGATCGACCGAGCGAAGCGCTCGCGCTGGGTGCACTGCTGCACGACGTCTCGAAGGGCGAGTGCGCCGGACGCAACGGCGATCGCATCACCTTTTACGGTCATACGGAGGTCGGCGAGAAGCGGGCCATCGAGATCTGCCAGCGGTTGCGTCGCAGTCGGTTCGTCTGGGAGCGCGTCGGCTACCTCGTACGCAACCACCTGCGACATGTCTCGGCGAGAGAGATGCGCAAATCGACACTGCGGCGCTTTCTCTCCGAGGACGGTATCGAGGAGTTGCTGGAGCTGGCCCGGCTCGACGCACTGGCATCGAACGGCGACCTCGATTCGTACGAATTCTGCATGCAACAACGGGCGACGATCGGGACCGAGCACTTGCGCCCGCCGCCGCTACTGCGCGGCCGCGACCTACTCGATCTCGGCTGGCAGCCGGGTCCTCGCCTCGGCGCCATTCTAGCCGCAGTCGAAGAGCGTCAGCTGGAGGGCGAGCTGACCGACCGCGAAGAAGCGGTCGCTTGGGTCGAGCGGCAGTACGGTTCGGATCGCTCGAGATAGGGTAATCGGATGGCTGAGGGATTCCTCATCGAAGTCGACGACGCCACGCTGCGCCGCGAGCGCGCCAAGGCGCGCGAACTGCGTCAGTCGGAATGGTGGAAACGCCGTCGTTCGACTGGCCTATGTCACTACTGCGGCCAGCAAGTGGGAGCCAAGGCGCTGACCATGGACCACCTCATCCCGCTGGTGCGCGGCGGGCGATCCAACAAGGGCAACCTCGTCGCCGCCTGCAAGCACTGTAACAACAAGAAGAAGCACCAGCTGGCCTTCGAGTGGCAACGCGGCGGCGACGGGCGATAGCAGTCCGGCCCACGTTCTCAACGGGCGGCCATGTCGCGATAAGAGGTGAGGGCGATGCCGTTCTGGCGCAAAGCATCGCGGATGCGTTCGCTGGTCAACGCCCGCAACTCCGCCTCGCTGCGGTAGTCAGCGGGGCGCCAGCGCGCCGCCTCGGCGTCGACTACCCCAGCGTGGCAGTAAATCTCACTCACCCCGTCCGGCAATTCGGCAAAGGTGTGCAATAGATATTCTTCGGTGACGCGCCCGGTTTGGTGCAGTCCGTACATGTGTTGTGGGTGGCGGATCGACCGCGTCCGCAGGCGACGGCCGGCGAGCCAGCCGAGGCCGTGGAATGCCGTCGCCTCGAAGCATTTGCGCGTCAGGTGACTGCGATCGAAGCGCAGCGCCGGGGCCAGCGATTCGCGCGATAGGCGAACCGCGCGAATGCCGAACTCGTCTGCCAGATCGAGCAGGATCGACAGAACGGCGGGGTGCATGTGGATGTTGAGATGTCCGTCGATATGCGACAGCTCCAGGCCGGTGGCGACGAACTTCTCCAGTTGCGCGCGCACCTCGCGCTCCAATTGTCGCCGGATGTACGGCTGGAAGAAATAGCGCAGGCCGGAGATGATCGGGTTGACGGAGAAATGACCGGACGAGTCCACCAGCGCCGGGATCTCCCGCGCCGGCGACGCGGCGCGGCCCTGGACGAGGACCAGGTGCAGGCCGACGCTGAGCGAAGGATTGTCGCGGGCGAAATCGACGGCCTCATCGAGGGCGGCGCCGGTCACCATGAGCCCTGCGTCGGTGAGAATCCCGTCGCGGTGCGCGCGGAGAATCCCGGCGTTGACTCCCGGCGACATGCCGAAGTCGTCCGCCGACACGATCAGTCGTCGCGCCGCCATCCGTTACAAGCACCTGCGCCGCGGTGGATTCACGATGATCCGCGTCAGTCGATGGCAATCGTGACGGTACCGGTCAAATGGTCACCGAGGTCGTTGGCGGCGCGTACCGCGATATCGGCCAGCCCTCCTTCGCCCGTGCGGCGCAAATCGGCGACCTCACCGGTGAACCGCAACGTCTGCCCCGGCACCGCCGGAACACCGAGTCGGATGGCGATTCGTCGCAGCAGGACTTCCGGCCCCGCCCAATCGGTGATGAAACGCGACACGTAGCCGTTGCTGGTGAGGATGTTCATGAAGACATCGGGCGCACCCTGACCCGTCGCGAAGGCATAGTCGTGGTGTGCCGGCATGAAATCGCGCGAGGCGATCGCGCCGGCGACGATCACGGTGGCGGTGACGAATAGGTCGACGGGCGGCAGTTCGTCGCCGATCGCGAGGTCGCTCCATCGCAAGGTTCTTCGATTGGCAACGCTCACAAGTCCGCTCCGATGGTCGACGGGTCGAACTTGAAGATGCGAAACATCTGCCGGCCGACCACTGCGCGGTGTTGGTCCGTGTAGTTGGTTACCCAGGTCACGAAGTAGCCGAGCCCGAGTGAAGTCCTCTTACGGTCTGAAATGGACTGCAAAACGATCGCCGACTCCAACCGGTCGCCCGGGCGCAGGTAACGCTCGAACTCGAGCTCGGAGTTGGTAGCCAGGGTACCGACGTAACCGGCTTCATCCAGGAGCCGGATCGGATGGTCGGAAGGGATGTCCTCGGGCGCCCCGCCGCGGGCGGCGATGCCATCGATGCGAGGGCGCGGCATGCTCCACGTCTGCATCATCGCCGGCGGCGCGACGATTCCGCCAAAGCGGCTGGACGCCGCGAACTCGGCGTCGAGATAGACCGGATTGCGGTCGTCCAGGGCGTCCACCCAATGCCGGATCATCGGCAAATTGACTTCATCGGGCGCCGCCACCGGCCCCCCGGCAGTGAATGGCTTGCCGACCCATTCCTCGATTCGCGCGCGCAGCGCATCCACACCTGCGTCCGTCATTCGCGCGCGACCTTAGCGAAATATCCGCGGCAGGCGCCAGACCGTTCGATCGTCGCCCGACTGCGACCCCCTCGTCACTGCCTCCGCTCCTGCCGACGAGCAGGGCAGAGCCCCGCGGCGTTTTTGCGGCAGGTGATACACCGCCTGCGGATCCGTGCCGGGCAGCCTGCCGAGGGCAAATCGTGCTCGAACCGGCCATCGGCAGGGAATACGCATTGACTTTGCCGCCCTGGAATTGGACCGTGTCCTAATTTCTCGACGCATGGACGTCTGATGAGTTCACACGCGGATCTATCGAGTCACGCACGCCGTCGCAACCTGCAGACGCTCAGCGAAGAGCTGTTCGACGTCGTCGTCATCGGCGGCGGCGTGACCGGCGCAGGTATCGCTCGCGACGCAGCGCTGCGCGGGCTGCGAGTCGCCCTGGTCGAACGACGCGACTTCGCCGCGGGGACGAGCAGTCGCTCTTCCAAGCTGATCCACGGCGGCCTTCGCTACCTGCAGCAGGGCGACGTCGGTCTGGTCCGCGAAGCGGCCAACGAACGCTACGTCCTGCGCCGATTGGCGCCGCATCTGGCGCTGCCCGTACCGATGTTGTTCCCGCTCGCCAATCGGCGCGAGTACGCCAAGCTCAGTGTCGGCCTATGGACCTTCGATCGTCTCGCCGGGGTCGCCGACAAAGAGCGCCACCGTCTGGTGACGGCCGCCGAGGCCCTCGAGTTGGAGCCGCGCCTGGCACGCCACGACCTGTACGGCGCCGCGTTGCATTACGAGTACGTGACGGACGACGCGCGGCTGGTCGTCGAGGTGATCAAATCAGCGGTTGGCCTCGGCGCCGTCGTCGCCAATCACCTCGAGGTCAGCGGCTTCCTGATGGATGGTGGCAAGGTCGCCGGAGTGACGGCGCGCGACGAGTACGGCGCGACAGATATCGAGATCCGCGGACGCGTCATCGTCAACGCCGCCGGGCCGTGGGTAGATCGGGTGCGGCTGCTCAGTGAGCCGACCGGTACGCCGCGACTGCGCCTCACCAAGGGCGTTCATATCGGCGTCCCGACGGATCGCATCGGTCTCTCCGGCATCGTCGTCATGAACGCGCGCGACCGCCGCGGGGTGTTCGCCATACCGCGCGGTGCCGTAACCTACCTCGGCACCACCGACACCGAGTACCCCGATCTCGCCGATTACCCGCAGGTCACATGGCACGACGTCGAGTACTTGTTGGAGGCTGCCAACCGCTCGTTCGATCTTGCCACGCCGCTGACGGCGGCAGACATGGTGAACGCCTGGGCCGGCCTGCGACCACTGTTGCATCAAGAGGGAAAGAAGCCCACCGAGTTGTCGCGCGCCGACGAGATCATGGTCACCGAAGCCGGCCTGGTATCGATTGCCGGCGGCAAGCTGACGACCTTCCGCCGCATGGCCGAACGTGTCACCGACATGGTCTGCGCCCGCCTCGTCGACGCCGGGCGATCGTTGCCGCCGCCGGTCGCGCAGAGCGACCAACACCCGTTGAGCGGCGGCCAGACGGGCACCGACCTCGCCCGTTACGAAGACTACCTGGCCAGCCGCGTTCGCGACGTCAAACGGGACTCCATTTCTCGTCTGATTCGCCTCTACGGCAGCAACGCCACGGTGATCGTCGACGCCATGGAGCGCGACCCGAGTCGCGCTCGCCCGTACGCGCCCGATTCACCGCTGACCCCGGCCGAAGTCGAGTACAACGTCAAGCACGAGATGGCGATGACCCTGCAGGACGTCCTCGAGCGGCGAACGCGACTCTTGTTGTGGGATCTCCAGTGTGGCCTATCGGTCGCGGAACGGGTCGCTGCGACGATGGCGGATCTGCTGGCGTGGGACGATCCGCGGCGCGATCGTGAGATCGCCGAGTACCGTACTCTGGTGGAGTGGATGCGAACGCCGGTCGGCGATCGCAACAGTGACGAGGAGGAGCCGCAGGCGGCGCATGGCTGATCGCGACATCGAGAAATTTCGCAGTGACCTCGCCGCCGAACTGGGCGAGGATTTGGTTCAATGGGACGATGACACTCTTGCCGGCCACGCTCACGACACCTGGCCGTTATCGCTGATCCGAGCCCATCGCGGTTCGCTCACCACTCGACCGATCTGCGTCGTTTCGCCGGCGTCCGTGCAAGACGTGCAGGCGGTCCTGCGCGCAGCCAATCGCGCCGGCGTCGCCGTGGCGCCGTTCGGAGCCGGCTCCGGCGTCTGCGGCGGCTTCCTCCCCAGCGACCGCTCCTTGGTCCTCGACATGCGGCGGATGAACCGTTTGCTCGAGGTCGACGAGACCTCGCTGACGGCGCGCGTGCAGGCCGGAATGATGGGCGATCAATTCGAGGCGGCCCTGAACGAGCGCGGCTACTCGATGGGGCATTTTCCCCAATCGATCCGTTTGTCGACGGTCGGCGGCTGGGTGGCGACGCGCGCCGCGGGTCAGTTCTCCACGCGTTACGGATCGATCGAAGACATGTTGCTCGGCCTCGAAGTGATCCTGGCCGGCGGCGAGCGTATCTCGATCCAACCGTCGCCGCGGCGCTCGGCTGGCCCCGATCTGCGACACCTCTTTCTCGGTTCCGAGGGAACCCTCGGCGTCGTCGCCGAGCTGACGGTGCGAATCTTCCCGTTGCCGGAAAGTCGTCGCTTGCGGTCATTCGCCTTCGCCGACTTCGAAAGTGGCCTGGAGGCGATCCGCCACATCGTGCGGGCGGGTTGGCGACCGCCGGTGCTGCGCCTCTACGACGCGCACGAGACGGCTCGCCACTTCGGTGAATGGGCGGACGCGGATGCGTGCTTTCTCTTGCTGCTGAGCGAGGGACCGGCGGCGCTGGCCAACGTCGAGGCCGAGTCGTGTCGCGAGATCTGCTTGTCCCTGCAGGCGACGGAGGCCGGTGACGCGCCGGTCGAGCACTGGTTGGGTGAGCGCAACAATGTCCCGAGCTTGGCCGACCTCGTCGCCAGGGGTTTCGTCGTCGACACCATCGAGGTAACGGCGGACTGGTCCCACATCGCCGAACTGTACCGCGAAGTGATTGCCGCGGTGGGCGGTGTCGAGAGTCTGCTACTCGTTTCGGGCCACAGTTCGCACTCGTACGCGCAGGGAACCAACATCTACTTCACCTTCGTCGCGCAGCCGAAAGACCCGTCCGACGCGGAGGCGATCTACCTCGAATGTTGGAGCCGGGCGATGAATGCCACCGTTCGCGCCGGCGGTTCGATCTCGCATCACCACGGAATCGGACGCCTCCGGGTGCCCTGGATGCGCGCCGAGCACGGCGCCGGTATCGATGTGATGTGGGCGGTCAAACGGGCTCTCGACCCAAAGGGCATCCTCAATCCCGGCGCGCTGCTGCCGCCCGATGAGAAAGCCTGAACGGTCGGGGTCGCACGTGAACGTACTGGCGATCGACGAGGGTACCACCGGCGTCCGCGCACTGATTTTCGACGAGAACAGCCGGCTCCTCGGCGGCGCCTACGAAGAGATCGAGTCGTCCTATCCGCGCCCCGGCTGGATGGAGCAGGATCCGCAGCATCTCTGGCACCAGACGATGGCAGTGGTGCGCCGCGCCCTGCGTGAGACAGCGCTGCGTGCCGATCAGTTGGCCGCGATCGGCGTCGCCACGCAGCGCGCGACGGTCGTCGTCTGGGAGCGCGCCACCGGC
>JBGTMF010000144.1:0-31953 GCA_041743795.1 Thermodesulfobacteriota bacterium | reverse complement strand
GCCTCTGCCGGAAACACCGACCGCCACGCCGGCAGAAACGGCGGCCTCCACCGCGACCGCTGCCGAGCAGACCGCGACCGCCACCGAAGCGGCGCCAACCAATACGCCGGCCGAGCCAACGCCGCTGCCGACGGTATCCCTCGAGCAGGTACAGGCAGCGGTGTTCTCGCCCAGCTGCGCCATTCAGTTCTGCCACAGCGGCGACTTCCCCTCGGTCCAGCTCAACCTCGAAGACGGTCGCTCCTTCGACGAGTTGGTCGGCGTCGTGCCGGTTACGGTGGCGGCGGCGAATGCCGGCATGCTGCTGGTCGATCCCGGCAATGCCGAGAACAGCTTCGTCTACGTCAAGATCACCAACCCCACCGCCGATCAGGGCTTTCCCATGCCACTCATCGGCGATCCGCTGACCGAAGAGCAGATCGCGTTGGTAAGAGCCTGGATCGAGGGATTGTGAACACCCGCGGCGGCCAAACCCGCCGCGTTGGTCGTGATCAGGGACCAAACATGTCCGCCGCGACCACGGTCGCTATGCCGATGCTTACCAGGACCAGGTAGCTCCCCGCCGGTAGGGATCTCCACAGCGGAGCGACAGCGCTCGCGTTGACAGGCAGACGCGCATCGAGCGTCAACGCCAGATAAAGCGGCACCAAAAGCACCGACAACCACGGCAGCTCGAAGAGAAACGCCATGGAGATCGCCAGCGTAGCTTCGGCGAGATAGGCGTAGGCAATTGCCCTTCGCCGTGACGAGTAGACGGAGATCGCCAACAAGAACGGCCCCGGCAACCAGACCCGCCACGAAGCAGTATACGCATCCAGAGTGTCCAAGGTGCCGCCGAACGCGATCACCAACAGCAGAAAGGCGAGCCTGCTCGAGGGTCGCAGCGCCAACGCAGGCAGCAGCGACTGAGCGGAGCGGAAGTGCCGCTTCCAGACCCAACTGGTCAACGTGACGGCGGCGATACTGGCGATGAGGAGCAAGTGCCGCGCGGCAAACGCGCCGAGATCGAGCAGTTCGCTCGGCGAAGCCCGCGCCGCCAGTAAGAACAGCAACGGGTAGCTCAAGTAGCGAATCGCGCGCGGCACCTCTGCCCCGAGGATGTTGTGCCCACTCCAGTCAAACGAAGCAGGGCGCAGCGGCAACGGCCACCGCAGCGGCAAGAACATCGGTACCCTGGCCTTGTAATCGGCGTAGCGATCGCCGAAGAGCGATTCGAGCGTTGCCTCCTCGCCGCGCATGACCGGAATGTAGATGGCAAACCACCACACCGGCCATGCCAAGATCAAAGGCCAGAAGCCGCTCATCAGCACGATACCCGCATCGAGCAGTAGGTTTCCGAAGTAAAACGGATGCCGCACGAATCGATAAGGTCCCGCCTGCGTCACTTCCCGGTCTTGGTGCAAATACCCCTTCGACCAGAACTGTATCGTCATGCTCGACAGCAGCAGCGCCGTGCCGACCGCTATCGTCAGGACGCTGGAGGTATCCAGAAGGAAAGCCGCGACGACGCCGATCGTGACCAACCACGTCCGGACACCGTTCCGGTTCCAGGGATTTCGCATCGCAATCGAACCTTTCCGTTCAGAGCAGTGACGGAACGCAGTCGCAGGGCGCACGGCGTAGGCGCACGCGCGAGGCGCATGATGCCCGCGCCAGGATGCCTCGATTAAAGCCCCTGAACAGCGAACAAACAAGCCGACGCGACAATCCAACGCGCGCTGAGCGCCGCAATCAGGACCTTTTCCTCAAAAGAAAAGGTGTACCTCGGCGCTCAAGATGCTCTGGTTGTGGCTCGGGTTGGACTCGATACCGTTGGCGACGCGGTAGAAGATTCGAGTCTGCAAGAAGCGGGCGAGAAACGGCTCGAGGCCGACGCTGACGCGATTCTCCGAGTCGTCGGCGCGGTCGCTCAGGTTGCCGTCGAAGTCGGCGTAATCGAAGGCCAGCTTGAGATTCAGCCAATCGAACAGAAGATAGTTGGCTTCGCTGTAGTGGATGAATCCTCCGCGATGATCCTTCCCAGCCATCGGATCGAACGACGAGATGACGCGGCGATCGATGAAGTCGATCTCACCGAGGTAGACGAAGCGACCGATCGAAAAGCCACCGAAGCCGGCGAACTGAAACGTCTCCTCACTGCCGCCGTTGCGGTTTCCCGAAGCGCCGATGAGGACGCTGTCGACCAGCGGCACGTCGCGGAAAAGCCCCGAGGCACTCGCCGTGACCTGCGCGTCACGACTTCCGGCCCCTTCGGACAGCGCGCCGACGACCGTCCACGGCCCCGAGGCCCAGCCGAGTTCGAACGCCGCCTGCCGCAGATCGAAGTTGAAACCGGTATTGGCCGAACCGTTGCGGCCACCGCGGATGAACGACTCGTCGTCCTGAATCTGCAGACCGTAGGGCAGGAACATGCGACCGGCTTTGATGAAGAAATCCTTCGGCAGATAGAGCATCCCCCAAGCCTCGCGGGCGTCGGTCGTCGGCGCTAGCCGGAGGTCGACGTAGAACTCGAGCAAGTCGGGAATGACCGTGGCGTTCAAGTAGGTCACCGCCTGCTCGACGTCGACGTCGAACTCGTCGAGCCTGCCGCGAAACGCCTGGTTGTTGCTGACGCGGCCGTTCTGCGGATTGTCCTGAAAGAGCAACGCCGCGTTGGCCCGCAAATCGGCCCCGATCGCGATGTAGTCGTTGATCGACCCGTCGAACGACTCCACCGGCTTGGTCAGTTCGTCGAACCAGTTCGGATACTTCAAAATGTCGCGCGAATGTGCCGAAACGAAGCTCGAACGCATGCCGCCACCGGTGACGTTGACGTGGCAGGCGCTGCATTTCACGCCGCTGCGCAACGCCAGGTAGGGTTCGGCCAGCACGCCTTCGGCAAGGAAGAGCACCGCCAGTACGACCGCACTCCGCAACATCCCTCTCCCCATTCCACACCTCCCGTGTCCTCGATGCGCGTCGACGCCATACTCATGACCTGAGCCGCGCACGTCAAGGCGCAAAGCGCCCAACGGTAAAAAGCTTGCCGCTACCGGCTCGAGGGACAATACTCGGATCTTCGACTCGGCCCTGTTTCATGGTGGCTCATCACAAGAAATCGCCAACGACGAATGGCGCGCGCTGTGACTTCTGCGGACGGACCAGCCCGATTCCCGAGGGTTGGCTGCCGAGCCCCTGCCGCTACTGTGACCGCCTCTACTTTCCTGCCGCCAGCCGGGCCCGCTTGGCGGCCACCATCGTCGGCCTCGTCAGCCTCGCCCTGCTCACGGTTTTCGCCTGGATGGCAGTCTTCTGATGCGTCGGAGGCTCCTCCTTCGGCTGAGCGCCCCCCTTGCATCCCGGGTGGCGGCGGTTTTGAGTGGGCCCACCGGAGGGGTGGCCGAGCCCGGTTTAAGGCGCCGGTCTTGAAAACCGGTGACGGGAAACCGTCCGCGAGTTCGAATCTCGCCCCCTCCGTCTCTTTCGCTGCGCGAAAAAATTCCAGATTCCAGATTCCAGATTCCAAAACGCTTGTCAGCTGGGTTTTGGAATTTGGAATCTGCCTTTGGAATTGTTTAGTCCGGCCTTTGGAATTTGGAATTTGCCTCTGGAGTTGCTTGTCTTGAGTACGACGGAGGCGATGGTACATGCCGAAAGCAACTTGGAACGGAGCAGTGATCGCCGAAAGCGATCACTGCTCCGTCGTCGAAGGCAACCAGTACTTTCCGATCGACAGCGTCAAGCGCGAGTACCTGCGCGACAGCTCGACCCATACCGTGTGCTCGTGGAAGGGGACCGCGAGCTACTATGACGTCGTCGTCGACGGCAAGACCAACAACGACGCCGCCTGGTATTTCCCCGAGCCCAAAGACACCGCGGCACAGATTCGCAACCACGTGAGGCGATAGCGCCAGATCGGCCGGTCGTTTGGAGTTACGTAAACCGATCCTGCGGCGCGGGTGGGGCAAATTCAAATTCCGATTTTGGATTTGCCAAGATTGTTGAGCCGTACTATCTCCGAATCATGTACCCACGCACGCTCGGGCCGCTTTTGGAGCAGAGCTTCACCAAGTATCCCGCTCTGACGCTGATCGGGCCGCGCCAATCCGGCAAGACCACGCTGGCTCGGCTGACCTTTCCCGATTTCGAATACATCTCGCTGGAGGATCCCGACCGCCGCGCGTTCGCCCGAGACGACCCACGGGGGTTACTGCAAGGCAGCTCGCGCTCGCTCATCCTCGATGAAATCCAGCGCGTCCCCGAGCTCACGTCCTACCTGCAGACGTTGATCGATGATCCGGGCAATCAGCGCCGCTTCGTGCTGACCGGCTCCCACAATCTGCAACTGATGCACCATGTCGGGCAGTCCCTGGCCGGTAGAACCCGAGTCTTCGAACTGTTGCCGCTATCACAACGCGAGATCATCGCGCACGAAGGCGCGCCGCGCTCGCTCAACTCGGTGCTGCTGGCTGGGGGTTATCCAGCGATCTATCAGCGCGACCTGGAAGCTCGCCATTGGTACAAGGACTACTTCAATCTGTACGTCGAGCGCGATGTGCGCTCGATGACACAGATCACGAACCTGGATGCGTTCGAACGCTTCGTTCGTCTGTGCGCGGGACGCGCTGGACAGCTCCTCAATTTCTCGAGCCTAGGAAACGAAGCCGGCGTCAGCCAACCGACGGCCAAGGCCTGGTTCTCAGCGTTGCGCACGACCTTCGTCTGCATGACGCTGTCCCCGCATCATCAAAACTTCAACAAGCGTGTCGTCAAAACGCCGAAGCTCTACTTCTACGATACGGGACTCTTGTGCCATCTGCTTGGCATCGAAGCGGCCGCACAGCTCGATACCCATCCGCTGCGAGGCGCCATCTTCGAGAACTTCGTCGTTTCCGAGCTCCTGAAGCTGCGCTTCAACGAGGGTGAAACACCACGCTTCTACTTCTTCAGGGATCGCCGCGGGCTCGAGGTCGACGTCCTCGAAGAACGCGGCGCGTGGCTCTATCCCATAGAGATCAAGCTCTCGGCAACGTTTTCACCCGCCTTCGTCGAGGCGCTCGAGACGTTCAACGCACTGCAATCCGAAGCGGGCGTAAAGCCGCCGAAGGCGGGCATGGGCGAGGTCATCTGCACCGTCGACAAATCCGCAAACTACAAGGGCGTTGCGATCCGTCCTTGGTTTTCGATTTGATCATCACTCGGGGCTCTTCGAACAGGCCCTCGGCACCCGCGCTCAAACACCTCATGGTCTTCGGGTTCCTCTCTACCGTGCCGCGCATCTATCCTCCGTGAAGCCTTATCCCGATCGATGGTTTGTTCGGCGCGGATCCACGCCTGTGACCGTGCCATCGAGATCTTCCTTCCAGATCCGCTCGCCCCCTGTCCCACTGGCCATGGGCTGGGCCGCATCCTCACCAACGACCAATGACAATCGCCAAACCCAGTTACACCGTTTATTATCCGGACAGTCCTGCGTGATCGTGATCTACCGAGTGTTCCTCCGGGTTCCGAGCGTCGGACTCGTGTATTGCAGGAGGAAGCTCGTGAACGGATACATCGCCACTACACCTAGGGCACGCGGTCCGGTCGCTCGCCCTCACGTCCAAAAACGGGCAATATACGCAGGTGCGGGCGGCTGATAAGGGGGGACGTCGATTGGGCGTTGCGCCTGAGCTGGCTGAGGCGATGGCGGCTCTCGGCGATGCCGGGTATTGGGCAACGGCATACGATACTCAGTGGCGCATCGTCGCTGAGACCGCAGAACAAGCTGCCGTATCCAGTGGCCTCGTCAGCGACGCGTTTCACTTCGGTCCACGTGCCGTTGACCTGTATGGCCCGAGTGATGGCGGCGTGGAGCAGAACCGGGAAGCGGTTCGGCGCATGGGTGGTTGGATGCTCGTTGATCTCGGCGTCGATCGAGATGGGCTGCGCGAGATGCTGCATCCCGCACTTCGCGACGTCGTCGATGATCTCGAACCGAGTGACGCAACGGCGACAGCTTGGGCGATTCCGACCTTATATCACGGGGACAAGATTGGTGTGTCCCAGGCGGTGTTGCGAGTCCGGGATGCGAACGGCGAGGTCGTCGGGACATTGTTCGTCGTCAAACCCCGCGTCGGAATGAGCACCATTGCGTTGCTCACCGCGGCCGCGGATATTGAGCACCTTCATCGGATGCACACACTGTCGAAGCTTGCTCGCCGCCCGGCTGCCGTGTTGTTTGTCGATCTTGAAGGTTCGGCACAGTTGTCTAAACGGATGTCCACCTCGGCGTACTTCACGCTCGTTCGGCGGATGACTCGGGCCGCAGATGAGTGTGTCATCGGTGCGGGTGGATTGGTTGGGCGACATATCGGCGACGGCGTCGCCGCGTTCTTTGTCGCAGAAACGTCGGGGTCAGAGTCAGCGGCCGCCCGCGACTGCATCGCAGCCACAAGATCGTTGCAAGCGTCGATGTTCGAGGTTGCGGAGCGTCACGACCTGCCTGCGTCAAATGTGACCGTGCGTGCTGGTTTGCATTGGGGCGCGACGCTTTACATCGGCAGCATCTCCACGGTCGGCCGGACCGAGGTCACTGCTCTCGGCGATGAAGTGAACGAAGCAGCGCGTATCGAAGCGTGCGCAGCGGGCGGACGGATGCTTGCGTCGAAGGCCTTGATCGAACGCCTCGACGGTCCAGACGCCGCGCAGCTCGGAATCGATCCCGACCGGATTGCCTACACGCCGCTCTGCGATCTCGACACCGCAACCGACAAAGCCCGCCGCGACGCACCCGCGATCCCGGTTTGCGACCTCCGCTCAAGCGCGCCATAACTGCCGGACTCTGTTCTCCCAGCCAGCCGCTGCTCTCCGTCACGATCCACGCGAGGCACGCAGCAGTTGCTTGTCCTTCACCGCCCGCTCGCCTTTTTCCCAGTTCGAGATCTCGATCGCACCTTCTCGCTTCAGTTCCAGCAGGAAAGCCTTCAGCTCCGTCGCTGTGATGTGGCAGTACTCGAGAACCCTTGGCCAAAGGTCCCCGTACTCGGGATATCTTTCCAGCAACCGTAGAAGACGCTCCCGCACCTCATCGAGACCGACTTGTCTCGCTGTCGATAGGCAAGGTGACCACCTGGGTGTTCAAGTCCCGGCAGTGACGGTTGGCCAGTGCGGGCCGCCTTACTCCGCTCTTTTGCCGCAGCATGGACCTCGCGCGCTTCGCCGCCGAGCACCTGCCGCTCGACATTGCGAAACAGGCGGACAACCTCAAAATTGTTCCCGCCGACGACCAGGCGAAGCTTTGTCCGATCGTGAACGGGGTGACGGATAGCCAAGTCCAACGCGAATTCAAGACCGCAGGCCTTCTTAAGTTGTTGGCGATAGAAGCGGAGCAGCTCACGCTCGTCCATCCCCGGCCGATAGTCATTTTCTTCCGTCGAACCAAAGAAGTCGCGAATCTGCGCACTCAGAATTGCTCGAGGATCATCCTTGAAACGGTTGATGTGGTCGAACATCAAGTTGACCATCACATCTCGCCGCTGCTGTCGCGCGAGAGGCGCGATATGTGACATCGCTGCCCCTTTCCATCCGGTGGGATCAACAAACAAGAACGCGGGGTCGCCTCCAATTTTGTGGTTGCGTGGGGTCGGACCAGCGCAATGTAGTAGAATCGCTCAGCTTTGTGCTGGTTGGCAGGCGGATATCGGGGTCAGAGTCGCGATTTCGGGTGCGGAACGGGCCCTATGACGAACGGCGGAGTCGCGCGGTACGAAGTCTTCGTCGCCAAGGTCGGTGCAGGTTCTCGGTTACACTAAATGCCCACCTTGAGGGGCAAAATTGCCGATCTAACCGCCTAAGGGATGCTCGCAGCCGACTTCAACTCTACGGTTTCGGTATCTTACATTGGTCCGACCCAACAGGATCACCATGAGAGGGTTGAACCTCGGTTGCGGAAGGGTTCAACCGCCAGGCGCCAAGACACCAAGCTACAAAGGGGAATCATCCGCTAGTCGGTTCGACACGCCTTTTTGCAGCTGCAGTCCAGGCAGCCGTGTTCGGCGCACGTTCCACACGCCCGCGCGACCTGCCGGCGTAGCGCCTGGCGGGCGCGGAAGACCCGCACCGCCGCGTTGCTGGGCGAGATTCCCGACTCCGAGGCAAAGTCCTTCACCGCCATCCCCTCGATCTCGATCCGCTGGAGGGCCCGGGCGTACTCCGGCTTGAGGGTCTCGGCGAGCTGGCCGACGCAACGGCAGATCTCACCGTGGATCTCCGCGTCCGCCTGCGATTGGGTCGCCATCTCGGCGGCAAACCGGTCGAGCTGCCGCCCGGTCGCCGCATGGCGGCGGTGGTAATCAATGACCGCATTGCGAAGGGTCTGGTAGAACCAAGCGACTGCGGAGTCTTCTTCGCGCAACGCGGCGCCCTTCTGGATGCCTCGCACGAAGGCGTTGTGCAGGATGTCCTCCGCGGCGGCGCGGCTGCCGACGCGGCGTTCCAAAAAGGCGAGAAACTGCCGGTGGTTCGAGACCAAGGTCTCGATCACGTGGGCTGGCACGGACGTTACCTCCGGCGTTTCCTCGCGGCTCATGGGCCACGCATGCCGCGTTCGAGCGCCGAGGGCAAGCGCCTCGCGAACTGTGCCCGCCTCGTATTCGCCCGGGGTGTAATGCGCTCGCCCCCACTGCGTCTGTTGGCTGGCACCAAGGAGGGCCAACAGAATGAGCAAGAGATCTTTCCACTGGTCGGTCCAACTCACCGGTATCGCCGCCGCGGCGATCCTGATGACCGGCTGCGCTACACGCGAGGTACCGCAAGACTTCCCACCCGATTCGCCGCTGTCGCGACATGCCAGCGCCGCACCAATGGCAGTAGTCACCGACGCTTTGGCGCCCGAAACACCCCCGCCGGCCGAGACACCCCACGAGCACCACCATCATTCCGGCGGGCGTCATGTCCACTGAGCGAGTCGCGGGCAGCATGCTTGCGGCGATCGGATTGGGACTGTTGTTGACGAACGGTGCCTCGCCGGCGCCGGCCGTCGATGTCCCAGCGGTTGAAGCCCTCGTCGAAGTCGATCGTCTCGCCGCTGGCGTCACCGACGACCGTCACATTCGTGGGGAGGTGGCACACCTCCTCGAGCGTCCGCTCGACGCGGACGCCGCGGTGCGGATCGCTCTGCTCAACAACGGGCGGATCCATGGGCGACTTCGCGACTTGGGAGCGTACGAGGGCCGGTTGATCCAAGCGGGACGGATTGCCAATCCGACGTTCGAGGCGGAGCTACTCCCCGAACGCAATTCCATGGTCGAGCTGCGCCTCGAGTACGACTTGACGTCGCTGGTACTGGCGCCGCTGAAAGCGCGGGTTGCCGCCGCCGAACGCGATGCCGCACGGCTAGAGGCAGCGGCGGCGGTTCTCCAGCTGGGCTACGACGTACGCGCCGAGTTCTACGATTTCCAGGCGGCCGAGCAGCGGTTGATCGTCGCGCGGCAGTCCCTCGAGGCGTTCGCTACCAGCCGCGATGCTGCAGCGGCTTTGCTGAACGCCGGAAATATCCCCGCGCTCGAGGCCTCGACTCAGATCGCCGCCTACGAGAGTGCGCGCGTCACCGTCGCCGAGATCGAGCTCGCAGTCGAGGAGCAGCGCGAGCAACTGCAGCGGCTACTCGGCTTGCACGGCGAGGCGACGACGTGGCGCCGCGCCGCGGATCTGCCGCCGGCGCCCGAAGACACTCCACCGCTGGTCGAAATCGAGACCCGCGCTTTGGAGGCGAGTCTGGAGCTGGAAACGATACGACGCCGCCTCGAAGGCTTGGCGCGCCGAACCGGCCTCTCGCGCGTCCAAGGTTGGCTGCCCGAGATCACCGTCGACTTCCATTCCCTGTCCGGCAACCCCGAAGAGGAGAGGCAGGAGAGCGGATGGCGATTCGGTGGCGGCGCCAGCATTAGCGTCCCGCTATTTGATCGAAAGCAGGGGCAGACTCGAGCGTATGAGGCGGAGTTCGACTCCTTGCGACACGATTACCACGCGCTGGCGGTCGAGATTCGCTCCGCCGCGCGTGAAGCGCGCAATCGCCTGGTGTCCGCACACGCACGCGCTCGCCAGTACGAACAGGTGATCACCCCCGCGCGGCGCGCGGTGATGGAGCAGACGCTCCTCCAGTACAACGCCATGCAGGTGGGGGTGTTCACGCTGCTCGAGGCCCGCAGAGCGCAGTTGGACGACCAACTCGGTTACATCGACCGCCTGCGTGATTTCTGGACAGCGACGGCCGCGGTCGATGCGCTGCTCGCAGGCAAACGCGTCGCGACAACCCGTCGCTCCGCCAACCCGGCGGCATGGACTGCCGTTGCAGATGAAGGAGGTCACTGAGATGGATCGACGATCGTTCCTGGTAGGTGGTGCGGCAGCGGGTTCGCTGTTGTTACATGGCGCTCGCGGTCTCGCGTCAACCGCGAGTGGCGACACGAAGGGCGCCGTCGCGGATCCGCGCGGTTCCGACGACGTTGGGCATGTGCCGGTGGTGACGCCGAACGGCTCGACCCTGCCGTGGCGGCTGGTCGATGGCGTCAAGGTAGGCCATCTGATCGCCGAGCCGGTGCGCCATGAGTTCGCGCCGGGGATGGAAGCCGAGTGCTGGGGATACAACGGGAGTACGCCCGGCCCAACCATCGAAGCCGTCGAGGGCGACCGAGTTCGGATCTACGTGACCAACCGGCTTCCCGAACCCACGACGGTCCACTGGCACGGTGTCATCCTCCCGAACGGCATGGACGGAGTCGCCGGCCTGACCCAGCGTCCGATCCCGACAGGTCAGACGTTCGTCTACGAGTTCACTCTCCACGACGCCGGCACCTTCATGTACCACCCCCACTTCGACGAGATGACCCAGATCGCTCTCGGCATGGTGGGAATGCTGATCGTGCACCCGCGCCAACCCGTTGGGCCACGGGCGGATCACGACTTCGCCCTGATGACTCACGAATGGAAGCTCGAGGCCGGCGCGCGAAGGCCCGATCCGAATGCCATGAGCGATTTCAATGTTCTTACTTTCAACAGCAAAGCATTCCCTGCGACAGCCCCTCTCGTGGTCGGACGCGGCAAGCGCGTTCGGATCCGCCTCGGCAATCTCGGCCCGATGGACCACCACCCCATCCATCTGCACGGCCTGAGGTTCCACGTGACGGCAACCGACGGCGGCTACGTCCCCGTGTCCGCGCAGCGGCCGGACACGACCGTCCTGGTACCCGTTGGTAGCACCCGCGTCATCGAGTTCGAGGCCCCGGAGAACGGTGACTGGGCGATACACTGCCATATGACGCATCACGTAATGATGCAGATGGGCCATGATCTGCCGCCTGTCCTTGGTGCGGACATGACGGCGGTCGATCGCCGCATGCGGCGACTGTTGCCCGAGTACATGTCGATGGGCGCCACCGGCATGGGTTCGATGGGCGAGATGCAGATGCCGGTACCACCTAACTCCTTACCGATGAAGGGAGGCGCCGGGCCCTTCTCGTACATCGACATGGGCGGCATGTTCACCGTGCTCAAGGTGCGTGAGGATCCGACGGCGGCCGGCGCGACGGGCTGGTATCGGCACCCGCCGGGAACCGTGGCGGGTCCGGCAACGGCCGCGCAGCTGCGAGCCGACGGAATCGGTAGAGATGCGCGCCCCGCGCGCTGATCGACAGGTGTAATCCCGCTCGCGGGGTTGCGTCTATCGTACAAAGGAGAAGACAGCCATGAACCATTTCCATAGTTCTACTTCTGACACCGCCGAGCGTTGGACCGATCCCGTCTGCGGAATGCAGGTCGATCCGCGGCACGCGAAGGGTGGCACGGCGACCCACGAGAGCCAGACCTACGCATTCTGCAATCCGCGCTGTCACGACAAGTTCAACGCCGATCCGCGGATCTATCTGGGGACGCCGAGCCCGGAGCCAACAGCCCCAGGCAGCGAATACACCTGTCCGATGCATCCAGAGATTCGCCAGATCGGGCCGGGGAGCTGTCCCATGTGCGGCATGGCGCTGGAACCGGTCGAGGTCGACGCCACCGGGGCCGACAACCCTGAGCTTGCCGACATGTCCCGGCGCTTCTGGGCTGGTGCGGCGCTTGCCCTTCCCGTCTTCCTCCTGGCGATGAGCGACATGCTGCCGGGCCGACCGCTCGAGCATTGGCTCGGAACTGTGGAGATGCGTTGGATTCAGATGACGCTGTCGACGCCGGTCGTGCTGTGGGCCGGATGGCCGTTCTTCGAGCGGGCATGGATGTCGCTGGTGCACCGCCGTCTGAACATGTTCACGTTGGTCGCTCTCGGCATCGGCGCCGCCTACGCATACAGCGTCGCGGCGACCCTGCTGCCGCACCTCTTCCCAGTCCACCTGCGTGGGCACGATGGTGGCATCGCCGTGTATTTCGAGTCCGCGGCCGTGATCACCGTGCTGGTCCTTCTGGGCCAGGTGCTCGAGCTTCGGGCACGCAGTCACGCCAGTACGGCAATCCGCGCCTTGTTGAGCCTAGCTCCCAAGATCGCCCGGCGCGTCGACGCGAGCGGAGCCGAAGTCGACATAGCGGTCGATCAGGTGCATCCCGGAGATCGATTGCGAGTTCGCCCGGGCGAGAAGGTTCCCGTCGACGGTGTCGTGGTCGAAGGCCACAGTTCGATCGACGAGTCGATGGTGACCGGCGAGTCGGTCCCGGTCGAAAAGTCCGTCGACGCACGTGTGACCGGCGGGACGATCAACGGCGCCGGCAGCTTCATCCTGCGCGCCGAGCGGGTCGGCTCGGACACTCTGCTGGCACAGATCGTTCGCTTGGTGACGGAAGCGCAGCGCAGCCGGGCGCCCATCCAGAGGCTCGCCGATAAGGTCTCCGGCTACTTCGTGCCGGCGGTCCTGGCGGTGGCGGTTCTGACCTTCAGTTTGTGGTTGTGGATCGGGCCGAGCCCGCGCGTCGCCTACGCGCTCGTCAATGCGGTCGCTGTATTGATCATCGCCTGCCCGTGCGCGCTCGGACTGGCGACGCCGATGTCCATCATGGTCGGCACTGGACGCGGCGCGACAGCCGGCTTGCTGATCAAGAACGCCGAGGCGCTGGAGACACTCGAGAAGGTGGACACGTTGATCGTCGACAAGACCGGCACGCTCACCGAGGGCCGGCCGGTGGTGACGGACGTAGAAACGGTCAACGGCTTCGATTCGACCGCGGTGCTTCGCTACGCCGCCAGCGTCGAGCGCGGCAGTGAACACCCGCTGGCAGCGGCGCTGCTGCGGGCGGCGCGAGAGAAACGAATCGAGCTGGCCGCGGTCGGCGGCTTTCATGCGGCGGCCGGGCTAGGGGTCAGCGGGATCGTCGACGGCAGACGTATACGAGCGGGGCGACTCGCGTTCGTCGCCGCATCAGCAGCAGGGCAGGACGACCTTGTGCGCGCGGTGGCGCGGCAGCAGGACGCCGGGCGGACGGTGATCGCGGTCTCAGTCGATGGCCGTGCCGCGGGTGTGATCGGGGCTGCCGATCCGATCAAAGCCTCCACTCCGGAGGCCGTGCAGCGATTACGCGAGGATGGGGTGCGGATCATTATGCTGACCGGCGACAATCGGGCCGTCGGCGATTCCGTCGGCCGGGCATTGGGCATCGACGAGGTCATCGCCGAAGTCTCGCCGGCGGAAAAGGCCGCCATCGTCGAGCGCTATCAGAATCGTGGACATGTGGTTGCCATGGCTGGCGACGGCGTCAATGACGCTCCCGCGCTGGCGCAAGCACATGTCGGAATCGCTATGGCCACGGGCACCGACGTGGCGATCGAGAGCGCCGGGGTCACCTTGCTCCACGGCGATCTGCGCGGCATCGCCCGGGCTCGGAAGCTGAGCCGTGCGACCATGCGCAACATCCGCCAGAACCTGTTCTTTGCCTTCGTCTACAACGTGCTTGGAGTGCCGCTTGCCGCGGGCGTCCTGTATCCGTTCCACGGACTGTTGCTCGACCCTATGGTCGCCAGCGCCGCCATGAGCCTCAGCTCCGTATCGGTGATCGGCAACGCCCTTCGACTGCGTCGGACCGCGCTATGACACGCGACGGCGGCAAGCTGACAGCTGATGGCTGATGGCTGAATCTTGCTAGACCAGCTGTCCTTCAGCTATCGGGCACCGGATGCGAATGTCTCTCAGCGGCTACCACGGGGGCCGACCGAGCACCGCTGATCGAGTCGTGGAGGCAGCGCCTGGGCGATTTGAGTTGGTACATGCGTTGCCTCAACGAGAACATCGCTCGCCGCGCCAATCGCGAGGACGACTCTCGTACGGGTGTCTTTGCAGGTCTTGTTTGCAGGTCTTGCAGGTCTTGCGCATGGGTGTCTTTGCAGGTCCCTCGCGCAGTACTGCAGTGGATGTGGATAGGTGAGGGGCGAGATCGTCTCGCTTCTCGTCGTCAGACCTGTTGCGTGTTCCGATCACTTCGCCAGGGGAACCAGCTTCGAGCGCCGAATTTTGCGATCTCTTGTGACCAGCGGAACTCGATGAACCACACTGGTCGCTGCGATCAATTCATCGGCCGGGTCACTGCGGAAGTCGAGATCACGGATTGCCCAACAGACATCGAGGGTGATCGGCCAGGTGTGAATCGCAGTGAGCGTTCTTCTCACTTCGGCGCTATCGAGTTCGAGTTCGATCCGATCGAGCTGAACGAGCTTGGTTATCTCCCAAAGAACGATCGCCGAGATACTCCAAGAGTCGCCCCGAAGAAGCTTCTCTTCGGCGGGCTTCAGCTCGCCCGAGAGAGCATACAAGAGAACATGTGTGTCAAGATTGAGCATCCCAGCGCAACTCCGTGCTGGTGATATCGCCCTTGATCCGGAGTCGACCACGTAGTTTGCCGATCATCGCGTCGGACTCCGCTTGGATCGCTACCAACTTCGCAACCGGCTTGCCGTGCTTCGTGATGATGATCCCCTCCGTGTCGACAGAATCCAGTATTGCCAAGCACTTCTCCTTGAACTTTGCCGCTGCCATCGTCTTCATGCGGTGAGCCTACAACAAGTCAGAAAATGTGTCCACTTTAGGACGGGGCTGCGCCGTGGCCGATCTGGGCGGCGGCGATTCCCGGCCCAGTCTGGCACACTACGTGGCGGTGCCATCGTCGTCAGTGGTGCAACGAGTGCAGGAGCACTTGGAAAGTGCGGGCGTCATCGAAAGATCGAGGCGATCGACGGAGGCTGGGTGCTTCGTGAAGCGCATGAGCCGAACGGCCGCAATTCCGATACCGAAATAGGCGCCGCAGGCGATAAATCGGGCTCATATTCGTTACGAAGTCTCCTTGTTTCCATAGCTTGCGTTGGTCCGACCCTCGTAGCAGGCAGAGTGCTACACCGTTGGCCTCTGGAATTTGGAATCTGCCTTTGGAATTGTCTCCTCCGGCGAGCCTGTGCTCTGATTGAGTCGACGGAGGCGATGAACATGCCGAAAGCAACCTGGAATGGAGCAGTGATCGCCGAAAGCAATCACTGCGTCGTCGTTGAGGGCAACCAGTACTTCCCGATCGACAGCGTCAAGCACGAGTACCTGCGCGACAGCTCGACCCATACCGTGTGCTCGTGGAAGGGGACCGCGAGCTACTACGACGTCGTCGTCGACGGCAAGACCAACAACGACGCGGCCTGGTATTACCCCGAGCCGAAAGACGCCGCGGCACAGATCCGCAACCACGTCGCCTTCTGGCGCGGGGTCGTCGTCGAGTAGTCAGCAGCACAGGCGGCGCATTCTCGTCGCGCAGCGTCAGGCACAGAGAGGGTCAGGGTGAGGGGGACGAGATGGTCAACCCCTGCCACCCCATCTCTTACAATGGTTTGCGGCATCTATTGGAGTTGACGAGCACCCCACGACCGACCGGGGATGTGCCGCCGGCGAGCGGTGCTTGATGTGCGCTGGCTCCGTCATCACCCGCCCGAGTACCGACGTCCCCTGGATGGTGGCCAGTGCCGGCTGCTCCTCGAACAGCGGGTCGATCCCTTCGCCGTCCTCCCCCTTCTCCGCTTCGTGTTCGATGCCGTGCTTCCTCACCAGCCGGATGACTCGACGCCGGACCGCTGCCAACAGCCGCGCGACCTCGAGGTGGCTGGGCGGCCGCGACGACGGCACGAACCGCAACGGCGACTCGATCCCGGGTTCCCAGCCAATACCGGGCCCTTCATTTACAGATCCATTGATAGAATCGGCTTGCCGCAGACCAAGTCCCGCATCGACTCGGGAAACGGTTCATTGTTGCCTGCTTAGTTTAGTCCAACTACAGTCAACATCATGGCCTCCCTCCCAAAGCTTCTCGCCCCAGAGACTTGGCGAAATCGCTCGACGGACGAACGTGCATCGGCGATCGAAGCCGCCTGTCGTGGAGCAATGCAGTTGCTACAGGATGCAGACGACCGAGAAGATCGCCTACGTCGGGTCGACCAGCTGCCCGAGTCGACCCGACGGCACATACGACGCCTAGCAGCCCGTTGAAAAAGTAGGCCGGGCTGCAAGTTGCTCGGATTCTCGCAAACGTACTTGACGATCGAGACGTCTCGTACGCAATCGGCGGCGCCCTATCCCTCGGCTTCTACGCCGTCCCCAGAGCTACAGTTGATGTCGACATCAACATTTTCGTCGATCCGAGAAACCAGTTACCGCTGATTCTCGAGGTCCTCGCATCGGCCGGATTCTCCGCCGACGCGGAACAAGATTTTCTCGCCGAGCAGGCGGTCCAAGAGGGCCAGTTTCGTGGCAGAGTTTCCGGCCTTCGGGTTGATGTGTTCGTTCCCGCGATTCCATACTACGCGAGCCTCGCCGAACGACGACGGCAGGTATCCCTGCTGGGACACCCCATCTGGATTCTGGGGCCTGAGGACCTCGTGGTCCTCAAGATGGTCTTCTTTCGTCGCAAGGATCTGGCCGACGTCGAAGCGGTACTATGGGACCAAAGCGACCTCGATCGCGATTTTGTAAGGCGAACGTTGACCGATCTCGTCGGAGGAGAAGACGAGCGCCTGCGGGTGCTCGCGGAAATCGAACGCGACGTCGATCTCGACGCCCACTAATCGAGCCCTCCAACGGTGGGCATAGGCTCAGAGGAACGCGGTGACACAGCTACGCAAAATCGGCTGCGTCATAGCCAAGGCCGGGATTCCAGATTCCAGATTCCAAACTGCTAGATAGCAGGTTGCCTGGAGTTTGTAATTTGCATCTGGGATTGACTTGGTGAGTCTTCTCGATTGACGCTAGTCTCCGCTCTCTTCCCATGCCCAACGATAACGAACTCGATCGATCCGGCCCCCTGGATTTCTCCACGGTGGAAGAGTGCGTCGAACACGCGATTGCGATCGTAGGACGGCGCATCGTCCTGGGCGCGCCGCTCGGGCTCGGCAAGCCCAACCAACTGATGAACGCTTTCTTCCGGCGGGCGGTGAGCGACTCGTCGATCGACCTGACGATTTTCACCGCGCTGTCCCTGGAAGTCCCCAAGCCGGGCAGCGACATCGAGGAGCGCCTATTGGCGCCGTTCATCGAACGCCACTTCGGCAACTACGTCGAACTGGACTACATGCGGGCGATCCGCGCCGGCGAGCTGCCCGCCAACGTTCGGGTGCACGAGTTCTACTTCCGCGCCGGTTCGATGAAGAACGTAGAGTCGGCGCAGCGCAGTTACATCTCGAGCAACTACACGTTCGTCGCGCGCGATCTTCTCGATCGCGGCATCAACGTACTGGTCCAGCTGGTGGCGGAGAAGGAGATCGACGGCCGCAACGTTCTCAGTTTCTCTTGCAACACCGACGTCTCGCTCGATCTGCTGCCGATGCTCGAGGCGGAAGGTCGGACCTTCGTCGCCTTCGCTCAGGTGCACCCCGATCTGCCGTTCATGTACAACCGCGCCATCGTCGAGCCCTCCACTTTCCACGGCATCGTGCGCAACCCGGTTTACGCCACGACGTTGTTCGCCACGCCGCACACGCCGGTCGCACCGACCGACTTCGCAATCGGACTGCACGCCAGCACCTTGATCAGGGACGGTGGCACTCTACAGATCGGCATCGGCTCTCTCGGCGACGCCATAGTGTATGCTTGCACCCTGCGGCAGACCGACAATGCCAATTATCGAGCCATCGCCGCCGCGCTGCGGACGAACGCGGAGACGGCCAATTCGATCGGCGGCATGGAGCCGTTCTCTACAGGCCTCTACGGCTGCAGCGAGATGTTCGTCAGCGGCTTCCTCCATTTGCGGCGAGCCGGCATCCTCAAACGCGAGGTATTCGACGACACCGCGCTGCAGCGTTTGCTCAACGCCGGCAAGATTCACAACCATGTCGACGGCAATACTCTGCGTACCCTCATCGATGAAGCAGTCGTCGCGCCGGTTCTCACGCAGCGCGACGTCGAGTTCCTGCGGCGCTTCGGCGTCTTGCAACCGATGGTCGTACTCGAAGGCGATCGCCTGCGCCTCGGCAGCGAGACGATCGGCGCCGATCTGCGACAACCGGCCAACTTCGAAGGCTGCTGCCTACGCTTTCTCGGCGACGAGCTGAGCGCCGGCATCTTCATGCACGGCGCCTTCTTTCTCGGCCCGACGGACTTTTACGAGGCACTGCGTTCGATGCCCCGGCCCGAGGCCGAGAAGATCGGCATGGACAGCGTGCGCCGCATCAACCGCATCGACGACCCGGAACTGCGGACGCTTCAGCGACGTCACGCGCGCTTCGCCAACACCGCCATGATGGTGACTCTCTCCGGCGCAGTCGTTTCTGACGGACTCGAGAACGGACAAGTAGTCAGTGGCGTCGGCGGCCAGTACAACTTCGTCGCCCAGGCCCACGAGCTACCGGAAGCGCGCTCGATCATCTGCCTGCGCGCGACCCGCGGCGGCGGGCGCCACGTCGCCTCCAACATCGTCTTCCAATACGGCCACGCGACGATTCCCCGGCACCTGCGGGATATCGTCGTCACCGAATACGGCGTTGCCGACCTGCGCGGCAAGAGCGACGAGGAGATCATCCAGGCGCTCCTCGCTATTACCGACTCGCGCTTCCAGGAAACACTGCTGGAGCGTGCCGTGCAGGCCGGCAAGATCGACGGCGCCTACCGCATCCCCGAGCAGCAGCGCAACAATACGCCCGAGGCGATCTCCGGCGAGATGAGGACGTGGCAGCAGCGCGGATTCTTTCCGGCGTTTCCCATGGGCACCGACCTCACCGACGACGAGATCGCCCTGGCCAGGAGCCTGCGCGAGATCAAAGCCTTGATGGAGGAGCCGGCGTCGCTGCTGCGCGCCATCGTCCGATCGGTGCTGCACAACGCCGATGAAGAGCGCGCCGCGCCGTACCTCGAGCGGATTGGACTCGCCCATCCCAACACGCCGAAGGAGCTGCTCCTGCAACAGTTGCTTCTGCTGCAACTAGAGGACAGCGGACATCTGCGACCGCTATGACCCTGCCAACGCCACGGACGAGGACCGCGTGAAGATCTATACGACGGCGCCGATGGAGGATCCGCGCCACGCGCGGACCGCTTTTCCCCATCTCGAAGCGATCGGCTACGACGGCGCCTTCAGCTTCGAAGCCAAGCTCGACCCGTTCCTGCCGCTGGTATTGGCCGCCGAGCATACATCGACCCTGCGACTCGGCACCGCCATCGCCATCGCGTTTGCGCGCAACCCGATGAACCTCGCCAACCTCGCCCACGGCATGCAGGTGATCAGCGAAGGGCGATTCCTGCTCGGTCTCGGGTCGCAAGTGCGGCCGCATATCGAGAAGCGATTCAGCATGACCTGGTCGAGGCCAGCGGCCCGCATGCGCGAGCTGGTAATGGCCATCAAGGCGATCTTCGACTGTTGGCAGGGCAACTCCGAACTGCAATTTCGCGGCGAGTTCTACACCCACACCATCATGATCCCGGCCTTCGACCCGGGACCGAATCCGTTCGGTCCGCCGCCGATCTTCCTCGGCGGCTTCCTGCCGCGGATGATCGCCGTCGCCGGCGAGGTCGCCGACGGATTCATCGCGCATCCGTTCAACACTCGGAAATCGCTGCTCGAGAACACGCTACCGGCCCTGCGCGCCGGCCTCGAGACAAGCGGCCGCGACCGCGCCGACCTCGACATCATCTGCGCCACCCTCGTCGTCACCGCCGACGACGCGGCGGCGTTCGAGCGGTCGAAACACGCCGCGCGCAAGCAGTTGGCCTTCTACGGTTCGACACCGGCCTACCGAGCCACTCTCGATTGCCACGGCTGGGGGGACCTTCACCTCGAGCTCAACCGCCTCTCCAAGGTGGGGAGTTGGGAGGCGATGGCCGACCTCATCGACGACGAGATCCTCGAAACCATCGCCGTCGTCGGCCCTCGCAAGTCGATCGCCGGGTTGATTCGCCATCGTCTCGAGGGCATCGCCGACGCCGTCAGCCTGACCCACAACCGCGCGCCAGATCCGGACCACTGGGCGGATGTGGTAGCCGACCTACGCGGTTGAGGCAGGCGGTTGCGTGACCAGCTGAATTCCTGACCACCGGAATCCCCTCGTCCCGCATGGGCGCGGGGTGGTCAATCTAGTTCCCCAATAGCCAAGTCTGGACTCCGGCCCGTTTTTTTGCCATGGGAGTCCTCGTGGAGGAGCGTACATGAGACAGTGGATGATGATATTCGCGCTCGCGGTAGCGCTCGTTCTCTCGGCCGGCTCGCTGATCGGCGACAAGGTGGCCGCCGGCCCTTCCGAAATCGGATGTTGCATCTGCGCCGACTGCAGCTCGCAAAACGCTACAACCATGGGAATCGACGCCGAGGGCGCGGTTTGCCTGGGCGCAACCGGTCCATGCGAAACGGTCTGCCTCAAAGCAGGCTGCCAGGTGAATCAATTCGAGAACGCTACCTGTAGCGACATTTCACTGGCGCCGCTCTGCAGCCCGGGGGGCATCGCGCCCGCTCCGGCCATGTCGTCACTCGGACTACTCGCGCTGGCGCTTCTGCTGGTGAGTTTCGGTGTGTTCTACCTGCACGACCGCCGGGCCTGATTCGCGGTTCGCAGCGCAGCGATCGACGCGATCAAGCCGGGTCCAGGCTGGCGCTGATCGACGGCCAGAGTAGACGCAGTAGCGTCACCGGTAGGGCACTGGTGTAACTGGCGCGGTTCGCCTCGCGGCCGGGAACGAACGCGGTGAGGACGCCGAAGTAGCGATCGCCGACGAAGAACACGAATGTCGCCGTGCGGTTGGTGATCGCCACGCGCTTACCGCTTGGGCCGATTCCGAAGAACCGGTTGTCGCCGGTACCCGTCTTGCCGCCGACCGCGAGCGCCCCTCCGCCGCGCGTCTTCAGCGCCCCCGAAAGGCGGCGTGCCGTCCCCTGCTCGACGACACTGGTCAGGGATTCGCGCAGGACTCTGGCGACCTCGGGATGCATCACCTGCTCGCCGGATTGCGGCAAGGGTTCGAACGACAACTCGTACGGAGTCTTCGCCGCGAAGCGCAGCCGCTGCAACATGACGTCGGGCAGGCGTACGCCGCCGTTGACGATGATGCCGACGAGATCCGCCAACGCTGCCGGGCGATCGCCCGAACTGCCGATCGAAGTCGCGTAGCTCGCCACCAGGCGCTCGAAGGGGAACCCCAGGCGCCGCCAGTAGGGCGTCAGGCGCTCGAAGGCATCCTCTTCGATGCGCACCCGCAATCGTCGGTCCTGAGCGCGGCGATTGCGGGTCTTGAAGAGCCAGCCCGAGGACACCTGCCGCGCCTCGCGGCTGCGCTCGAGTACATCCGCCCAGGTCAGCTGCGGCTGACGCAACAGCTCGCCTGTCAGCCACACATCGAGGGGATGCAGGGATAACAGGTATCCGTAGTCGGAGATCGTGAAGTCTGGATTCGAGTAGGCACGCGTCAGGCGCTCGATCTTCGTCGAGGTAACATCCGCGACCTGGCGATCGCGCAACCACGCGGCGAGGTCGATGCCTAGTAGATCGGGGATCCGCCAGGCACGGTGCAAGATGGTCAGGTGGCGCGGCGAACGCACCCGTCGGCCCAACAGGCGCGCCACCATCTCCTCGATGGGGAGATCGCGATAGCGCTCGTACGAAAGGCGCAGCTGCGACGTCGATTCCGCTTCCGCGATCTGCTCGAGCATCGCCTGTCGCAGCTCCGCGTCGCTGCCGTCGAGCACCGCGTCGGCATCGTACCCCAGGCGCGCCTGGTGATACCGCACCAGGTCGCGCATCATCCGGATGAAGACGAGATTGACCGAACGGGTGAACGCCTCGCGCACGGGCATGATGCGGCCGTTGTCCTTGCCGTCGAAATTGCTGAAGTGGTGCCGGCCACTGCCGGTGAAGAACGATTCGCCGGGGCTTGCCGAATAACGCCGCTGCATAGCGCGATCCAACAGGGCCGCGAGATCGATCGTCGACGACGTCGCGAGTGTCTCGGCCGTCCAGGCGGTGAGCGGATCGCGAGCCTGGGCGGCACGCTCGCGCAGCTGCGCCGAGTCGAGCGTCGACAGATTCCCGTGCAGTTCGGCGACGACCTCCAGGTAGTGCGCCAACGTCCGCAACTTGGCCGTGCTGCCGAGTTCGAGCTTGACGCCGCGGTTCACGTCGAAGGGCTGGTCCAGATTGTCGGCCTGAACGCGAAGGAGATTGCGTCCGTCGGCGCGCTCGAAGATCAGCAGGCTGTACAACACCGAGCCGGCATCGACCCCGCGCAAGAGGTTCTCGTCGCGCAATCCCTTGGCGGCGACGAACTTCGGGTCCGCCAATTGGCGAAAGAACGCGACGACTTCCGCCTGCAGGGTGGCGTCGATCGTACTGTCGACTTCCAACCGCAAGAGGTCGAGCTCATAGAAGCTGGCGATCCCCAGCAGCTCGGCTAGACGCGTCCGCACGGCGGTCGCGGCCTTGCGCTGCACGAAATCGGGTACCGGCGGCATCGGCGCGCGGGCGACGAATTCGACCTTCTCGCGCAGCACCGCCTCGGCAAATGCCGGATCGAGCCCACCGCGCGCCGCCATCAGGCGCACGTAGGCGTCGGCGCGGCGTCCGAGAGCCGCGCGATCGCGCACCAGGTAGTGACTCGGTGCCGGCAATGCCGCCAGGAGGGTGAGGACGTGCTTGAACGACCGCACCGCTTGCGGGCCGAGGCCATCTTGACGCAGCGCTTGGCATATATCGGCAAACGAGAGTCCGAACCAGGCGTGCAATCCGTTGCCCAAACCGAACACCTCGCCGTAACCGGGCGCCGCGGCGAGAGGCACCATATTGAGGTACTCGACGACGATCTCCTTGCGGCGTTCGGTCGTATCCGGGCCATGCCGGTAGGCCTTCAAGCTGGCCGCCGTCATTTGACGCAGCTTGTCCTGCGGCGAGCCCGTACGGCCGCCGGGCGAATGCCGAAACTTCTCCAGTTGAATCGCCAGGGTGCTGCCACCCTCGACCGACAGTGGTAAGCCGAGTTTCGAACCTACGTAGAGAAGCGAGGCCTTGGCCAATCGATCCCATTCGACCGCCGGGTTGCGGCGCGGATCGGCCGTTTCCAGGAGCTCCCTGTTTTCGATGAACAACAGCGCCTGCGTGATCAACGGCGGAATATCGGCGAAGTCGCGAAAGGCCCGTTCGACGCGACGCGCATCATACAGCGTGGTTCCGTTGGCGCCGCGCACAAACAGCCCCTCGTCGACCGGCTCCGGAAAGGGCGGTGCCACCTGCCACTCCATCAGGCGCATCAGCTCCGGCGAGAGTCGCGCGTGTTCCGTGATGCCGAAGCCCGCTTTCTCGAGCCGTGCGCGAAACTTGCCGAGACGCGAGTAGCCGAGACGCTCGTCCGAAGGCCCTGCGAACGGCGGTGGCGCGATCGAATTCGGCCCCTTCTCGACCGTGTACGAAAGGCGCGAGATATAGCGCGCGAAGAGCCGCGATTGCAGTGCTGAAACCTGCAGTTCGTAAACGAGCCCGGCGCCCGCGGCAAAACCCGACAGAATCGCGACGGCGCCAGCCAGTCGCCTTACCCAGCGGCGCCATGCGGCCACCGGATTGGCGGACATCATCGGCGCATGTCTTTGCACGGCGGCAATATGAAGCGCTCTCGGGCAGCGGGCAAGTAGGGCCTGAGGCTCGCTTCGCTCGTAGGCAAAGGCAGGGGCTGCGTGGGTTCTAACCTACTCACATCATAGCATCAGCATATTTGCCCCATCATCCAACCCGACCTATCATCCCTCTCACAACGACAGCGCCGCCCGCTCCGCCAGAGCACAACGGCCCACAGGGAGGAAACCATGGCCAAGTCCAAAGGCAAGAAGGCATCCGTCGCGGGCGATCTCGCTCGCCTGCTCGCCGACACCTACGTCGTATACCTCAAGACGCACGGCTTTCACTGGAACGTGACCGGTCCAATGTTCAACACCCTTCACACTCTCTTCGAGCAGCAGTACACGGAACTCGCGCTGGCCGTCGATGAGATCGCCGAGCGCATTCGCGCCGTCGGCGAGCCGGCCCCGGGCAGCTTTGCGGAGTTCAGCGAACTGGCGGCTATCAAGGAGGCGCGGGGCAAGCACTCAGCCGAGGAGATGTTGCGCGAGTTGACCGCCGACCAGGAGGCGATCTGCGTCGCCGCACGGCGGGTGGTGGCAAACGCCGACAAAGCGGGGGATTCCGCGAGTGCCGACCTGGCGGTGCGGCGCATCGATGTCCATGAGAAGAATGCATGGATGCTGCGCAGCCATCTCGTCTGAGGACTGCTCTCGACTCACCTGCGGCTTGCACCCGGCAGTTTCGTGCCGCCGATGGCATAGCGCCTGACAGCCATACGCGCGCATCGCAAGTTGGATCGGCTCAACCCGGTTCGGATCCAAGGCCCGGACAGGTGGCATGTTGCGTGCTTTGAGATGGTTGGGAATGATCCTTCCGAACCACATCGAAGCGTCGTCCGACGCGTTGGATCTCGACTTTGCCGCCGGGCACGGCGAACGCACAGCGAATCGCACAGTCGGCGGCGAGCTGGGCTACCAGCGCACTGGTAGCCCAGAACACGGAGCTGCCGGCGATCGTATCGTACTGCCTGGCGCTCAGCGTCGCGCCATCACCATTCGCCCGCGCGACCACTTCACCTGGCCCGAGTCCGAGGCCAGCAGTGTCAATACGGAGGTACACGAGAATGCAGCCGCATGAATCCATCAGTATCCTGCTGGTCGAAGACAACGACGGCCACGCCAAGTTGATCGAGCGCAATCTGCGCAAGGTGAATCTGTTGAATCCGATCATCCGTGTCGCCGACGGCGTCGAGGCCCTTGACTATCTGCACGGACAGGGATCGTCCAACGGAGCCCCACCGCTGCCGCGCCTGGTTCTGCTCGACATCAACATGCCGCGCATGGACGGCATGGAAGTCCTGGCGCGGATCAAATCCGACGACCGATTGCGCAAGACCCCGGTCATCATGCTGACCTCGACGGACTCCCAGGCCGAGATCGATCGCTGCTACCAATCGGGCGCGAATGGCTATGTCTCGAAACCCGTCAACATCGTCAACCTCGGCGAGAAACTCCGGCGACTAGGGCTGTTTCTCGAGATCGTGGAACTACCGGCCGTGGCTTGATCGCCTATGGAGCGAGATCCGACCAAGTTTGCCGACTGCCCGAGGATCATCGTCGCCGAAGACGACGAGGGGCAGGCTTGCCTGATGCGACGCGCGTTGAGATTGCTCGGCCTCGACTGCCGCATCGAGGGCACCGGTGCCGGCTGTCTGCGCGCCGTCGCCGAGGAAAGCGACTGCTTGGTTTTGCTCGATCTCGGACTTCCCGACGTCGCCGAGTTCGAGTTGCTCAACAAACTGGTAGAGAACGATCGAGAGATTCCCCTGATCGTCGTCACCGGCAATGACGACCTGACGGTCGCCATCGACGCTCTGCGCAAGGGGGCCTGGGACTATGTGGTCAAGCGTCACGACCTATCGCACCTGAACGAACTTTCGTACGTGATCGAACGCAACCTCGAGCGCCGCGCTCTGATGCGCGAGCGCAACCTGTTCCGCTCGATGCTCAGCCACGACATCCGCAACCCCCTCAACATCATCTACAACTACGCCGACATCCTCGGCGAGGAGGGGTCGATTTCCGATTCCGGGCTCGAACTCCTCGAGCGGATCAAGGACAACGCGCTGACGACGCTCGACCTGGTCAGCAACTTCGTCGAGATGGACCGCATCGACAGCGGTCGCCTGATCTTCGAGCGAGAGCCGGTTCGCCTCGGCGCACTGGTCGAAAACGTCGTGCGCCGTCACCGGCCGATGGCGTCGGCCAAGGGCGTGACGATTGACGTCGAGCAGGCGATCGGCGTCGAGGATGCCTTCGCCGATCGCGCCTACATCGAGCGTGTCGTCGCCAATCTGGTCTCCAACGCCATCAAGTTTACGCCGAGCGGTGGTCGTCTGAGCGTGCGCATTTCGGATGACGCCGAAGGAGTTGCTCTGTCCTTCGAGGACACCGGCTGCGGAATCCACGAAAACGAATGCGAGTCGATCTTCGAGAAATACAGTCGCGCCCGGTCGACAAGGGCGGTCGACGGCACCGGGCTCGGCCTCTATATCGTGCGCTCGGTGGTCGTCGCGCACGGCGGCAGCATCGCCCTCGAGAGCCGACCCGGCTTCGGCTCGACCTTCCGCGTGATTCTACCGACAGTCGCCCGCGAGGTCGAAGAGAGAAAGATCGCCTGATTCTGCGATTGCAAGCTGGGCAAACTCGCGAAGCTGCCTCTCTGTGGCTGCCTCTCTTGGCGGCGCCCCGCTTCGGCGCTATGCTGAAACTCGCTTTGCTCGTAGGCATCCCCCTTCGCTCTTCGAGCTTCGGAGGACAGGGGGGCATAGGCACAGGCATAGGTATGCGCGCTGCGCGCGGTCCACGGTGCTGATCGATATTGAAGCGCGAGAGGATAAACTGCGTGAGCACTTCCACTCCACAGGAAGCCGGCCCCGTGCAATCGGCGTTGACGACCCGGCTGACCGATGCGTTCGCACCGACGGTTCTGCAGGTCAGTAACGAGAGCTTCATGCACGCCGTGCCGCCGGGCTCGGAGAGTCACTTCAAGGTCGTCATCGTCAGCAGAGAGTTCGCCGGCAAGAGTCTCGTCGCCCGCCACCGCGCGGTCAACGAAGTCCTCACCGAGGAGATCGCCGCCGGCATCCACGCGCTCAGTATCGAGGCTCGCACTCCCGCCGAGTGGGAGGATCGCGACGGCCGCACGACGCCGTCACCGAAGTGCCTCGGCGGGTCGAAGGCCGACGCCTGAGCGCCGCGCGTCGCCGCGGTCGAACCGGGGTGATCGCGGCGACGACAAATGCAAGCGACCCCCAGACGAACAGTCGTCATCGCCGGCGCCGCGGGATTCGTCGGCATGCCGCTGGTCGACAAGCTGAAAGGCTCGTTCGAGATCATCGCGCTTTCACGTAGTACCCGGACCTCGGCGACGGGCGTCGAGTGGCGAGCCTGTGATCTGCTCTCGTCGCGCGACGCAACCGCAGCTGTCCGCGGCGCCGATCTCGCCATCTATCTGGTGCACTCGATGCTCCCCTCCGACCATCTCGTCCAGGGCGAGTTCGAGGATTTCGACCTGCTCGCCGCGGACAACTTCGCGCGCGCCTGCGCGGCGCACGGCGTACAGCAGATCGTCTACCTCGGCGGCCTGCTGCCGATCGGCGTCACCCGCGATCTTCTGTCACGGCACTTGCGCAGCCGCGCCGAGGTCGAGAGCGCACTCGCCGCAAAGGGAATACCCGTGACGACCCTGCGCGCCGGGCTGATTCTCGGAGCGGGAGGCTCTTCGACGGAGATCATGCTGCGCATGGCGAAGCGATTGCCGGTGATGATCTGCCCGCGCTGGACCAATACGCCGACGCAACCCATCGCGCTCGACGATGTACTCGAGTTGATCCCCTGGGTACTCGGCCGGCGCGAGACATTCGACCGCACCTTCGACATCGGCGGCCCCGATGTGCTGACCTACCGCGTTCTGATGCTGATGGCCGGCGGGCTGCTCGGCCGCGAACCGCGGACGATCTCCGTCCCGCTCATCACACCGCGCCTCTCGCGTTTGTGGATCTCATTGGTTACCGGTGCGCCGAAGGCGCTCGCCGCCCCGCTCGTCGAGAGCCTTTCGCACACCATGGTCACCAGCGAGCGAACGCTTCACGAAATGGCGGCGATCCCCGGCCGCCCGCTCGAGGAGACGCTGGCCAATGCCCTGAATCGCGACTCCGGCGGTAGCCCGCGCGCGTTCCACGGCGCGGCTCGCAGCGGGCCGCCGATTGTTCGATCGGTGCAGCGGATCACCGGCACCCGCCTCTCGCCACGCCAAGCCGCCGCGGAGTATCTCACTTGGTTGGCCTCGCGCCTGGCTCCGGCGATTCACGTCAGCGGCGACGCGGCAGCCGATTGGTCAATCCACCTGGCATCTCCCACCGGTCAACTGATGTTGCGATTTCGCCTCGATACATCCGCCAGTAGCGACGATCGCGTCGTCTACGACATCACCGGTGGTGCGCTGGCCGCAAGCGGTAGTACGGGGCGCTTCGAGTTCCGCTCAATTCTCGACCCGGGAACCCTGGTCTGCTCGGTGCACGCATTCAGCCCTCGACTGTGGTGGCCGCTTTACGTCGTCACCCAGGCGAGACTTCACCTCCTCGTCATGCACGCCTTTGCCAGACACTTAGGGCGAAGTTTCCCGCTACAGACGACGAACGAAGCACCACCGGCCAACGCGCAACGCGGGGGCAAGAGCGGCGCGACTGGCCGGCGTTAGTGAGTGCGGCTCGCCGCTTGCGGTGGTGGCAGATGCCGCCCCTTCGCGTGACCCCTGCGCTCGTCAATCCAGGCGCGCAACTCGCGGTACTTGGCCACCCACTCTCCCGTCAGGAAGCCGGACAGCACGAATATAGCGCCGAGCCCCAGCCACAAGGCCAGTACGATCTCAAACCCGGTCATGATCGAACCTCCGCGGATTCTCTCCGCCCTAAAACCAGTCCAGCGCCACCATTGGCGCTGACTGAATCTTGGTTCATGATCACAACTGTAGCGAGTAATTCCGATCCGTCAATAGCGTCTGGTTTTGTCTGGACAAATAGCTACGACCCGATCCCGGATTGCGGCGCCCAGGCCTTGATGAGATCTGCGTCGGTTTCGAGCACGTGGCCGGCAGCGACGGCGCGATCCGTCGCTGCGTCGACCGCCTCGACGTAGGCCTCGGCGGTTGGGTAGAGGGACAGCAATGTCGCTTCGTCAAACGGTTCGGTGGTGCCGAAGATGCTGCAAAAGCCACCACCGGACTGGCCCAGACCGGAGAGGCGCGCGATCGGGGCATCGACCGCGGCGGTGCGAATTCCGCCGACGACATTGCCGAGGACATCGGTGAGGAAGCCACTGTCATCGGCCGTGATCGCCAGCAGCGGCGCACTTGCCGGGGCGGCGCCGTCGCGCACCCATCGGTGCAGAGCATCGAGCGCGGCCTTGAGAACAATATGCTGCGGGCCGGCGTTGATCGGCGCGTTGCATTCGATGATCCCCGGGATCGGCGCGCTGATCACGAGCAGGTCGTGCACCGACGGATCGTCGCCGCGGTCATTGCCGCCGACCGCCAAGGTATAGGTGTCAGCATGGGCCGAACCGGCGACCTCCCAAAGCCGGTGCCACAAACTGTCCGGCTGCCGGTCGGGAAGAAAGCCGAGGGAGAAGAGATCGGTCTCGGTCTGGAAGGTGAGCACCGGAACGCCGATATCCTCCCGGATGCGGGCCGGACGTGGCGCCTGAATCGACGGCAGCGGGTTCTGCGATAGTGCCGCGGCGCTGCCGCCGCGGCTGTGCACGAGATAGCCGTCAAACATATCGGCCGACGGATGGACGCCGTTCAGATAGGTGACCAAGCGAAACGCCGATTGCGACTCGCCGACGGCTATCAGGTGTTGCACGGGCCAACCCTCCATTGGGTCAGCGCCGTCCGGGTCGCGAATCGCCTGGCCGGCCTGGGAGAAGATGTCGTAGGAGAAGCTATCGCCGGGATGCGATAGCGATCCGTAGCGAACTGGGTTGAAGCCCTTCAAGCTGAGGTCGGGGAGACCCGGGATCGTAGAAACACCGCCCTCGACGCCGACGAGCTGCGCCGACACGCCGACCCATACGTAGCCCCGACGAGTTATCTCGGTGTGCGCCGAGATCCAGTCCGGCGCCGCGTCGAGCCCACCGCTGACGTTGAGCCATTCCATGATCACCGTCCCGTTGAAGTGGGAAGGATCCTCGGGCCGGAAGACAACGATGCGCGATTTAAAAGCGGCCGTCGCGGCCGGCTCGGTCTGCCAGTTGCCGTCTGAGTCGAGGGGCTCGACGGCGGTGTACGCCCGCGCCTCGCCGGAAATGAAGTATTCGCGTTCGGCGTAACCGACCTCGCTGAGGGGAAAGCCGGTGGCGCTCAGCCAAGCGGCCCCGGCGACCGGCCCCTCGACGACCGGCCTCGGCACATCGACGCCGCGCGGCTGCTGCGCTGCATCCGAATCCGACGAACCACACCCCGACAGAACCGCGTGCGTCACAATCACAGCGGCGCACAACGACAATCTCGCGAAACTCGACATGACCATCCTCCCCCTCGCCCAAGGTTTCGAAGCCGTACCCCTATCAACCCAGAATCCTCCGGGCCAACGTCGCGGCAGGAAACGCGCCAATCGTCCAACCGATAATCAGCGGCGGCGAAACTGTTTGAAATCAGGCCGGCGTTTTTCCAGGAAGGCGGTGATTGCCTCGACGTTTTCCGGCGATCCGGCGAGTCGGGCCATGGCAGCGTTCTCGACAGCGAGCGCGGCCTCGATGCCGGCGCGATGCGGCACCATCAACGTGCGCTTGATCTCCTGCAGGGCGGTCACCGGCCACTGCGCCATCTCCCGCGCCTTGGCCAATGTCTCGGCAAGCACCGCATCGTCCGCAAACACCCGCGCCGCCATTCCCATCTGCAACGCCCGCTCGGCCGTGATCCACTCGGCGGTAAAGAACAGCTCGGCGGCGCGCTGCCGGCCGATCGCCGACTGCAGCGTGTAACTGCTGGCTATCTCGGGCACCAGGCCGAGGTTGGCGAAGGGCAATCGCAGTCGCGCGCTGGTGCCGAGATAGACGACGTCACAGGCGATCAACAACGTACAGCCACCGCCGATGGCGACGCCGCGCGCGGCGGCGAGCAGCGGCTTGTCGAAGGCGAACAGCGACTCGGCGAAGCCGAAGTAGCCGCTCGCTTTACCGTCGGCGCGCGGCTCCGGTGCTTGCGAAAACGCGCCGAGATCCTGCCCTGCAGAAAAGTCCCCGCCGGCTCCGGTGAGGACGACGACGGCGACGCCGGGGTCCACCGCGCCTTCGCGCAGCGCATCGCCGAGGCCGTCCCACTGATCGTTATCGAACGCGTTCTTCTTGTGCGGCCGATTCAACGTGACCAGCAGCACACCGTCGTCATCGAGCTCGCGCAGAACTTTCACTTCCTCAGCCATCATCCCTCCAAACCGACGCACACTATCGCGACGGGTGCGTTTTTCCATAGGTCGGACACAAGCCGAGCGGATTCCATGTGGCGCATGAAACCCGAATGGTTTCATTGTAACGTGCTTCGCGACTACACCTGATCCGACAGAGAGGTTCCGCGCGCAGGGGCGCAGGGGCGCGGAGACGACGGGCATTGGCGCCAGGAACCCACGATCCTCGAGAACCATTCTCGAGGAGCTTCAGAAATTGCAGTTTCAACAACTCGGAGATCTTCTCGCGCCGCGCCGATGCGCGAGATCGTCTTCTGCCGGATCGCAATTGGTAGGCGCATCTAGATTCAGGGGGGTCGGATGGGTTCGAAGATCGTCGTTGCACTTGTCGTCGCCATCGTTGTCGCTACTGGGGGGCTGTACCTGCTGGGCAGCGGCAGGTTGGTCGCGCCGCAGCATGCGGGAGTGCCACAGTCGCGCGCCGTGGCTGCGGCCGTCG
>JBGTMF010000143.1:0-1862 GCA_041743795.1 Thermodesulfobacteriota bacterium | reverse complement strand
GCGACGCATCGCGTTGCGCGGCGGAGCCGACGGCGTCCGCACATGCGAGCGGCGCACCACCGGTCACCACCGCGATCAGCAACAGCGCCGCGGGCAAGCAGCGAAACCTACGCATCGTCGCTCGAGTCGCTCACCGAGGCGTGTTTTTCGGGCGTCAGGCGCACCTCGATCTGCAACCGCTCCTCTCCGCGTCGGATGGCCAGGAGAATCTTCTCGCCCTCGCGATGAGGTTCGAGTGCGAGGAGCAGGTCGTGCGCCGAGCCGACCGGCTCGTCATTCACGGCGACGATGATGTCGCCGAGCAAGATCTCGCCGCGCGGCGTCCGCTGCGTCGGGCGCAGACCGGCCCGCGCCGCCGCACCACCCGGGTGAACGTTGAGGATGAGGGCGCCGTCGATTGCCAGGCGTCGCGCGATCTGGCCGCTGGCGATGTCGACGCCCAGACTCAACCGCTTTACCCGCCCGTACTTGATGAGATCGCCGACCACCCAGCGCACCGTCGCCGCCGGAATGGCGAAACCTATGCCGGCGTAGGCGCCGGAGGGAGAGAAGATCGCTGTATTGACCCCAACCAGCTCGCCGCGGCTGTCGAGCAGCGGACCGCCGGAGTTGCCGGGATTGATGGCGGCATCGGTCTGGATCACGTCGCGAATCGGCACCTGTGCCCGCGAATCGATTTCTCGGCCGAGCGCCGAGATGACTCCCGTGGTGAGGGTATGATCGAGGCCGAAAGGATTGCCGATGGCAATGACATACTGCCCGACCTGTAGCTCCTCCTGCTCGCTGACCGGGATCGGAATCAACTTCTCGGCCGGCGCGACGACACGCAGCACGGCGAGATCCTTCTCAGGCGCGACGCCGACCAGCTCAGCGTCCCACGTACTCTGATCGGAAAGCGTGACGCGCGCGGCGCTGGCCCCTTCGATCACGTGGTAGTTGGTGACGATGTGTCCCTGGCGATCCCAGATCAACCCGGATCCGCTGCCGCGCTCGATGCGCCGGACGCTGAAGGTGAACGCGTCGCGGCGATAAGCCATCGACGTGATGAACACCACCGAGGGCGACGCGCGGCGAAAAAGTTCGACGGTTGCGCTTTCGAACCGTCGCAAGTCGGTGAGAACGTCGCGATCGGCGTGTGCCGGCGTTCCCACGTCGCGCAGCCAGAAGCCGGCGGTGAAGCTAGCCAGCAGCAACAAACCCGCGCGCCACGTCCCGCCGCGCAACACAGTCATCTCTGCAGACCCGATTGCCAGTGCCCCTCGAGTCGTGTCAGGCGATCGAGAGCCGACTGCTTTTCCGAACGACTGCGCAGAAGCACCTCGTGCGCCCGCTCGAGTCGGTCGCCGAGAGCGCCGCGGCTGCGGCTGATCACGTTCTGCAACAACCGCCGGGCCCGCCAGCCGAGGCCGCGGCGCACGAGAAAGCGCACGGCGAACAGGTAGGCCGCGAGGATCAACAAGGCGTTGATGAGAAAGTCGACGCCGGCGTACTGGCCGGCGACGAAGCCGCGGCCGACGGTGTACAAAACCCAGGCGATGAGCCCGTAGACGGGCAAGTCGAGGAGGAGGCGGAAGAAGCGCAGCACGCTGCGCTCAGCCGCCGCCGGAAGGTCGCGCTCGAGCAGTGTCGTCCAAGCCTCTTCGACGGCCACGGTGGCGTCGGCCCGTGCCTCGTGCACGGACGGCAAGCCGAGTCCGTCGGTCGATCCGATCAAACGGGCGGCGCGCAGGCGAGCCGACGACAGGCTCTCCGTGTACCATGATTCGAACTCGGTGGGCGCGGGCATCAACCCGGTGAGGTCGGTGACGCGGCGTTCGCGCACGCCGCGCTGAACCTGGTCGGCCGCCAGTGCGCTGGCGGCG
>JBGTMF010000142.1:0-2062 GCA_041743795.1 Thermodesulfobacteriota bacterium | reverse complement strand
TGCCGCAGCTGGCGACGGGTTCGCTGCGCATCGGTGTGGCGGCGACCGAACTGGTGAGCAAGCGCGACGACGCCGGAGTCGCCGAGCGCGACGGCGCCCTGCACGGCGCTGCCCTGATGGTTCTCGACGGTGTCGACGCGGACCGATTTCTCGTGCCGCTCGACGACGGCGCGAGTCTCGCGATGATCGACGCCGACGCGCCAGGGGTGAAACGAACGACGCTGCGCACCATCGACCGCACCCGCGGTTTCGCCGAAGTGGCGTTCGACGGCGCGCCGGTGTCCGAGTGGGTGGGCGAACGCGGCGCCGCCGACGACGCGTGTCGTAGGATGCTCGATGCGGGCCGAGTGATTCTCGCCGCCGACATTCTCGGCGCCAGCGGACGCGCCATCGAAATGGCCGTCGACTACGCCAAACAGCGCCAGCAGTTCGGCCGCCTGATTGGATCCTTCCAAGCCGTCAAACACATGTGCGCGGAGATGGTCGCCGAGCTGGAGCCTGCGCGATCCCTGGTCTGGTATGCGGCGTACGCTTTCGACGCCGTGCCGGACCAAGCGTCATTGATGGCGGCGCACGCCAAGGCGCACTTGTCGGAAATCGGTCCGTCGATCGTCCGCACCGCCACCGAAGTCCACGGCGGCATCGGCTTCACCGACGAACTCAACCTGCACTACTGGTTCAAGCGAATCGGCGTCGACCGGCAACTGCTCGGATCGCCGGACTCGCTGCGGGAGTCAGCGGCACGAATGCAGGGCTGGTTATAGTAACAAGCCGCTTGCCCCACTCGCGCACCACGCGCGGAAAAATCAAAATGCAGCGTTCACTGATCTGACGAATCCGCGACGACTTCACCTTCGTCGCTACGCTTCCAGGTGGCGTTCGGATTGAACTCAGGCATCGCCACGGCAATCTCGCCAGTATCGAGACCGAGGTCCTTCTCGAATACGACGCCGTCATGGTTGACGAGGAAGGTCATCACCCCGGAGACGCCGTACTCCGCGGGGTGGGCGACCATCGCAAAGCCGCCGATCATCGCGCCGCGCGCGACGTAGTCGTACGCGCCGCCCGGTGCGTCCGCACCTTGGGCGGTGAGAATGCGGAAGTAGTAGCCGTGAAACGGCTCGCCGCCGCCCTCGCCGGCATACCCCTCAGCGCGTGCCGCGGCGAATAGCTCGCCCAAGGGGCTCGGCACTTGATCATCTTCGGTCGGGAAATAGAGGCCGTCGCGCTCCCCAGGCGTACTCGCAAACTTCTGCGCATAGCGCAGCGGTTCGCCGACGACGCCGCGCACGTAGTATTCGCTCTGGGCATCGGCGTAGGCGAGGCAAGATTGGATGGCTGACCGCTCGTTCCGGCCTATGCGGCGAGCGAGGATTTCTTCCTCTCCAGCGGCCGTGTCGAAGAACCACCCGTCCGCATCGCGCACGATTGGGATCGGGAACGGCCAGGAATCGGAGCCCACCTGTAGGATCGCGCTCGTCCCGCTCGACGCCCGCACCTCGTGTTTCTGCGCGTAGAGCTTTAGAAAACTCGAGCGAACGTTCGCGTCCGCCACCGGGTCACCTGAATCGACCAACGGTTCCGCCTCGCTTCCCAACACTTCGAGAACCGCCTTCTCGTCAGCGGACTGGAACCCCGCCACCAGCGCCTCGGCAGCCTCGTCCGCCGAGGCGAAGCGCGCAGCTGCGGTATCCTCGGAGCTGGCCGCAGTGTCCTCGGCGCGGGCTGCAACCCCGAGCATGAAGAAAGTGAGGAGCAAAGCGCCAAACACAGGCGTGATCCACGAACAAGCGGGTTGACTCATTCTCGACTCCACTGTGCTCATCGTCGCCCACCTCGTCCGCCACCACCGCCGCCGCCACGGCCCCCACCACGATAGCCGGAGTTGGCCGCACTGCGTTGGCTGCTGCTGCCGCGCATGCTGTCGCGCCGCGCCTGGCCACCGTTGTTCATTCCCTGGAATGCACTCGCCTCGCGCCCCTGTTGCCCCTGGCGAGAGCCGGCGCCGCTTCCGTAGCCAGGTGCACGCTGGCTCGGTCGATCGCGCGCCGCGCCAGCCGCG
>JBGTMF010000141.1:0-11894 GCA_041743795.1 Thermodesulfobacteriota bacterium | reverse complement strand
CCCAAGAGTTCACATCGACGGGGAGGTTTGGCACCTCGATGTCGGCTCGTCACATCCTGGGGCTGGAGCAGGTCCCAAGGGTTCGGCTGTTCGCCGATTAAAGTGGCACGCGAGCTGGGTTCAGAACGTCGTGAGACAGTTTGGTCCCTATCCGCCGTGGGCGCAGGATACTTGCGAGGAGTTCTCCTTAGTACGAGAGGACCGGGAGGAACGCACCTCTGGTGTTCCGGTTGTGGCGCCAGCCGCATCGCCGGGTAGCTATGTGCGGAAGGGATAACCGCTGAAAGCATATAAGCGGGAAGCCCCCCTCAAGATTAGGTATCCCCAGGCCGTGAGGCCTCTGAAGACCCCTCGAAGACTACGAGGTTGATAGGCCGGGTGTGGAAGCACAGCAATGTGTGAAGCTAACCGGTACTAATTGGTCGTGCGGCTTGACCACTTATTTCTTTACTTTCCTATAATCGCGCTTTTCGTCCGGATTCCCGTATGCATTGTCAAACATAAAGCTATCAGCATTCAGCTATCAGCTTTCAGCAATGGAACTGACGGCTAATCGCTGGCCGCTGAAAGCCACTCTTTTTTCGGTGGTGATGGCGGAGGGGTCACACCCGTTCCCATTCCGAACACGGAAGTTAAGCCCTCCAGCGCCGATGGTACTTCTGGGTCGCCCAGTGGGAGAGTAGGACGCCGCCGGAAATTACAACGAAAAGAGCCCGCCATCCGTTAGGATGACGGGCTCTTTTTCGTATGGCCTCGTGTATCTTCGTGCCGAGCGGTCGCAAAAGATCTCGCCGAAGAAGTCGCGTGGCGGCAATTTCGTCAGTTTTTGTAGCCCACCTTACGGTAGGTGACTTCGCCCTTGTCGATGCGCAACGAAAATCCGCACTTTGGGTCGTTGCAGGCCCAGGCTTTGAAGGAAACAGACGCCCCCTCTTGGCCGTAGTCGGAGAGGGGAATCAGTCGACCCTCCTCGCAATCCTGGCATTTCGGCCAATCCATCGCCACCTCCTTGGCACCCCGGCACCCCGCGCCGGCCACCCTGCCACCGAATGCGGGAAGGTAACCGAAGACCTGTGGAAAAGCAAGGGAAAGTGGACGGCATACTGCCGGCGAGAACGCCCCCGCCAGGAATCGAACCTGGACTTCAGGTTCCGGAGACCTGCGTGATATCCTTTTCACCACGGGGGCATTGCGGGTGCTCTACCACTGCTGCCGAGGGGGGTCAATTGGTCAGCCAGAGCCGTCGAAGCTTCGATCCTGCGCGCTCGCCTAGCGGCAGTTGTGGAGCCTGATCGGTGTCGCGCCGATCAGCGGAAGGAGCCGCGGCTCGCTGTTCATGCGCCGCGAAGATCAACCTCAATCTGATCATTTGTGGCCGCCGGTCGGACGGCTACCACTTGATCGAGTCCGAAATGGTTCCGATTGGGGTGTTCGACATCCTGACGGTTCAGGTGCACCGGGGGAAGCGCGGCGTTGACCTCATCACCAAAGGGGGCTCCGTCTCGGCCGGGCCGGACAATCTGGTATCGCGCGCCGCGCAATTGGTGTTGGAGCGAGCGGGTGTCACCGCCCGGGTTGAGATTGAACTCGACAAGCGCATTCCCGTCGGCGCCGGGCTCGGCGGCGGTAGTAGCGACGCCGCGGCCACCTTGCGAGTCCTCAACGAACTCCTCGAGCTGGGCCTGGCGACGCAACTCCTGCACGACTGGGCTCTCGAGCTCGGCGCCGACGTACCGTTCTTCCTGGCGGGCGAGCCGGCGATCGTCAGCGGAATCGGTGAGGAGATGAGCCACCTCACCAGCTGGCCCCGGGATCCCCTGGTCGTCGCCTTTCGCGGAGCGGGCGTTTCGACGGCGCAGGTCTACTCGCGGTTCGACGCTCCGTTGACTTCATCAGGGACGGGCTCTAGTATTCCCGCTTTTCCGACTTCACTCCCCCACCGTCGAAACGACCTTGAGTGGGCGGCGTGTCAAATCGATTCAGGAATCACGAAACTAAAGGAAGACCTCAGCGCGTACGGGGCATCCGAGGTGGGGATGTCGGGTAGCGGCTCGGCTGTGTTCGGGTTCTTTCGAGACGAGGTAGCAGCGCAACATTGTGCGGAGCGACTGAGGGAGAGCGGTGCTTGGGCTGAGGCCACACGGATTCTCGCAGGCCCGCTCCCTATCGAACGACTGGATCCGGAACTGAGCGAGTGATGGTGGGCGGTAGCCAAGCGGTAAGGCACCGGGTTTTGGTCCCGGCATTTCGAAGGTTCGAATCCTTCCCGCCCAGCGTACCCTACTTGGACGACAGCGAAGAGCGATCATTGTGAAGAATCAGCTGCAGGTCTTTGCCGGGAACTCCAATCCCGACCTCGCGAGCCAGGTATCGTCGTTCCTCGACGTGCCCTTGGGACAGGCCGAAGTCCGGCGCTTCAGCGATGGCGAGGTCATGGTCGAGATCGATGAGAACGTTCGGGGCGGCGATGTATTCGTCATCCAGTCGACGTCTACGCCGGTCAACGATCACATCATGGAGCTGTTGCTGATGCTCGACGCCTTCCGTCGCGCATCGGCGAAACGCGTCACAGCTGTGATTCCGTATTACGGTTACGCGCGACAGGATCGCAAGGTTTCGCCGCGAGTTCCGATCAGCGCCAAGCTGGTAGCCGATCTGATCTCCGCCGCCGGCGCGTCGCGAGTACTGACAATCGATCTGCACGCCGGCCAGATTCAGGGCTTCTTCGACGTCCCGGTCGACAACCTTTACGCCACTCCGGTCATCTTCAAGCATGTCCGCGAGAACTTAGGGACCGATGCGGTCACGGTCGTTTCACCGGATCCCGGTGGTGTGGAGCGCGCACGAGCATTTGCCAAGCGTCTCGACGCCGGGCTGGCCATCATCGACAAGCGGCGTGCGCGACCGAACGAAGTCGCGGAGATGCGCGTCGTCGGTGACGTGGTGGGACAGAATACGATCATCGTCGACGACATCGTTGATACCGCGGGGACTCTTGCGGCAGCCGCGGGAGCTTTGCATGACGCTGGCGCAAAGTCGGTGTTCGCGTGTTGTACGCACCCGGTACTCTCGGGCCCCGCGATCGAGCGCATCCAGGCTTCCGAACTGGCGAAATTGCTGGTTACGGATACGATCCCGCTGCGCGAAGAAGGCCGTGCCTGCAGCAAGATCGAAGTCCTCTCGATCGCACATCTTTTGGGCGAGGCAATTCTGCGGACGCACCGCGAAGAATCGATCAGCTCGCTCTTCATGTCTTGAACGAACGGTCACGGACCGCGCTCCGAGGAGAAACACCACGAGATGGAAACGTTGGAATTAGCAGTCAAGGGTCGCGAACAGCGCGGCAAGGAAGCGTCGCGTGTGTTGCGTAGAGAAGGACGGTTTCCGGCGGTTATCTACGGCCCGAAGATGGAGCCGGCGCCAATATCTCTGGAGGTTCGAGAGTTCGAGAAGAAGATAGGCTTCGGAACCCATACGCACCTGCTGCGACTCTCTGCCGCCGACGGTTCGGTCAGTGAGCGCCTGGTCGTGGTCAAGGACGTGCAGCGCCACCCTGTGACGCGGAATCTGTTGCACGCGGATCTCTACGAGGTCGACGTGCACGAGCGGATTCGCGTCGACGTGCCGATCAACTTCGTCGGCAAGGCGGCGGGTGTCGATTTCGGCGGCATTCTGCAGCCGGTTCGCCGCAGCATTGAGGTTCTCTGTCTGCCGATGCAGATTCCGGACGAAATCGAGATCGATGTGAGCCCGCTGGGGATTCACGACGCGATCCATATCAGTGACATCGTGGCCCCGGAGGGCGTCGAAATTCCTTACGACGCGGACGTAGCCATCGTGACGGTTCTTCCGCCGGTTGTGGAGGAATCCCGCGGTGGCGCTGCGGGAGAGGAAGCCGCACCAGCGGTGGCGGCGGGCGATAAGAAGGAGGAGTCTGGGGCCGGGTGAGCGGATCCCATGCGCGTGGTCGTGGGACTGGGAAACCCAGGTCCCGAGTATGCCGCGAGCCGCCACAATGCGGGGTTCATGGTCGTACAGGCGATTGCGAAGCGATGGGGTGTCGCGCTTTGCCCGAGCGGCTGGGTCGTCGATGGTCGATGCGAGTTCCTTGGCGAGAATGTCCGCTTGCTACTGCCACAAACATTTATGAACCGGAGCGGTACTGTGTTGGCGGGTATGTTCGCCGAGGCGGCGGGTGAAAACCTGGTCGTTGCATATGACGATGTGGATTTGCCGATCGGATCGGTCCGTATCCGCCAGCGCGGGGGTAGCGGCGGCCATCGCGGTGTCGCTTCGGTGATCGAAGCGTGCGGCGTGGAGTTCGCTCGGGTTCGAGTCGGTGTCGGCAGGCCGCCGGAGGGAATCGAGACGTCGGTGTACGTTCTGTCGAGGATGGAGCAGGAGGACCGTGAGGCGCTGGCGGTCGGCGTGGTGCGCGGGGTTGACGCAGTCGAGTGTATTCTGAAAGACGGCGTCGCCGCCGCGATGAATCGCTTCAATGGAAGTCCGTCGGCGCTGCCGTCGTGAAAATTTCGAGGAGATGAGAATGCGAAGGTACGAGACCCTTGTGGTGCTCAACCCGGAATTGCCGGAGGCACAGACCAGGGAAACGATCGACAGGGCACGACGCCTGCTCACGCAAGCCGGCGCGGAGGATTTCCAGGTACAAGAATGGGGCATGCGGGATCTCTCCTACGAGATCCGCAAGCACAAGCGAGGGTACTACGTACTCTTGGAATACCTGGCAACGCCGGAGTTGGTGAAAGAACTGGAACGCAATCTGAAGATCGCGGACGAAGTGTTACGGTTCATTTCTGTCGCGGCGACCAAGCATCTCCGCAAGCGGAGCGACGAAGGCGCGACCGACGAAGAGACTGTAACGCCCGCAGATCCGCTGGACGAAGCGGATGTCGCTTTTGCGGGCGAGTGAGGGAGTAGAAAAATGGTAATGGGCAGAGGGAAGAGGGGCAGGCCTACCGCGCCTGGAGCCGGACGCGAGGATCGTGGGGCAATGCGCCGCCGTCCGACGCGGCGCAAGGTATGCCGTTTCTGCGCCGACAAGGATTCGCGGATCGACTATAAGGATTCGCGTGGCCTGAGTAACTATTTGACGGAGCGTGGCAAGATCATACCGAGCCGAATCACCGGTACCTGTGCGCGCCACCAGCGAAAGCTGACCACTGCGATCAAGCGCGCCCGGACCGTTGCGCTCTTGCCGTATACGGTGACCACGGTCTAAACGCTCGGCGACTTCGGTTCGGACTCGTGACACCACGTTAGCTGGTGACGGGTTGGGGCCACACTAGGGGAACCAATGGAAGTAATTCTTCAGGAAGATGTGACCCACCTCGGGCATGTTGGCGAGATCGTCAAGGTGCGCGATGGGTACGCTCGGAACTATCTGTTCCCGCGCGGCTTGGCAGTGTTGGCGAACAAGCGAAACGTGCGTGAGCTCGAGCACCTTCGTCGCGTCGTCGAAGAGAAGCGCCTGCGGGTGGCTGCTACTGCGCAGGAGCTGGCGAAGAAGATGGCGCAAGTCGATCTGAGTTTCCGTGCGCGCGCGGGAGACGCCGGCAAGCTGTTTGGTTCGATTACGAATCAGGACATCGAACGCGAACTGCGGGAGAAGGGCTTCGATGTCGAGCGTCGTCGGATCAAACTCGACGAACCGATCAAGTCTGTCGGTTCTCACAAGGTGACGGTGACGCTGGCCGCCGGTGTGCCTTGTGAGATTACCGTGAAGGTTTCGGCGATCGAAGAGCCCAAACCCGAGGCCGAGAAAGTGGTCGCCGATGCGGCCGCGGACGTCCCCGCGGACGCGGCCGACGCCGCAGAAGATTCCGATACCTGACGATTCACCGGTGAGCGCCGCGCCGCGGGTGTTTGAAACGCACTCGCGGGCGCGGCGCCACGGTCAGCCTTCGCCGACTCCGGCCGGCGAAACCCAGCGTGATTCAGTAGACGCCGCCCAGCTTGGTGTGATCCCAAGTGGCGAATTTGTTCGGCGTGAACTTCATGACCACGCGTTTGCCGGCCATGTTTCGCATTCCCTCGTCGACGTTGTCGATGCTCGCTCCGGTCATCTTGGTGGTGATGCGTTTGAGCGTGGCGAGGACGGCATCCGCGTCGTCGATGACCTCGACATCGCCGCGCAGCAAGACGCCGCGCAACGTTTCGTAGGTGATACCCGACTCGATGTGCAGTGCCGCTTTCCGGTCGCGCTGCAGATTCGCGATCTTCTGGGACTTGCGGTACGTGGTCATCCAGACGACGTCTTCGTCGTCGGAAAAGAACCACATCGCCACCGCGTGCGGATAGCCGTCCTTGCCGTTGGTTACCAGGGTCGCGGTCTTCGCCGTTCGAACATAGTCGCGGCGTTGCTCGGGTGTCATCTGGATCAGTTCTCTTCGGCTCGGCATCGATCCCTCCTTGGCGAACCAATTTAGCACCTCGCTCGAAAACAGGACACCGGCGGCGGGCGATCGGACGCTGCCGCGAGCTTTTCTCGCTCCCGGGGAGCGGCAATTGATCGGCCGTCCGAGAGCGGATACGTTGCCGAGTTCAGCTGGCGCAAAGGGAGGAACTCCATGGCCACGAAGGTTCGCATCGAGAAGGACAGCATGGGTGACATGGAGGTGCCCGCTGACGCCTACTACGCGGCGCAGACGGCTCGCGCGGTCGAGAACTTCCCGATCTCGGGGCTGCGCTTTTCGCGGCGATTCATCCAGGCCCTCGGCCGCTGTAAGGCCGCCGCCGCGCGCGCCAACATGCAACTCCGCTTGCTGGACGAAGGACTCGGGCGGGCGATCGAAGCAGCTGCCCTCGAAGTCGCCGACGGGCGCCTCGACGACCAGTTCGTCGTCGACATCTTCCAGACCGGTTCCGGCACGTCGACCAATATGAACGCGAACGAGGTGATCGCCAACCGCGCTTGCGAGATCCTCGGTAAGGAGCGCGGTGACAAGTCCGCGGTGCACCCGAACGACCACGTCAACATGGGCCAAAGCACTAATGACATGTTTCCGACCGCGATCCACGTAGCGGCGTTGGTCGGCGTCGAAGAACACGTCCTGCCGGCGATGCGGGAGCTCGCCGAAGCCTTCGAAGCAAAGGCGAGCGAGTTCGCCGATGTCGTCAAGGCCGGCCGCACGCATTTGCAAGACGCCGTCCCCGTGACCTTGGGTCAGGAGTTCTCCGGCTATGCGAGCGTGATTCGCCACGGTATCGCCCGTGTCGAGAACACGCGCAGTCACGTTGCCGAACTGGCGGTTGGTGGTACGGCGCTGGGGACAGGACTGACCGCCCATCCCGAGTATGCGCAGCGCGTCGTCAGCGAACTCCGCACCCTCACCGGGCAGTTGTTTCGCCGCGCCGACAATACGTTCGAAGCCATGCAGAACCGCGATGCGGCTGTCGAGCTTTCCGGGGCGCTCAAGGTCGTTGCCGTCGGTCTGATGAAGATCGCCAACGACTTGCGATTGATGACCTCCGGCCCGTCGACCGGCCTGCAGGAGATCGTCGTGCCGGCGACCCAGCCGGGATCCAGCATCATGCCGGGAAAGGTCAATCCAGTCATCCCGGAGGCGGTCAACATGGTGGCCGCGCAGATCATCGGCAACGACACGGCGATCTCGATCGCCGGGATGAATGGCAACCTCGATCTCAATGTCATGATGCCGGTGATCGCACACAACCTGCTGCAGAGCGTTGAACTCATGGGCAGCGCCTGCCGGGTGATGGCAGACAAGTGCATTCGCGGAATCGTCGCCAATCGCGAGCGCTGCCTCGACTACGCCGAGCGAACGTCTTCCCTGGTGACAGCGCTGGCGCCGGTCGTCGGCTACGACGCGGCGGCGAAGGTGTTCAAGCAATCGGTGGAGCAGAACATCCCGATCCGAAAGGCCATCCTCGATTCGGGGCTCTTGGCCGAGGACAAGGTCGCCGAGATCCTCGACCTCAAGAAGCTCACCCAAGGCGGCCGCGCCGAGTAGCGCGTCGGGCGTCGAGCCGCGGCCTCCATCCGCTCCGCAGAATCCGGGGCGGTGGTGCCGACCGGCCGCTCAGCGCACTTCGTACAGCTTGCCGCCGGCGGTGCCGATATAGATCACGGCGCTTTGGCCGTCGCGGCGGATCGACGGCGACGCTGTCCCCACGCTGTCGGGAAGCTCGACCTGCCAGAGAAGTTCTCCATCGCTCACCGCGCCGATGACTCCACCGCCGCAGGTGGTCGAATCGCAGTCGCGGTCGGCCGCGAAGACGACGACATCGCGCCCGTTCCGCGAGGCGACGACAGGCGACGATCGACTCTGCCCCGCCTGCGGCAGGGTCCAGCTCCAGTCGGCACCGCCGCCGGCGAAGTCGAGGGAGAACGCATAGAGACTTCCGGGACCGAGAGCCTGCCCCGTCTCACTTCGAGGTCCCTCTGTGATCACATAGAGGTGGTTCGTTCCGAGCGCCGCCGCGGCCGTGATCAGCTCGCCGCGACAAACCTCGTCGGTAGCGCACTCGGCGTCGTTGGAACACGGCGCGCCCGACGTCGTGCAGCGCGCGGCTCGGTACGGCAATAACTCACTTCCGTCACCGCGGCGCGGTTGTCCGCTGACGACGGACGCGGCGTAGATGCGACCGGTGCTATCGGGGACGATGAAAATTCCTTGCGACTCGTCGATGACGACGGCCGAACGGTTCAGGCGCCCCGCCGTGAAGAACGACCACATCAGGGTGCCGCGCAGGTCGTCGAACCCCTGCACGCGACCGTTGTCCCCGGCCGCCAAGACGATGCTCCGCTCCGCATCGTTCGGGTCCGCGGTGACGGCGGCGGGAACCGAAATCGCTCCGAGGGCGACCTGGAAACGGGGGGCGCCGTTTGTACATACCCCCTGGAATTGGCCCGAGATGGTCCCCGCGTAGATCACTCCGTCGGGGCCGATGTTGGGTGCGACGACGATGTCGTCGAAGAAGGTTGCCGAGAAGAGCAACTCGCCGCTGTCCGGCGCGTAGCGGCGGGTGAGGCCGCCGGTGGTGGTGATGAAGACGGTGCCGTCGACTCCGAGTAGCGGTGTGTTGAGCGGGGCGGCGAGGTTGATGGGCGTATCGGCGATGGCTTCGACCCCTTCGTGGTTGAGACTGCGGATGCGCCCATCCTGTGTCGCCAGGACCAGATTGCTCCCGCCGACGACGACTGTGGTGGTGATCGCGGAACCACGGCTCGTGCAATCGATCAGCGAGTCCACGGCGGGAGTCTCCGGGTCGGCAGGGCTGGGGAAAATACAGCGGGCAGTCGGCGGGTCGTTCCCCACGGATGTGTCGTCGATTCGACCCGTGTTTGCCGGGTCGTGACGAGAAATCGGCCAATCCGACGCAGCCAGTTGGGTTGCCGCGTCGAGGTTGCAGGTAAAGCCGTCGTCATCGCCACAGGCGGCGACGACGAGAAGTGGCAGGCAAGCCAGCAGTACGCTTGTTCGCTTCATTGGACTCTGGCGACGCCTTTCTCGGTGGTCACGAAAATTCTCCCCAGATCGTCGACGACCGGCGATGAAATCGTCGTCGATGCCGCGGCCGCATCAGTTGGGTCGAGTGTGATGCAGCCATCACTCCAAACGCTCGTGCATTCCTCATCGTTCTCGCACGTGTTGAGCGTGCAACTGCGTTCCGGCTGTGCTCGGCATCGCCCCGGCATGCACTCGGTGTCGTCGAGGGGACAACAGCGATCGGGCGCGACACAACTGTCGGGCGTGCAGCGAGCACCAGATGGGCAGGTTCCCGCCGGCACCGAGCCGTCCAATTGACGTGCGCAAATCCGGCCATCCGTCGTCCCGGCTACGATGAACCCGTCCGTCGAGAAGATCGGGGAAGTCACGAAGGTTGCGGGCACGTCCGTCATTGAGTGTTTCGCCTCACGCGTACAGAGCCCGGCGGCGGCGTTGGAGACACAGAGGTCCCGCGTACACTCGAGCGTGGGGTCGTTCGAACAGCGAAACTCTTCGATGCAGGATTCGCCCGCTGGGCAGTCCGCGTCCGCGCAATCCATGTCGGTAGTCTCGGAGCATCTCATGCGGCTGTCGCAGGGTTCCTCGCCAGGACAGGTGCTCGGCAGGCAGGCGCGGTTCTCGGTCGCGCAGAAGCGCAGCAAGCCGCCGCGCGAGGCGCCGATAGCGTAGAGGGTTCCTTGTTGGTCGAGCGCGAAGACGGCATTCTCGTCGAGGAACAGGCCGCCCGAGGTGGGCACCGACGAGGCGATCAGGGATCCCGCAATCTCCGCGTCGGTTTGGAAGGTCCAGAGCCTGCCGCCGGTCGAAGAGAAGGCGACGATGTCGCCTTCGGCGCTGACGGTAAAGATGTTGTCGAACGAGACGGGCGACGGGATGAGGTCGAATCCATCGTACGGCCCGCCGATTGGCACGCTCCAGCGCGCGCGTCCGGATGGATCGATACTGTGCAGCTGGCCGTCGGGAGCGGTGAATACGACGCCACCCACCACTGCCGCGGGAGAACTCGAGACGCTTCCCGAAAATGGTGCCTGTTCCGGGAAACTCCAGCGCCGCAATCCCGAAGTGTTGAGTGAGATCAGACGTCCGGACACGGTTCCGATGACGATCGACAGCAGCCGCAAGTCGGCACCGTCGACCGATGTCAGCGCCGCCGATCGCGAACCGGTGGCGAACGCGAACATGCATTCCGGTGGCTCATCGCCTTCGAGGCTCTCGCGAAGCCAGAAGATCGCACCGCCACCGTCGGCTGTCGGGTCGTCCGAACCGACGATGATGTCGCGACCGTTGGGCGCTATCGTCGGACTCGAGAGGAACCTCATGGGAACCGCCGCCGTGGCGGTGTCCGCCGGCGCGCATTCGTCGAGAAACCAGCGCTCCTCGCCGTCGGCGTTGAGGGACACCAGCCCCTCGCTGAGGCCGATATACATGGTGCGGTTGCGGCCGATCGCCGGCGTCGAATGCAACGGCGTCACGTCCGCGAGCGCGAAGTCGTAGTGGAGAGCGACCATGCCCGCATTGAAGCCGACCGCGGATATCGCGCGACCGGTGTTGAGGTCGTCGCGTCGCCAGCGCGGCGCCGCCTGAAGCGGTCCGGTCGGCGCAGTCGATCCACCACCGCCGCCGCCACAGCCGACCATTTCGCCGAGCAGCGCCAATGACAGCAGCCCGACGACGAGCAGGGAGCGGTGGAGGGCGGGCCTATCGGCCGTGCGGGTCGGTACGTCAGAATCGAACTGCATCGAGGCGCACTTGGCATAGCGACGGACAAAACTCAATGAAGGCACCCGGAAATCGTTCACAGGAAAGGCTTCCTGGCGACCATGCGAGATAGGTATGCCTGTTCGTCCCCCAGCGCGCAGAGCCCCTCTTCGCGGAGAAGGATCTCGAAGTCGCCGAATACGTCAGCCAACTCGCCCCGTTCCAGGAGAAACGCCGGATTCTTCGGGTGCCCGATGGCACTCTGGTCGATGAGAAAGGTCTCGACGACGGCAATCCCGCCGGGTGCCAGACAGCCCTTCATCGGTTTGAACAAGTCGCGCTGCAGATACAACACCTTCACCGCCAGTTGAAAGTGCGAGGTCGGCAGCGGGTAGTGTTCCAGGTCCGCCTGGATCGTGTCGACCCGCAGCTTTTCGCCCAGTGCGCTGTCGCGCAGGCGCAGCAGACCGGCATGGGCGATATCGATGGCGGTCACTACATGGCCGTGGCGCGCCATCGCCAGCGCGTTGCGACCGTCGCCGCTGGCGATGTCGAGAGCTCGATCGGGTGCGAGTTGCGGCAGGAGCGATTGCAGCAAGCCCGATGCCGTGCCGGCGGATCGACCGGGCGCGGCGTAGCGTTCTTCCCAATGTTGCCGCCGATCGGGCATCGTCAGTTCGCGCGGGCGACGACGGCGACGTCGAC
>JBGTMF010000140.1:0-26413 GCA_041743795.1 Thermodesulfobacteriota bacterium | reverse complement strand
CGCAGTCGCGCCGCCACCGTCACCACGCCAGGCTCGAGGCGCATCGTGTATCCCGGCCGGCCGCGGTGTTCGGCCGGCAACACCTCCGGTATTGTCGCGACCCCGGTGCGGTGGTTGTCGACACCGGTCAACAGCATGGCGCGCGACGGCGCGCACAGCGGTGAGGTGTGGTAGCTGGAGAAGCGCACGCCGCGATGGGCGAGGCGGTCGATGTGCGGTGTCTTCGCCTCCCCGCCATAGGCACCGAAATCGGTGAAGCCGACATCGTCGGCGACGATGAGCACGACGTTGGGACGCTTGGTGCCGGAACGCGTGGCGCCGACCTCGGCGCCCACCGGCACGGCCGCCAGCGCGGCGAAGCCCGCCAGGACGACGATCAGCGAACACGACCGTGCACGTCTCGGAAAATCAACCAGGGTAACCCAGCGCATCGCCACCCTCCTCGTAATTTTTTGCCCAGGTATCCCCGCCCCGAGGGCGCGCGCGACTCCCCTCGTGCCGCACGACGCGGCCAGGGTCAAGTAGGCGGGATATCCCTTGCGTCGATCAGATGCCTTGTGCGATGTTGCACAGACTATTCCGTATTGGCCCTAACGTCGACGGCCCCAATTGTACGCTTCGAGGGAGATCCATGAGTAACTTTGGAAGTATTGCGGCCCGCCTGCTTGCCGTGTCCTTGGCCTTTTCCGCTCAAGACGCCTTGGCTCAAACGATCATCGATGCGTTCAGCGACGCCGGGCTCAACACGGTTGCGCCGCCGGGAGTCCAACGTACGACCGTCGGTTCGACCACGGTGACGGATACTGGATTGAGCCAGGTCGTCGGCGGCGCGCGGACGATGATTGTCGAAGCGACTGTTGCCGGCGGTGCAAATCCGGAGGTCGTCTCAGGCATCATTCCCTCATTCAACCTTCTCTCCTTCTCATCGAGCCTGCTGGCCGACGGCGCGGTGACGCTGTACTACGACGCCAACGGCGTCGGCCTCGGCCTCGACCTCTCCCTGGGGACCGGAATCGAGTTCGGCCTGATCACCGATGCGGCGGCGGTCCCGTACCTGGTCACACTGACGTTGTCCGACGGCATCATCATGGAATCGGACGCGCAGGCAGGTTTAATTAGTGGCAACGCTCAGATTCAGTTCCTCTATTCCAACTTCCCCACCGTCGACCTCGCCAATATCGACAGCATCGAGTTGACCGTCGACGCCAGTGCGGCGGGAGACTTTGAGACGACGGGGCCGGGTATCGTGACCTTTGGCGAACCTGTCTGCGGCGACGGCGTGCTCGATTTGGCGAACAGCGAAGAGTGCGACGACGGAAATTCGTTCGACGGCGACGGCTGCGACAACGACTGCACGGTATCGGCGGCCTGCACGTATGCGCATGCCGGCATTCCGGTGGAGCGCTTCGTCGGCGGCTGTGGCGCGCCGACGTTCGGCTCCATCCAGGCGGCGGTGAGCGCCTCGTCGACGGGTGATTTCGTGTCCGTTTGCCCGGGTGCGTATATCGAGAGCGTCGTCGTCGATCAGGAGGTGACGATTCGTTCGACTGCCGGGGCCGGCGTCACTTCGGTCGCAGCGGGTACGGCTAGCATGACCATCTTCGACATTCGGCGCAGCGGTGTGACGATCGAAGGGCTGACTCTGAGCGCGAGCCAACGAGCCATTGCCGTCGACGACATCTGCCCGCTAGGCCTGACGACGTGCCCGACGTTACAGGGATCCAACGTGACCATTCGCGAAAACGTCATCACCGGCAATTTGGACAGCGGCGTCGACATCAACCGCAAGGTCGACTGCCTCTCGATCTCCGACAACGATGTCAACCTCAACGCCGTAACCGGAATCGTCGTCGCCGCGCAGGAATTGTCTTCGGTGCTCGTATCGATTGTCGGCAACGAGATCTCCCTGAATCCGACTGGACTCGATGTCGCCGCCGCCGGACCGGGACTGCAGATCGCGCAGAACACCATCGAACTGGCGGTGATTCAGGGTGTTCGAGTCGCCGACCTGACGGCTGGAATGCCGCAGGATCAACTGATCGAGAACGAAATCCGCGACAACAACGTCGGCATCCAGGTCGAAGCCGGCGGCGAGGTGTTGCGGATTCTACAGAACAACATCACAGGAAACACGATCGGGCTGCAGAATGTGGCCCCGGGCGGTGTAGTCGACGCCACGCTGAACTGGTGGGAGTCGCAGACCGGCCCGTTCCATCCGATCGAGCGACCGCTCGGCTTGGGAGATTCGATCGTCGACGTAGCCGCCTTCGACACACTTTTCGTCGAGTTCCTCTGCGCGCCAGCTCCGGGCGGATTCCCCAGCGTCGGCGGGATCTGTGGAACCAGCGACCCGGATGAACTGATCGAGTACATCGCCATTGGTCACAGCCCTGACGTCTCGCGCACCGGCCGCTACATTTCATTCGTATCAGCCGAAGATCTCAACGGAGACTCGCGCGTTACCATCGACAATGCCGATGGCAGCGAAGAGGCATTCCTGCTCAATCGCAAACCGGTGCGACGGCCGGGCGCATACTGTCTCGGCGGCATCAATCCCGGAGCCGCCTGCACCAGCCAGAGAGACTGCCCCGCCGACTTCAACGCCGATCCAATCGTCACCGAGGGAGCGTGTGTGTTGATGACGCAGGCATCGCATGACCCGTCGGGAGCGGGCGTGACGACCGCCCCACGGCTGACGCACCAGGGTGACATCTCCTTTGCGGCAAACGCCGACCTGCTCGGCGGCAATCCGGACAACTCGATGGAAGTCTTCCTGTGGAGTCACCGGACGTTTCGCCGCAACGAACCGACCAATCCCAACCTCGCCACCTCGGAAGTTTCGGACGGAGCCAATCCTGAGGACTCCGAGGCCCCCGCATTGGCTCGATCGACTCGCTACATCGTCTTCGAATCCGAAGCCGATCTGACCGGGCAGAACGCCGACGGAAACCGAGAGATCTTCTTCTTCGACCAGCGGAAGAACACCTACACCCAGATCACAGATACTACCCTGGTCGAAAACCGGCGGCCGTCGATGCAGGCGCCGCGCCAGATCATGTTTGATTCCACGGCCGATTTCACCGGCGCGAATGCTGACGGTAATCGCGAAATCTTCCTGGCCACGCGCAAACGTGCCACTTGGGTCATCCAACAGATGACAAACACGTTACCTCCGGTCTCCAACCTCGCCGGTGCCGTCGGGCGTCGCGGCCGCTCGCTGGTTTTCAGCTCCAACGGCAATTTCACCGGCCAGAATGCAGACGGGAACCGGGAAATCTTCCTCCTGGAAAAGACGACGTTCACCCAGGTCACACACACCACGGTCGGGGAGAACGCCAACCCGGTGATCAACCCGCGCGGCCGCTTCATCGCCTTCGAATCTACGTCGGATGCGGAGGCGTTGGGCACCACATTGACCAACCGGCGTGTCTTCCTCTTCGACGAAAAGCTGGGCACGACACGGGTGATCTCGCGTTCGTTCTTCGGCTCGAACAACAACCCACGCATCTCGCAAGGACGGTTCGTGGTGTGGGAATCGACGGCAAACCTGACGGGTTCCAACCCGGGCGGCAACAGGGTCATCTACCTCTACAACCGCCGCAAGGACAACTGAGCCCAGGGCTACCTGACTACCAAGTGTCCACCGACAGGCCCCCCCTCTCCCCGCATTGCCCGCGGGTAGAGGGGGTGCCGCGGTGCAAGAGCTCGGGTAACGGCCGCAGGGACCGTGGGTTCTGGTCGTAGTGGGGCGAACTCGCCCGCACGCACTTGATGGTGAATTGGTTTGTTCTTCAATCGCCGGCGACGATCTCGATAGCTCCACAGGCCGCGTAGCGATCGAATTCCTCTCGACTCAATCCCAACAGGTCGATGAAGACCGTGGGGTTGTCGGCGCCGATGGCGCGCCCGGCAAACTCCGTTCGCCCCGGCGTCGCCGTCAGTCCAGTCGGAATGCCGTCGGCGACGACCTCGCCACAGCGCTCGTGCGCAATCGCTTCGAAGAACCCTCGCACACGCAGGTGCGTGTCGCGCTCGAACTTGTCAGCCGCAGTTTGCACGACGCCGGCGGTGACGCCGGTCGCCTGCAGCAAGCGCATCACTTCGTAGGCATCGAGTTCCGCCGTCCACGATTCGATCAGCGCGTCCAACGCGACTCGATTGGCGAGACGCGCCGTCATCGTCGCAAACCGCGCATCCACTTCCAGTTGCGGCGCCGTCATGAGGCGACACAGTGCGCGCCACTCGGAGTCATCGAAGACTGCGATCGCCACCCAGCGGTCGTCGCCGGCGCAGCGATAACATCCGTGCGGCGCTGCGCGGAGCGACGCGTTGCCCAGTTTCGACAATTCGCCGCCGTTGGCCAATGGCTCCATGAAGAGGTCGCCCATCACCGCAATCGTCGCCTCGAGTTGCGACAAGTTGATCGACTGCCCGCATCCGGTGTTCCGCTTGTAGTCAACAGCTGCGAGTACGGCGAACAATCCATGCAGCGCACTGAGGGAATCCGGGTAGGCGTACTGCGTCATCGTACAAGAGCGGTGCGCGTAACCAGTGAGGGTACTGAGGCCGGAAGCAGCTTCGATATTGGGCCCCCATGTGATGTAGCGGCTGCTCGGGCCGCTGTCGCCGAAGCCAGTGGTCGAGAACATGACGAGGCCGGGATTGACGCTGCGCAAGACCTCGTATGACAAGCCGAGCTTCTCCATCACGCCGGTGGCGTAATTCTCGACGACGATGTCCGCCTTGGCGACGAGCCGAATTGCCAGCGACACGGCTTCGGGGTGGGTGAGATCGAGCGCGACGCAACGTTTACCGGCGTTCCAATCCGTCAGCCAAGGCGACAGCTGCGATTGAATTCCGAGATCGGGCCGGCGCGGCGCGACGTACTGCCGCGTGACATCGGGCCGCGCAGTCGATTCCACTTTGATGACGTCTGCCCCGTGGTAGGCCATGAAGCGGCCAATCCACGGTCCGGCCATGCCGGCGGTGAACTCGATGACGCGCAGATCAGCGAGGGCGCCAGCCGCATCGGCGTTCGAATCCGTGCCTTGCTCCGCTCGCCGTCTCCACTGAGAGAACACCGCAGCCGTATCCGCTCCGGCGGCGGGTGCGGCGGAACGAATCCGCGCCGGCGTCGAGCTCAGCCGATACGGCGGCCCGGGGTAGCGAAGGTAGCGGCCATCGGCATGCGCGACTTCGACGAAGAATCCGCGCGCGGCCAGGTGCGGGTCGGCGATGACGTCGGCGACGCGATGGACTGGGGTGAATGAGAGGTGCCGCCGCTGCCCCTCGTGGTAAATCTCGACGACGCTGTAGCGGCAAGTCAGCTCCGTGACGAAATGATCAACGAGATCACGGTGCGCCAAGCGATTGGCCGACGGCCCCTCGAAGATCGGATCGAGCACCGCCCGTTCGCCGGTCACTTCGCAAATCCACCGCGCCAGCCCCTGCCAGTGCGCCGGTCGATTGACCATCACGTAGACGAGACCGTCGCGGCACGGGTAGGCGCCGGAGGGGATGGAGGCGAACAAGCCGCTTCCCATGCGTCGTGGCACGATACCGTCGTCGAGCCACTTACCGGTGCCGGCGATGTGGCAGACCGCGGCGACGACCTCCTGCATTGCAATGTCGACGTGCTGGCCCTGCCCCGTGCTCTGCGCGTGCAAAAGCGCGATCATCGAACTCGCGGCCGCACAAGTCGATGCCATCGCGTATGCCTGCGAACCGGCAAGGGTCACCGGCGGATCGTCGGCCTCGCCGGTCACGTACATGACACCGCCCATGGCGTTGGCGATCAGATCCGACGACTTGAAATCGCGATGCGGCCCGCTCTGGCCGAAGCCGGTGATCGACGTAAGGACGATACGGGGGTTCGCCGCGCGTAGCGCGCCGTAGCCAAGGCCGAGCGCGTCGAGTGTGCCGGGGCGAAAGTTCTCCAAGACGATATCCGCGGCGGCGGCGAGCGCGAGAAGTCGGCCGCGGTCGACGCCGTCCGCCAGATCGAGCGTGACACTGCGCTTGTTGGTGTTGCAGTAGAGGAACGACAAACCGACGCGGTCGCGTGACGGCGCGTCGAGCCAAAGCGGCGGTAGCCAGCGACTGGCGTCGCCGCCCGGCGGCTCGACGAGGACCACGTCGGCACCCATGTCTGCGAAAAGCTTGCCGCAGTAGGCACCGCTCTCGCCGCCGAGATCGAGAATCCGCCGCCCCTCGAGCGCTGCCGTCGCCATTGGCACGAGCCTATACGGGGAGGTCGCGGCGCGACAGCGCGAAGCCGCCTTGCAAACGAGCGTTTGAAGTGGTTTTTCAGGATCTCCGAGCGCACTCCGCCGGCATGGAAGCCCTGAAGGCGCGGGCCGTTGCACGGCGCACTCGCAAAAGTCGTATTGAAGGAAGGTTGGGTGACTTATGCCTGATTCCACCGGCTGGGATCACAGCGTGGACGTACTCATCGTCGGCTCCGGTGCGGGGGCGATGACGGCGGCGATCCATGCGCACGACCTCGGATTGAGCACGCTGCTGATTGAGAAGACCGCTATGTACGGCGGGTCGTCGGCGATGTCCGGGGGTTCGCTGTGGGTGCCGAACAATCATCTGATGCAGGACAGTGGCGTTGACGATTCGCGCGGCGACGCGTTGCGATACCTGCAGCACATCACCCACGGACAGGTGAGCGACGACAAACTCGAAGCCTACGTCGACATGGCGCCGGAAATGCTGCGCTACATGACGGAGCGGACGCGACTCCAGTTGATCTGCATGCCGAAGTACGCCGACTACTACCCTGAGTCGCCTGGCGGTAAACCCGGAGCGCGGTCCTGTGAAGCCGACCACTTCGACGCCAAGTTGTTGGAGGACGAGTTCGAGAGGTTGCGCCCACCGGCGCCGCAGGAGTTGGTGCTCAACCGCATGTCGATGACCGCCACCGAGGCGCGCACCATCCTCACCGGTGCGCCCGGTTGGATCGGCATGACCGTCAAGATGATGCTGCGCTACTGGCTCGACGTCGGCTGGCGCATGCGCACGACGCGCGACCGCACTCTGTCGCTCGGCAACGCACTGATGGGCATGCTGCGTCGGTCGACGATGGATCGCAACATTCCCCTCTGGCTCGAGACCGCGGCGCGAGAGTTCGTCGTCGAAAATGGCGTCGTCACCGGTATCGTCGCAGAGCGGGGTGGCAAACGCCTGCGCCTACGTGGCGAGCGCGGTGTAATCCTCGCCGCCGGCGGTTTCGAGAGCAGCGCGGCGATGCGTAAGAAGTACCTGCCCAGCCCTACCGAAGCGGATTGGACCGTCGCCAATCCCGGAAATACAGGCGACGTCATCAACATGGGAATCGAACTCGGCGCCGCGGTCGACCTGATGGACGACGCGTGGTGGGGGCCTACCACAGTTGTCCCTGGCGAGGATCGCGCCCGCATGTTGGTCGTCGAGAAGGGCCTGCCCGGTTCAGTCTTCGTCAACAAGCGCGGAGTGCGCTTCATGAACGAAGCGATGCCATACAACGACATCTGCAAGGCGATGTACGAAAACCATTCCGAGGACTCGCCGAGCGTGCCTTGCTACATGGTGTTCGACGCCACCTACCGCAAGAAGTACCCGTGTGGCCCGATGCTGCCGGGCGCCCAGCAGCCCGACGTCTTCCTGCCGAAGAAGCTGCTCGAGACCCGTTACCTGAAGCGGGCGGCTACGTTGCGCGAACTCGCCGCGCAACTCGGCGTCGACGCGGACAACCTGGAGAAGACCGTCGCCACCATGAACGGTTATGCACGCAGCGGCGTCGATCCCGACTTCCACCGCGGCGAGAGCGTCTTCGACCAGTACTACGGCGACGCCAATGTCAAACCCAACTCCTGTCTGGCGCCGATCGAAACGCCTCCGTACTACGGCATCGTCGTCTTCGCCGGCGACCTCGGTACCAAGGGCGGCCTTCGCACCGACGCGTCGGCGCGCGTGCTCAGGGAGTCCGGCGAGGCGATTGCGGGACTGTACGCCATCGGCAACTGCTCGGCCTCGGTCATGGGTCGCACCTACCCAGGGGCCGGCGGCACCATCGCGCCGGCGATGACCTTCGGTTGGCTCGTCGCCCGAGACCTCGCCAACGCGGACCCAGCAAGGCAGCGGGCCAGCGCGTGAAACGACCAACAACGCAGGCGCGGGGAATGGTTCTGGTGTTTTTCGCTTGACTGGAATCTGGTCCGGCTGATATCGCCCGTATAACGCTGTTTCTTGAGCTACTGTCTGTGGGCTGGGTGGGGAGGTGGGTGATGCAAGAGATACGCAGGTCGTTCCTGTGGTTGGCGCTGGCGTGGGGCGCAGCCGTGGCGCTGTTGGTCGCCGACGCAGTCATCGCGCGCGCTTAGCCCGCATCGCGCAACCCGGCGTTCGAGGCGATTGTCGTCATCGCGCCGCGACGTGAGGAGGAGCGACGGCGGCGGCCGCAACCTTCTCGACCAGAAGTAACGAACGTTCGGGCATCGACTTCAACACGCTCGGCTTCGCCGGCAACACCTGCGGCAACCCGCGCACGTTCGGATTCGACCTGATCTGGCGCTGGGAGACGCCGGCATCGTGAACTGAGTCCGATCCCGCATCATCTCGCTTCCTTCCACCGGTTCGCGCCGTGCGGAGTCGGGATGGGGGCAGCCGATGACCGTACACAGCGACGGCGAACGCCGGGCGCTTGAATGGCTCGATTCGCGCGTGGTAGTGCGCCGCATGAACGCATCGCACAACCGCCAATCGGATCATGCGACGGCCGAGATCGTCGAGACACCTCTCACGCTCGGCGACGGTACCAGGACGTCGTACGCCGCGTGCGGTGACGGCAACGGCACCCCTCTCCTATTCCTGCACGGCCTGGGCGATTCCTGGCGATCGTTCGAACGAATCCTGCCGCGGCTGCCGCTTCAGACCCGAGCTTTCGCGCCGACGATTCGCGGACACGGCGACGGCGATCGCCCGCGCGTCGGCTATCGGCCTGCGGATCTGGCCGGCGATGTCGTTTCGCTCCTCAACCGCGCGGGAGTCGACCGAGCCATCGTGATCGGACACTCGCTCGGCGCGTGGATCGCCACGCGGGTCGCCGTTGCCCATCCCGAGCGCGTCGCGGGCGTCGTCCTCGTCGGCGCATTTGCGACCCCGTCAGCCAACCCGGCGATCGCCGAGGTCGTCGCCTGGGCGGACGCTCTCTCGGATCCCATCCCTCCCGCCCTCATCGAAGACTTCCAACGCGGCACCGCCGTGCAACCGGTCGCTCCCGACTTCATGGAGATGGCCATCGCGGAATCCTTGAAGGTGCCAGCGCACGTTTGGCAAGCAGCCATTCGGGCGTTCCACGAGTCCGACCACCTCGACGGACTCGCTTCGATCACAGCACCGGCGCTCCTCATCTGGGGCGACCGCGATCCGCTAGTGCCGCGGTCGGACCAGATGGCGCTGGCTGCGGCGATCCCGTCTTGTGAGTTGCGAGTCTACGAAGGAACAGGCCACGCCGTCCACTGGGAACAGTCGGACCGGTTCGCCGCCGACGTCGTCGCGTTCGCGCGAGGCGTCACCGTCTGAAACCTGTCGCCATGCCGATGCCCGCCGATATCCAGGCCATCGACCTCATGCTGAGCATCCCCGGCGAGCGGGGAACCGCCGGCTGGTACGACTTCATGAAGCCGATGCTGCTCGACCGGCAGAGCCGCGAGATGTTCAAGATGCCGGCCGAGTACATGTTCAAGGACATTCCCAACACCGGCCAACGCGAGGACTACATCGCGTACACCCTCGCCGAGATGGACCGGGCCGGCGTCGCGCGCGCCATGATCGGCGTCGACGACCATGCCGAGCTTGCCCGCATCGCGATCGAGACACTCCCCGATCGCTTCTTCGGCTCTTACGAGTGCAACCCGAACCTGGCGATGGACGAGGTGCGCAAGATCGAGCGCCTCCACAAGGAACTGGGGATCGTGGCCGTCACCGGATTCCCCTCGGGTCTGTGTCCGCAGGTGCCGATCAACGACAAGAAGTGGTACCCGATCTACGCCAAGTGCATCGAGCTCGACATCCCGATCTGCCTGTGCGCCGGCGTACCGGGTCCGCGCTTGCCGATGGAGCCGCAGAAGGTCGAACACTTCGACGAGGTATGCTGGTTCTTCCCCGAGCTGCGCATCGTCATGCGCCACGGCGGCGAACCGTGGACTGATCTCGCCTGCAACCTGATGCTGAAATACGAGAACCTGTACTACATGACCAGCGCTTTCGCGCCGAAGTACTACCCGTCCGAAATCATCGACTTCGCCAACACGCGCGGCGCCGACAAAATCATGTACGCCGGTTACTTCCCGATGGGCCTGTCCCTACAACGCATCTTCGATGAGATGCCGAACGTCCCGTTCCGCGACCACGTCTGGCCAAAGTTCCTGCGGGACAACGCGATCCGCGTCTTCAATCTTTAATCAGTCCAGCACGTCGGCTGCGATCAACTCCTCCAGATACCGCGAGTCCCACCACGATAGCTGCAACTGCTTGGCGCGGCGGAAGTACAGCTGGATGTCGTACTCGATGGTGAAGCCCATGCCGCCGTGGATCTGCTCGGCCATCGCCGTGACGTCGCGGTAGGTCTGACAGGCGAAAAGTTTCGCCATCGGCGCGAGCCGCGCGATGGGCTTGTCGTTGGCACGGGCCCAGGCCGCCTCGTACACCAGCGTCTTGCCGCCGTCGACGGTCGTCGACGCGTCTGCCATGTAGTGCGACAGCGCCTGGAAGGCGCCGAGCGGTTTACCGAACTGCTCACGGTCGAGCGAGTACTTGACGGTCATCTCCAGCGCGCGCTCGGCTCCGCCCATCGCCTGTGCGGCGGCGAGAATGATGGCGTCGTGCATCACCGCGTCCCAGGTGTCCCACCCGGAGTTGACGGCGCCGATCAGGTTGGTTGCCGGCACCCGCACCTTGGCAAAGTCGAGCCGATACTGCGTGTCCGACGCCAGAGTCATCTGCTGCGTCAGCGTCAATCCCGGCGACTCGCGATCGACCAGCAGCAGCGAGACGTCTCGCTCGGCGTCGCCGGTGCGGACGAGCACGACGAACTGCTGCGCCGAACTGGCGAAGTGCACGTGCCGTTTGACACCGTCGAGGACATACGCTTCGCCGTCAACGACGGCGCGCATCTGCACGCCGCGGGCGCCGTAGCCGTTCTGCGGTTCCAACCACGCCGGCGTCAAGATCATCTCGCCCGAGGCCAGCTTCGGCAGTAGCGCGGCCTTGCACGCCTCAGTGCCGGCGCGGAGAATCGCCCCGGCACTGACGATGCAACTGACGAAATGCGGCGTCGGTGCCAGCGATCGACCGAACTCCTCGTAGACCACGGCGGCGTCGAGCATGGTCATACCGCTGCCGCCGAACTCTTCCGGCAGAGTCAGCCCCAACAATCCCACCGCACCCAACTGCGCCCAGAGGTCCGCCGGGAAACCGACTTTATCGTCCTCGTACTTCCGCACCACTTCGATCGGCGCGTACTTCTCACAAACGTTGCGCACTGTCTCGCGCAACATCTCCTGCTCTTCGGAAAAATCCAGGTCCATACTCACTCCGTTCGTAGCTGTCAGCTGTCAGCGATCAGCCATCCGCTCTTTCAAATGCCAAGTACCTCAGCCACTCGGCACGCGCCCCACTTCCCTCGCCTCTCAAGGTTTCCACCGGTCGCCCTTGCGCGCCCAGGGATTGTCATTGACGTCGTGCGGCAAGGCGATGCGCACCGCGCACGACGTGCAGACGCGATCGCCGACCGATACATCGACGTTGAGTAGCGCCCAGGTGCAGCCGACTTCGTCCGTCTCGACCTTCTCGACGCTGCCGCTGAACACCATGCGATCGCCTGGAAAGATCGAGTCCTTCATGCGGAACTTCATGCGTCCGAGGCGGCCGCGCGGGCCAGACCAATCGGTGACGTACCGCTCAAACCACGACGCCAGATTCGGCGTGTTCATGAAGATGTCGCGAACACCGTTGCGGTTGATCGCGAAATCGCGGTCGTGGTGCATCGGCCGCCAGTCGCGGCTGGCCAGGGCTCCGAGGATGACCGTCGTCGCCGTCACATCGTAGGCAAGCGGGTCGATCTTCTGACCCGCCGCGACGAGATCGGCCGTGAGATCCGCTGCCATCACGCCGCCCTCTTGTAACCGAAGCCGGTGTACATTTCTTTCGCCACGAGTTCATTCGACTGATTCAGGTACTGCACCTCGATGACCCAAAAGCGACCGGTCCCCAACTTGGTCGTCTTTGGTTCACTCACCGAGTGCAAGATCTGCCTCGTCACCAGCCGGTCGCCGGGGCGCACCGGCTCGTAGAAGATGATCTCGTTGTCGGTCATCACCGCCTCGGGCAGGTCGAGTGTCTCCTTGAGATCGAAGTGTACCTGCAGCGGCTGTGCCTGTTTGCTGCGGCCGGGCGCCCAGTGGTGTGGGCGAAACCACACCGAGATCATCGTCGGCGGCGCGATCGGTCCGGCTGTAACCTGCGCCGCGACGTCGTCGTCCCAAAACAGTGGGTTGCCGTTCTCGACCGACGAACAAGTCGTGTAGACATAGCCGCGTTCGACGGGAAACTCCGTCGCCTCCTCGTAGCGCACCTGGCCTATCCAGGTTTGAACTTCATCCGGTAGGGACACTCGTGGCTCCTTCTACTCGCAAAGCATCGCGCACCACCGAAGTATCGGCAGATGCTCTCATTCGACCGCGCCGCTCGAGAGCATCTGTTCGACCTGGTGCGGGGCGAAACCGGATTGCTCGAGAATCTCCCGGGCTTCGGTCTGGTCGGGATCTGGGACTTGGTGTTTCGGTTGGTTGCGCGCACCGCCGGCAAGAATGGGCGCGACCTGGCGGAACGGGCCGTGTTCTCTATGCTCGGCATGCATGAAGGCACCGCGTGCGTTCAGGTGCTCGTCCTCGACGACTTCGGGAATCGTGTATACGGGCGCGACGCAGGTGTCGTTGGGAGCGAGATCAGCGACCCAGTCGTCGCGGTCTCGATCCTTGAACCGCGCGCGAAACGCAGCGCGGATCTCGTCCTGCATTTCGTCGTTCATCTGGTGCTCGACGTAGCGATCGAGACCCAGCCGCTTGCAAAGCGATGCGTAGAAATGCGGCTCGATAGCGCCGACCGAAAGCCACTTGCTGTCTCGAGTCTCGTACAAATCGTAGAAAGCATACTTGCCAGTGAGCAGCGTCTGCCGAGGTCCGGCGACCTCACCGCTGGCCAGATACTGGTCGATGCTCAGAGACATCAGCGACAGCATGCCCTCGGTGGCGGCAACATCGAGGTACGTGCCGTTTCCCGCGACCGAGCGTTTCACCAACGCCGCGAGAATCGCGAGCACCGCGTGCATGCCGCCGCCGGCGCTGTCGGCGACCGTCGCTCCCGGGATCGGCGGTCCGCCGTCGGCGCGCGGCTCGCTGCAAGCCAGGAAGCCGCTCAACGCCAGATAATTGATGTCGTGTCCGGCCCATTGCGCATACGGCCCGTCCCGCCCGTAGCCGCTGGTCGAGCAATATACGATGCGCGGATTGGCCGCGCTGATGGCTGAGTAGCCGATGCCCAGCCGGTCGGCGACGCCCGGGCGGTAGCTCTCGATGACGACATCGGCGGAGGTTGCGAGTTTCAGCAGCGCCTCGATTCCGGCCGGCGCCTTGAGGTCGATGCGCATGCGGCGCATGCCCCGTCCCGCTCCGTAGGTGTGGAACGGCGGGCGGATCTGGGCCGCGCCCTTCTTTCGCGTCGGTGCGATCTTGATCACGTCGGCGCCGTAATCGGCGAGCACGCGCGAAGCCCGCGACGCCGGCCCGACGCTCGACAAGTCGAGCACTCTGATCGTTGCGAGAAGATCTCTTGCCGTCATCTCAAATGGAAAGGCGTGAAGATTTCAAAAGTTCTTTGGTAGGCCGAGTTTGCGGCGGGCGATGATGTTCTTTTGGATCTCCGAGGCGCCGCCACCGATGGTGTCGATGACGGTGTAGCGGTAGGTCGACTCGGCGCGTCCCCGCATCGGCGCGTCCTCGGTGCGAACCCGCAGCTGGCCGCCGGCGCCGGCGATGTCGACCGAGGCGTTGGCGAGGCGCTTCGACAACTCAGTCGCGTACAGCTTGTATGCCGATGCCTCGCAGGTCGGCGGCTTGCCCCCGCGCATCGACTGCGCGACGAAACGCAGTCCGAGGACACGCGCCACCTCCCCTTCCGTAACCAGGTGGGCGATCTTCTGGCGGATCACGGGATCCTCGCGCAAGGGCTCGCCGTCACACGTCTCGTGCTTGACGTACTCGGTGAGCACTTCCATGCGCTGCGCGATCGGCGAGTAGGTGAACATGGTGAAGCGTTCGAGGTCGAGCGCTTCCGAGATGTATTGAAACCCCTTGTTGAGTTCACCGACGCGGTAGTCGTCGCCGACGTAAACGTTGTCGAAGTATACCGAATTGGTGCGCTCGTCGCCGATGGTGTGGATCGCCTGGATTTCCAGGCCCGGGTGATCCATCGGGATCAAGAAGAGAGAAATCCCGTGGTGCTTGGGCGCATCCGAGTCGGTGCGGGCACCAACCCAATACCATTCGGCGAAGTGTGCCGAGGTCGTCCAGATCTTCTGGCCGTTCAGTCGCCAGCCATCGCCGTCGCGCGTCGCCTTGAGTTCCATGGCGGCGGCGTCGGAGCCGGCGGCGGGCTCGCTGTAGCCAACGGCGAACTCCACCTCGTTGCAGAGGATCTTCGGCAGGAACTCCGCCTTCAGCTTGTCGCTGCCGTGACGAATCAACGTCTTGCCGATGATGCCAACTCCCTTGCCGATCTGCGGCCCGCCGCGGCGAGCCAGCGATTCATTGAGAATGTACTCGTAGATCCCTTCACCCTCCTGGCCGCCGTACTTCTTCGGCCAGGTCATGCCGAGCCAGCCGCGCTCGCCGAGTTTGCGCATGAAGGCACGTCGCTTCGGCGTGTCCACAATCTGCGCCATGTTTTCCCGCGTCACGTCGAAGACCTCGGGATCGTCGTTGGCGTCGAGGAAGGCCTCCACCTCCTCGGCATAGACCTGCTGCTCATCCGTAAACTCGAAATCCACGCTTCTACGCCTCCTCGCCGACGACCGGGTCGATCGGATCGACCGTTCCCCGCACCGGTAGATGCAAGACCGCCTTCGCCGCAAAACCCTACCGTACAGCTGCCACGGACAATGCCCCGGTGGTAAGCCTACTCACTTTTTGACTGGCAACCCGGGTTCTTATAGCATGCCGAATTCCTCAGGCAAACGACCGTTTGTGTAGGTTTTCGGCACCCTGGAGACAGCATCAATGAGCCTAAAACTCGAGACCATCCTTCTCAGCCTCGAAGCGGATCAGTACGCCGGCAAGGGACAAGCGACACCGGGCATTGGCGACTATGCAAAAGCAGCGAGTGAGATGGAGGCGTTGGGTTTCGACCACCTGACGACGGCGGAGGCGGGTCACGATCCGTATCTTCCGATCGTCGTCGCGGCCGAACACACGGATCGAGTGAAACTGGCCACCAATGTCGCCATTGCCTTCCCGCGCAGCCCGATGGTGACGGCGCAACTCGCCTGGGACCTACAACACCTGTCGCACGGGCGGTTTCAGCTCGGCATCGGCACCCAGGTCAAGGGGCACAACGAGCGCCGCTACGCAGCGCCGTGGACAGCCCCGCCGGGACCGCGATTGCGCGACTATATCCAATGCCTGCGCGCGATGTTCGCGTCGTTCCAGACGGGAAAGACGACGAAGTTCGAAGGCGAGCATTACCAATTCACCATGCTGCCGCCCTTCTTCAATCCCGGCCCGATCGAATACCCAGCACCGCCGATCCACATCGCCGCCGTCAACAAGTATATGACCCGCCTGTGCGGCGAACTGTGCGACGGCCTGCGCCTGCATCCGATCGCCACCCTCAAATACACGAAGGAAGTGATCCTGCCCGCCGTCGCCGCCGGCGCCGCCAAGACGGGTCGTTCGCTGGCCGACATCGAGATCATCGGCGCACCGTTCCTGGCCATCGCGCCGGACGCGGCCGGGGTCGAAAAGGCGATGGCCGAGACCCGGCAGCGAATCGCCTTCTACGCGTCGACGCGCACCTATCATTCCGTGCTCGAATTTCATGGTTGGAACGACATCGGCGCCAAGCTCCACCAGTATTCCCTGGAGGGGAAATGGACGGAGATGCCGACGCTGATCACCGACGAAATGCTGGCGGAGTTCGCACTGATCGGCACCTACGACCAACTCGCCGCGCAGATCGCCGAGCGCTGTCCGTCGGCATTCACCACCGTCATGCTCGACATGCCCGCAGACTTGCGCCGCGACCGTGACCGCGTCGCGGACATCGTCCGCGACATTCGCGCCTCGCAGTGAATTCTTCTGAAAGGAACGATCATGGCTGAGAAGGATCATTTTCTGTTCGAGGTGGAGGACGGCGTCGGTGTCGTCACGTTCAACCGCCCGGACAAGCTCAACGCCGTCAACTGGGATTTGGCGTCGGATCTGGTGCAGCTCTTTCGCGACTTGCGCTTCCGCGACGAAGTCCGCGTCATCGTTCTCACCGGCGCCGGACGCGCGTTCTGCTCGGGCGGCGATGCGGAGTTCCTCGGCGGCGGCGGCGACCGCCCGCTGCCCGGACTTTCCGAACCCGACCGCTATTTGGAGCGCTACCAGAGAAAGACGCCAGCCGGACCGTTCGCCGAGTTCACCAAGATGATCATCGACGTCGAGAAGCCCGTCATCGCCGCCATCCATGGGCCTGCCGTCGGTGCCGGATTGGCCTACGCGCTCGCCTGTGACCGCCGCTTCGCCGACAAGACGACGCGCATGTCGGCGGCGATGGTGCGACTGGGCTTCTCCCCCGACTGCGGCATCACCTATTTCCTACCTCGCATCACCAGTCTGTCGACCGCGCTGCGGATGGTGGAGACCGGCTGCATCCTCGGCGCGGAGGAAGCATACGAAGTAGGCTTGATCGACGAACTGGTCGACGATGGCAAGGCGCTCGAAGCGGCGATGGAGTACGCCGGCAAACTCGCCAAAGGTCCCAGCGTCGCAATCGACCTGGCGCGCCGATTCATCCACAAGGCACTGACGTCGACCCTCGACGAGATGATCGACTACGAGGCCGTCGCCTCGACCATGTCGGCGGCGACGCACGACGCCCGCGAGGGGACACAGGCATTCATTGAGAAGAGGAAGCCGGCGTTCAAAGGGTATTAGCTGTCGGCTTTCAGCCATCAGCTTTCAGCGGTCAGCTATCAGCTGGCTACCAGAAGCTGAAAGCTGATAGCTGATTGCTGACAGCTGTTGAAGCGATGAAGATTCAGCGCGACATGGGGAAGGCGGCGGCGCTGCGCGCCGCGCGCGATGTCGCGCGCTGGGACGCGGAGGCGGATGTCGTCATCGTCGGGCTGGGGGCGGCGGGATGCTGTGCGGCGATCGAAGCTTCCGAAGCGGGACTCGATGTGTTGGCGCTCGAGCGGATGAGCGGTGCTGGAGGTACGTCGGCTCTCTCCACCGGCCAGCTCTACATCGGTGCCGGGACGCCGATCCAGCAGGCCTGTGGCTTCGATGATTCACCCGAAGAGATGTTCAAGTACCTCATGGCAAGCTGCGGCCCGGGCGAGGACGAGGCCAAGATCCGCATGTACTGCGACCACAGTGTCGGCCACTTTTACTGGCTGGTCGAACACGGGGTGCCGTTCAAGGAGTCGTACTACGGAGACGGCTCGTACACCCCGACCGACGATTGCCTGAGCTACTCCGGCAGCGAGCAGTCGTATCCATATCGCGACATCGCCAAGCCGGCACCGCGCGGACACACGGTGCAACAGGACGGCATCGAGGCGGGCGCCCAACTGATGCGCAGCCTCGATGCGGCCGTCCGCAAGACCACGACGCGCATTCAGGAGGACAGCCTGGTACAGACGCTGGTGCGGGATGACGAGGGCCGCATCAGCGGCTGCGTCGTCCGTTGCGATGGTACGCAACAACTGGTCCGCGCCCGGCGCGGCGTGATTCTGTGCGCCGGCGGATTCATCAACAACCGGGCGATGGTCGACCAGTATGCGCCGGCGCTGTGGCGCTGCCGCTACCGGGCGGCCAGCGACGGCGACGACGGCCGCGGCATCCGTATGGGCATGGGCGCCGGCGGCGCGGTCAAGCGGATGGACGTCGGCTGCATCGTGCTGCCGTATACGGTGCCGAAGATCCTGATGAACGGCATCATGGTCGACCGCCGCGGCATGCGCTTCATCAACGAGGACCTCTATCAAACCACCGTCGGCGAGGCCGCGCTGCTACAGCAGGACGGCCAAGTTTACCTGATCTGCGACAACGAGTGCTTCGCGCGGCCGTTCGCACCGGCCGAAGTCGCCGCCGTCGAGGAAAGCGTCGCCGATCTCGAGCGCGCGCTCGGCATGCCCGACGGCGTACTGCAGCACACCGTCGACGTATACAACCAGAACGCGGCGCAGGGCGAGGACCCTATCTTCCACAAGGGAGCCAACTTCCTTCAACCGTTGACCACTCCGCCGTACGCGGCGATCGATTACCGTGTCGAGAACTCCCTCTACACGGTTTTCACCATGGGCGGGCTACACACTCTGCCGACGGCGCAAGTGTTGAATCCCGACGGCGACGTGGTGCCCGGCTTGTATGCGGCCGGTCGCACCACCTCCGGTTTGGCGGCTCAGGGCTACAGCAGCGGATTGTCGCTAGCCGACGCGACGTTCTTCGGCCGCATGGCAGGACGCCACGCCGCCGGACGCTCCGTGCCGCCGGAGTGATGCGTGCGCCTGGCTTCGTTCACCCACCGCGGCACCACTCGCGCCGGAATCGCCACCGATCACCAGGTCGTTGACCTCGCCGCGCACGGCCTGCCGGCGGCGATGACTGAAATCTTCGGCGTCGATCGGCAACGACTCGACGACGCCCTCGAGAGTGGCCGACACCACATCGACTTGCGCGACGTGGTGCTCGATGCACCGGTACCGCGGCCCGGCAAGATCCTCGCCATTGGCCTCAACTACGCCGACCACGCCGCCGAGACCGGCCGGCCACTGCCGCAAGTTCCGGTCGTGTTCAACAAGCAGATCACCTGCGTCAACCGCGACGGGGGAGAAATCGTCGTTCCGCGCGTGTCCTCGCAGGTCGACTACGAAGGCGAACTCGCCTTCGTCATCGGCCAGCGCTGTCGTCACGTGGCGCGCGCCGAGGCGGCCGCGGTGATCGCCGGCTATACCATCATGAACGACATCAGCGTGCGCGATTGGCAGCGTCGCACGCCGACCATGACCATGGGCAAATCGTTCGACTCGCACGGCCCATTCGGCCCATGGATCGTCACCGCCGATGAGATCGGCGACCCGCACGCCCTGGCGATTCGCACCACGGTGAACGACACCCGCGTGCAGGACTCGAATACCGCCCAGATGATCTTCTCCTGCTTCGACATCGTCGCCCACCTCACGCAGGCGTTCACACTCGAAGCGGGAGACGTGATCTCGACTGGAACGCCGGCCGGCGTCGGCTCGATGCGACAGCCGCCGCTGTGGCTGAAAGCAGGCGACACGGTGCGCGTCGAAATCGAGAATATCGGCGTGCTGAGTAATTTCGTCGTCGACGAACCGGCCATCGTAGTAGCAAGAGGCTCGCGATGATCGCGCCAAAACTGCCGCTGGGCGCCCGCGCCATCAACGCGCTCGGACGCCCGGTAATGCGGCTGTTGCCGAACCTGTCCCTGCGTGAGGAAAGCCTGTTCGCGGCGGCGCGAGATCAGACCGGCCTCGACGATTTCGGTGACGATTCCTTCCGCGAGGGGCTGCGGCGCCTGTTGTCGAGCCTCGAATCGGAAGCCGACCTGACGCCGATCGGGCGAATCATCGCGCGCGGCGAGATCGTGCAGGGGCTGGTCAACCGCTTGGAGATGAACGATTGGCGCTCGCGCCATCCAGAGATCGACCGCGAGCCGATAGAGGCACCGGTGGTCATCATCGGCATGCCGCGCACCGGGACGACGATTCTGCACGAGCTCCTGATGCAGGATCCAGCCAACCGTATCCCACAGACCTGGGAAGTCGACTTCCCCTGTCCTCCGCCAAAGTCGGACACGTACACCAGCGATCCGCGCATCGCCCGCGTGCAGGCGGTGCTCGACCGTTCGGAATCGCTGATCCCCGACTTCAAGAGCATGCATCGCATGGGCGCGCAGCTACCACAGGAATGCGTGCGCATGCTCACCCCTGAGTTCGCCAGCATCGCCACCCTGATCACCTTCCGCGTGCCCACCTACGGGCAGTGGTTGCTCACCGAGTACGACTGGAAGCCGGCCTATGCGGCACACCGGCGTTTCCTGCAGCTGCTGCAGTGGCGGTGCAAAGGCGAGCGCTGGGTGCTCAAGACACCTGGGCATCTTTGGGCGCTACCCGCCCTCCTCGCCGAGTACCCGGACGCCCGTCTCATCCAGACCCATCGCGATCCGCTGCGCGTCTTGAGCTCAGTGACCAGCCTCGGTGCGACACTGCGCCTGATGGCGGGCCGCCGCCCGCGGCCCGAGCATCTCGCCGCGGAGTGGTCGGCCTGGAACGCCAGGGCACTCCAGGCTTCGGTCGAAGCGCGTGAATCGGGATTGATCCGGCCGGAGAACGTCGTCGACATACAGTTTCGCGAGTTCATGGCCGATCCATTCGCCGCCATCAGCGCGATCTACGAGAAGTTCGGCATCGACTATACCGGCGACATCGAGTCGCGCATGCGCGACTATCTCGCCGCCAATCCGAGCGACAAGCACGGCGCGCACGAGTACAGCTTCGCCGACACCGGTCTCAACCTGGAACACGAGCGGGCCAGGGTCGCCAGGTACCAAAGCTATTTCGGCGTACCCGCGGAGAAACTTTGACGCAGTTCCGACACGACTGCGCGAATGCGGGGCGCGGGAGGTGAGGTCACCGAAGTAGCGTTCATCATCGATTGACGAGAATCAGACGACAAGGCATTTGGTGGATGACACGACTTCCTTAGCGAGTAAGATCTCAAGAAATGGCGATCACAGAACAGATCCGCGTCAAGCCGATTGGGGCATCTACTTCACAGGCGGAGGCGGCCCTCGAAAGGGAAGCCCAGTCGCTGCGAGACGAGATCGCCAGCCTACGCGACGGCGACCCCTTCGATCGCGTCGACCCTTTATGGAAATTAGGGCGTCTGTACGAGACAAACCTGCAAGACGAGCGGGCGCTGACCGCCTACCGCGAAGCGGCAGACCTACTCCGCCAATTGGGCGAGGATGTCGCACTGGGGCAACTATTCCATACAATGGGCATCATCGAGGACCGATTAGGTCGCGATCGCAATGCCCACAAATTCCTGACCCAGGCCCAAGATTTGTTCGAGTCGTCCGGTGAGAACGATCTCCTGGCGATCGTCCATCTCGACCGCGGCGTCGTCGCCAGTCGCGCCGGGCACATACCAGCGGCGCAAAGCGCCTTCACCGCCGCCGCCGCCTGCTACGCGGAGGCCGGCAGCTTGCTGGGGCAGGCCCACAGTCACTTCTTCCTCGGAGAACTCAACGCCGCAACGAACCCGGACCGGGCCCGGTGGAACCTCGACCGAGCGCGAATGTTCTACCTGCAGGCGGCCGACGCTCAACCAAAAGATGGGACGATTCGAATCGCGACGCCACTGGCGCCTGCGTCGGTCGATGACCCGCGCAAGGTCGCCGCTGATGCGATGGCGGTATTTTGCGAGCGACGCTGTAACCAAGTGCAGGCGGAAGCGGCCAAGAAGACGGAGCCGGAGCCTCCAGCTGGACCGGCCCAGGTGTCCACCGGCAAGGAACTGACCAGGGCCGTCGGTGTCTTGGCGGTAGTTTCCGCAATCGGCGTCGCCGTTCCGATCCTCTGGATGCTGCTGGAATTGCCCATCGTCGCCCCGCAGATCTTCCACCTCGCGATCGCCGCGGCAGCGGCCTTATCGGGTTTCGTCGGCTTGCTTTTCATCGGCGTCGAGAACCGCACCGTCCAATTCCTTTCGCCATTGCTCGCATGTGTGCTCGTCCACCAGGTCAATTCGCAAGGCATCCTGACCACCGCTCTCGGATTGAACGCTCTCGCCACATCGTCCGCCCGCGCCCAAGATGGCCAGCCGCCGCCTGCAACGAGCGACACAGCGGCCGCGGAGCCGGTCAGTGCACCCGCGCCCGGGTCCGACGCCGAAGAGATGCGCGACGCATTGGTGGATACAGCCACCGCGCACGCGATCGCCAACGACCAGGTTGCACGCGCCGCGGCTTTGACCGCGATAATCGCGCTCGACGAGCAGCTGGGCGACGGCGACCTGCAGCGCCAACACCTGACGGAGCTCGTCGAAGCGGAAAGTCTCGCCAACCGGCCGGAAGCCGAACTGGCAGCGTTGCGCGCGTTGGCCCAGGTGGAAATCCAGCAGGGCCGAACGACCAGTACGGTCGCGACCTTCGAGCGCATCGCCGAGGTGGCCAACCGCAATGACGACCGCGCCGATGAGGCCGCGGCCTATGTCGCCGTGGCGCAAGCAGCTTGGAAGTCGAACCACCACGACAAAGCAGTCGAAGCACTCGCTCGAGCCGAGTCGGTCTACCGCAGCCTGGGCGACGAAGCAGGCCTCGGTGATGTCGATATGGAGCGCGCCCGCTTTCACGCAGATCAGGACACGGCGCAGGCGGCGCAATCAGTCGAAAGGGCCTTGGTGCACTATCGAGCGGCCCGCCGACCAACCAAGATCGCCGACGCGCTGATAGAATTCGGAAAGATTGATGTCAAGCGCGGACAACAGACGGTCGCCGAACGCCACTTCCAGGAGGCGGTCAAGATCTGCAGGGAGGCGATCGGGTCCGGCTGCGAGGGGCGCGCGCTGATCGCCCTTTCCATGATTTCCGGTTCCGATCGACGCGCCACCCTGCGACAAGCCACGGCTGCCGCCAAGGAAGCAGGAAACGCTCGCGACGTCGTCGATGCGTTCGTCAGCTTGGCGCGCGAGGAGGGAGTACGGGGCGACGCCGAGAAGGCTCTGCAGGCGCATACGGAGGCCTTCGTCGCCTGTGACGAAATCGACGACCCACTCGAGCGCGCCGAAGCCTTCCTCAGAGTCGGCAAGAGGGCCGAAGAGATCGTCGCGCCGGAGCGGGCGCGGGAACCGTATTCGGAGGCGTTGCGCACCTACGAATCGATCCGCAATCGCCCCGGACAGATTGCCGCGCTGCGCGAGTTGCAGCGACTCTCGCAGGGCTCGGAATCGGCACTGGTAGAGCGCTACGCCAAGCAAATCTCCCGCATCGAGGAGGAGATGAAGCAGCAGCCGGAGCCTGCTGCCCTGTGAGGGTGACCGATCGTCCATGACGACCATCCGCGACGTCGAATGGCTGCCGCCACTCCTCGAGCTACACCGCGATCCCGCGCGGCTCGCGCGCATCAAGTTGCAAGCGGGTAGTGTCGATGAGCCCCTGCGGTACTTTCTGGCTTCCGACTGGCTACCCGAGGCAGCGGCAGAGCTGAACATCGCTCTGATATCCAGGACCTATCTCGATCACGAGTTGGCGGATCTGGTCGGCCTCAGCGTCAGCCAGGAAAACTCCTGCCGATATTGTTTCGCGGCAACACGCACGATGCTCCTGATGGTCGGATATCCGCGCGAGCACATCATTCGACTCGAGCAGAACCTCACCATCGCCGACCTCGACGAGCGCACCCAGGCCGCCATCGCCTTCGCGCGGCGCCTTTCGCGTTGCGACCCGACGCCCTCGCGCGCCGACGTCGAGGCACTGCGCCGCGTTGGAATCGATGGCGTCGCTTACCGCGAGCTCGTCGCGGCAATCGGTCTCTGGGTTTTCTTCAACCGAACATCGACGCTCGGCGCACTACCGCCCGAACCGATGGAAGCTCTGCCGGATCGCTGGTTCATGCGGGCGCTGCGGCCTTTGATCTCCGGCTTCGTCGATCGCACCTACCGGCGGCGGGGCAAGGCTGTTCGTTTGCCGGAGGAGATGCGCGTAGGCGCATGCGCCACGGCGATCAATGCGCTCGACGGACTGCCGATCGCTCCGAGTCTGCGGCGCGCCATCGACGCCATGTGGGCCTCGCCGGGCCTCCCCCGCCGCACCCGTGCCTTCATGTGTGCGGCGATTGCTCGCGCCCTCGGCTGTCCCACGTCGGAAGCCGAAGTGGTCGCCCTGTTGGCCGAAGAGGGCGTCGACAAAGCAACTGTCGACGGCGTTCTCGCCCACCTCGATGCGCCGGACCTCACCGAAAGCGAACGCGCCCTCATTCGCTTCGCGCGAGAAACGGTATGGTACGAACCGGCGCCACTGCAGCGACGAGCCGGCGAGCTGCGCGCTCACCTGACCGAGCGCGAGTTCGTCGAGGCCATCGGTACCGCTTCGATCGCCAACATGATGTGCCGCCTGGATCTGGCACTTGCGGTCGCATGAGCGCGGCGGTATTCGCCGCGCTGCTCGTGATCGCTGGTTTGGCGACGGTGGCATGGCGGGCGTGGCGAGAGAACCAGCGCCTGCGCGGGCGCCTCGAACGTTCGACACAGGAGTTGCAACAACTCCAGCAATCGTTTCGGCGCTTCGCGCCGGGTGAGGTCATTGAGGGGTTGATCCAGGGGGCACCGCCGGCGCCCGGCAAACGCGAGGTCACCGTGCTGTTCGCCGACCTGGTCAACTTCACGCCCCTCAGCGAGCAACTCGATCCAGTGGTACTCGTCCGCGTACTGAACGACTACTTCGACCGCATGAGCCGGGCCGTCGGCGAGCACCGAGGACACGTATCGAAGTTCGTCGGCGACGGCCTACTCGCCCTCTTTGGCGCACTCGCACCGAATCCGTGGCAGGCCGACGACGCTGTTCGCGCGGCCCTGGCCATGCGCGCCGCGCTCGTCGTCTACAACGAAGAACTCACGGCGGAAGGGCTGCCGCCGCTTGCCGTCGGCATCGGAATCGACCGCGGCACGGTGATCGCGGGGCTCATCGGCACAGCCGATCTGATGGAGTTCACCGTCATCGGCCGCACGGTAAATCTCGCTTCGCGCGTCCAGACAGCCACCCGCGAGCATGCAGTCGACATCCTGATCACTGACAGCGTAAGGAGTACCCTGGATGGGCAGATCGCGCTGCGCTCCCTGCCGCCAACCGCAATGAAGGGCGTCGCCGCACCGGTCCCTATCTGGTCCGTCGAAGGACGACGTCGTCCGTGAATCACCGCTCGAGCTACCCACCCACCGCACCGGCAACCGAGGGTCCCAAACAAGGGTTTCCGGGGCAGCTGTCACGCCGTTGGCTGTAGGTCGGACGGATGGTATCGTCGCGGACTTTTGAGGCGGTGCGAATGCAAATTTTCAACTCGCGAGGGAGCCGATCATGAACCCACGTACGATCACAGGCGTCATCGGCGCCGCGACGCTGATCATGGGCCTGACCGCGTTGGCGGCCCCGGCGACCATCATGCCGCGATTTCTCGGCTTTGCCGTCGATCCGTCATTTTCCGCCAACTTCGTATACGGAGAGGTGCGCGCCGCTTACGGCGGAGTGTTCTCGGTCATCGGCGTCTTCACGCTGCTCTCGGCGTGGCAGCCAGCAGCGCACCGCGGTCGATTGGTGCTGCTCGCCTGCTTCTGGCTTGGATTGGGCGGTGGGCGGCTGCTGAGCGCTTTGATCGACGGCAGCCCCGGCAATTTCGGCTGGTTTGCCATGACCTTTGAGTTCGCCGTCGGCGCGACCCTGGCCTACTGCTCGCGAGCCGATCCTATGGTACCGGCCAGCGCCTGATCCGCCCGACGGGCCGGAGCGAATGTCTGAGGATTTCGCCGCAGCCGCGCCAAATCGGGACGAGGCCAAGCCGCCGAGCGTGAAAAGCCAGGTCGCGGTTGGGGTTGCGAAAGCGCTGCTGGTGGCCGCCGTGGCCGCGCTGGTCGTTCCGGCGAGCCTGAAACCGGAAGCCGTCTCGTGGCAGGAGTTGCTGCGGCCGTATAGCGGCGGCGCGCCACTGTTGCAGGGTTTCCGCGTCGGCGCGATCCGACGCGGCGCGGCGCGCGACATTGTCGTCGAGGTCGTCGACCGCGCAGGCGAGTTGGCTGCGGAAGTACACATACTGCCGCGCGGCGTGTGGCCGGGGGTACGAGAGTCGCAGAGCTATGCCATCGCCTACGAGACGCCGCGGTCGCCATCGGCGCAGCGAGAGGAGATCACCCATCTCCTCGCCGAGACGGTGCGGGTGCGCGACCGCGGTTTGCCGCCGCCCGACCTGATTCCACTGACGCCTGACAGCGATCCCACCGCATTGCCGCGCGCGCTCGGCGCCTTGCGCGGATGGCCAGGCGTGGTCGTCGGTGGGTGCGTGTTCGTTCTTGCCGCGCTCTTCCTC
>JBGTMF010000139.1:0-11467 GCA_041743795.1 Thermodesulfobacteriota bacterium | reverse complement strand
GCGCAGCCCGTGGTACCGGCCGATCCGCGTCATGCCGTCGGTGATCATCTTGCGGAACGGGCAATCAGGGTTGCTCTCCGCTAGCGGCGTCGCCGGCGTCCACGTCGGCGTCAGAACGATTGGCGTCGGCGTGTCCGTAGGCCCGCCCGGCGTCCTCGTGATCGTCGGCGTCAGCGTCCTGGTCGGCGTGCGAGTCGCCGCTTGCGCCGTCGGCGTCTGCGTCGGCCATTCGGTGAAGGCTTCATTCGGTTCGAACCGCCCGTCGCCGCAAGCCATGATTTTCTTATCGAACAGCCGCGGTTCACGGTTGTTCTGCCATCCCTCGACTCCGGCCCGGATGTAGTGCGCCTGTGCACGCTGCCCGCTCTCGACAATGCACCATGCCGAGTCGCGCGGGTTGACCATGTTGGTCGATGTCCGACACTGGAAATCGTCAGTGCACGTCGACAGCGGCCCGGCAGTGCAGTAGCCAAGCGTCGGCTCACACGTGCCGCCGCCGCCGCAGTCCGCATCATCCGTGCACGTGCACGAGCTTTCCGCGGCGATCGGTGACGGCGATCCGTCTCCGGCCAGGCCGCGCCACGGCCGCTTGCCGTACGTGAGCGAGTACCCCTCCCAAATATCGATCCAGCAAGCCGCATCGTGCGGGTTGTCGTCGGTGTAGAGGCGGACCAGTTCGTTGAGCGCGCCCAACTCGCAGGCTGCCGAGCTACGCGGCACCACGGCGTCGTCGTCGACGCATGTGCCGGCGCTCGGCAGAGGGGAGAGCACCGACACGACACGCGCCCCTCGCTCGGCGATCGCCGTGTGTTGGCGCTTGTAGTTAGCGAACAGCGCCGACGCGATCGGCCGCTGCTCGCATAGCCCGCCGCATCCGATCACCTTTTTCCCGGCGTCGGCCGGGCCCCACACATTCGCGCGGCAGATAGAGGCTTCGCGGTCGGTGGGGGACGCGTCCCCATCACAGAACGAGGCCGTCCAGTCGCAAGCGTTGCCGAAGTCGGCGCCCGACACGCACCGCGCATTCAGATCCACATCGACGCTATCCGCATACAGCGGTCCCCGCGCCGCCTTGATTGCGCAGTCCGTCGTGTCGTCGGGTTGCGACGGGTTGTGACAGACGCCGGTGCGCGGCGCGTACCGCCCCACCTCGACGTCAGCGACGCCGCTGGTGTGCAGCAGCACCACGTCCGGCGGGTGATCATCGCCGCGCCAACGAAAGCCCTCGCAGGTCTCGCCGTCGGTCAATTCCTGACGCCGCGCGAGGTGCGTCGAATAGTCGCCAACGCCGGGAGAGGGTGTCGGCGCGCCGCCGTACTCGCAGATCGTGTCGGCGTCCAGAAACACCGAGTTGAACCAGGACATAAATCCCAGGACACGCCGCTCGCCCTCGACAGCGACGACTACATGCTCATCACCGTTGACGTCTGGAACCCTGGGATTGATCGGGGAAATCGTCGGGGTTTGCGTGCGCGTCGGCGTCGGCGTCTTGGTATTGGTATTCGTCGTTGTCGGCGTCTGCGTCGGCGACGGGGTCGGGGTGAGCGTCGGGACGAAGGACGGATTCGCGATCAGCGACACCGCGAGCACTCGCGCTAGGGAGACATCTTGCTCCTTGCCCGTCGTTTCGTTCTGCCCGAAGAGCTGCACGGGATGGTTGGGGTCTACCTCGACGTTGGCGCTCCAGGCGACGTAAGCCGGAACGTACTCCGCTGTTCCCGCGCCATCGATCCATTCCCGGATCGAGGCAACTGTTTCGCCACCCAGATCGAACGACAGGGTCACACCCCGCGCGCCAGTTCCGCGCGTGCACGAACCCGTGCACGGCACGAAGGTGCCTTGCCCCAGCATCATCACCGGTCCAGGTGCGGCGGCGCTCGGCGCCACACCGATATTAACCGTGGATCCGATCTGGGTGCGTGTTGTTCCCGGCAGCGGCGCGACGCCTAGGTTATCGACAGCTAGCGGCGCGAACGGATACCGCATGCCCGTGACCCAGTCTCGAACCGGGCGCAAGTGAATCGTGGATTCCCCAATCACGGAGACGGGATTGCCGCTGGACCGGAATCGCAACCCGGCAGTCCAGTCCGTGAGTGAGCCGACGGTCTGCGCGAGCACGCCGGCCACAGCGACGGAGTGGAAATCGCCCTGCGCATTGAGGGTCGCTATGGCTGCCGGCCCGATGATTGGCGAACCGCAGTCGGCATCATCGCCCTCGCAAAAGATGATTTGTAGATCGGCGGCTCGCGCCCCCGCACCTGAAGGCGTCCAGAACGTCACTGCCCCGGCAGCGATGATGAACTCGGCATCAAACGGCGGGCCGAAAATCGCGTGCATTTCGATAGTCGCTTCAGTGTCGGCGACGTGCACCCACGTACTGTCCGATGAGGTGGCGTGATCGTCGCCGTGTACTGCCCGCGCCGACGACGCCCCCAGGTCGGCGAGCATGTCGTGTGAGACATCCGAGATGACCATGAGCGTCGAATCCGCACGCACGCGCATTGCCTTCGAACTCTGGTTCATCTCACACCAGACTCCGATGGTGGCGGTGCGCCCCTCGTCGAGGCGCAAGCTCGGTGCGTCGAACACGGCAACATGCGCCATGGCCAAGGTGTCGGAGACTGTCGCTTGCTTGTCGTAGAAGCCGTGCGCGCAGCCTAAGTCTTGCGGCACCGGATTCGCAGAATCGGTAAGGCAACTGGTCGGCACGCCACCAGTGCACGTGCCGTCCCCCGCGCATGTGTCGTCATCGCCGAAGACGCATGCCTTGCCGTGATCGTCGCCGAGGATGCACGTGTACGGCTGCACGGTGCAACCCCCAATTTGCACCTGCGTCGAGGGGGCGAGACGATCGACCATGAGGGTTACATGCGCTTCGATCCGCTGCGCCTTCGCGGCCATCCCTTCGAGCGTGGCCGACATCACCGGCACCGGATTCACTCCGACAACGTCAACCGGCGCTGAGAGTTGTACCGACGCGCAGGGGATCTGCCCGACTTCCGTCGGTGGCCCGTTGCAGCCGTCGCCATCGATCGGCACTCCCGTCGGCGTGTTCGTCGGGGTTTGCGTCGGTGTCTCTGTCGGTGTCTCTGTCGGGCCGCCCGGGGTGATTGTCGGCAGCGGCGTTGGGGTCAGCGACGGCGTAAAGGTTTGAGTCGGCGTCGGCTCAAAGTATTGGACCTTGATAAGAAACCCATCGATGTACGCCGTCCAGTAGTTGCTGCCGGTCGTGTACGCCATGACAGCAACGCCGAAGTCGGCAGCATTGATGTCTTCTGGCGTCCACGTTTCGCCCCATGGGTCGATGGCACCGCCGTGATCTTCGTCGGACGGGAACAAAAACCGAGGCCAGTTCGTAGGGGTCGACCGGTCGGCGTCGCCGATCTCGCCCCCCTTCACGATCCGAAACTGGTTGTCGCGGCAGCGCCCGCCGCTGATGTGCGAGCAGCTCCGCCGCATCGTGACGGTAATGCCTTGGATCACCGATCCGGCGGGGATCTCGAATCCCCAGCCGGTGCAGATCAGCCAATGCGAGGCATCGTGTTCATTGACTATGGACTCGGCGTTGAGTCCGTCGGCATATATTTCCGCACGGTCCGGCTCGCTCCACGGCGCCCACGTCTGGGGGAGGGTCGGGGTCGCCGACGAAACGCAGACCGCCGCCGTGTCGCTCGTCGCCGTCGCACCCCAGGCCGCCGACGTCGCGCAGATCAGTAGCAGTAGAATTGCGCTAGGACGTCGAAAGTCGCGGCAGTGCACGCTTCCTCCCCATTGAAAGCCTCGAGTCGCGCGGCCAGCTTGCTGCCGGCGGGAACGCCGACCGCCGCAGGTAGCGGGCCGAGACATGCAACCTCATCACTGGTGCCGGTGACGCTGCAGAGCGTCACTGAGTCGATAAAGTCGACGCTCGCCGCGAGTCGTACCTGGCAGCCCGACGCCAAATTGGAGGGTTCCTCCGTATCGGCGTCGAGAATCTGAATGGAAGCGTTGCGTATCTCGGCGCACGGCGGCAGCAAGAAGGTGCCGGCTTCTTCCGCGTCGGCATGGAGCGCATGCCTGCCGCCCGGCCGCACGTACGCGGCCGCCGTAATGTCCCAGTCGTCGGCGTAGAACTGCCAGACGTGCGGCGGCTCAATCACCGTCAGCGCGCCCATGCCGGCGAGTTCCGATTCGCTGTAGTCGATGCGGAATTCCCCGTCGACTTCGATGAGCACGGTTGTTTCCGTGTCGCCTTCGATCGTCGAGAGGGACACCCCGAACTGCAACGTGTCGGCGGGATCCTCGATGACCGGCTCGCCGATGGCGTCGAGCACCGTGATCGTACCGCCGATGTTGGAGATATCGATATCGACCAACCCGAGTCGGATGGTCCACAGAACGTCGTCACCCGGGTCGGCGTCGCAGAAGATCAGGAATTCCGGCTCGATGTCCGGATCAGACTGGTCAGGGCAGTCGTGCCCCCCGCGGTTGTCGCGGATAACGATGATGTTCGGCCCCTCGCACGCATTCTGGTCGCCAGCGACGAATCCGAGCGGGCAACTCATCTGACCGCCGGCACCGTCGCCACATGCGTCGCCGCAAGAGGGTCCCGGCGTCCATGTCGGGATCGGCGTCTGCCCGTGGACAGCCGCCACCGTGAGGAACCCGCACGCGACCACCGTCGCCGCTATCGACTGAGCGCGAGTCATGGCGCCGGAAGCACCAGCTGCACGCGCTCGAAGCCGATGACGTGCGGGAACTCGTCGCACTCGAAGAATTCGAGCAGGACCCGATTCACCACCAGTTCGCAGGATGCGCCGGCAGCCCCTGGCGCCATTGCTGTAATGGTTCCGTCGCTGCTCGCGCGGTAGATGAAGCTCGTCGTGGCATCATCGGAAATATCCTTGGCGATTATCTCCCAGGCGCCCTGACCTCCGTACTCGTAGTCCACCGTCTCGTCGCCGCTACCGGTGATCGTTCGGCAGCGGATGGCAGTGCTCCAGCAGATCCGCCCCTCCGTGCCACCGTCGCCGGTCGGTCCGCGCACATGGAACGTGGCGGCAACGACACCGCTACCGCTGACCGCCGCGCCGGGTGGCCAGTCGAACTGGCAGGTGAAGCCCTGGGGTTCGGAGTGCGCGCAGTCCTGCGTCCACAGGACCCCGTGAGCCTCTCCGTCTGGGTAGGTGTGCGGAGTGAGTACGCACGATGGGTCTACCTGCAGCGGCCCGCACGTGGTGGCGTGGATATCGACATGGACTTGTGCCAGGGCGCATCCAGCCAGCAGGAGTGAGAACACCGTGATCTTGGCGAGCACGTCGAGCCTCCTCATGGGACAATGTCCGCTGTCGCGCAGCGATTGACGCCATCTGCCCGGAAGCAGATCAGGTGCTCCGAGGCGTTGTGGACGATGAAAAACCCGTCCCCGGCCGAACTCGGCGGGACGCCAGTGTGCAGCGTGAGATTGAGGAACGCCCCGTCGGCATCGCCAACGACATGCACCTTACCGAAGGCCACAGCATCGGTTCCTCGCGGATTCAGGGTTACGCGCGGCAGCAGCGTCGCTAGAGCGACCACGGCGATCGCCAGGATGAAGCAAACCGCCACCACCTGCGCCGTTCGGCGCATCTCGCGATTCGAAGTGCGAGTCACCGGCGCCCCCATGGTCAACTGAGCCCCCGAACAACCTGCACGCAGACCGAACCGCTGCGCGCGTTGCTGGCATCGCGGTTGAAGACCCAGACCTGGGCGATCGGGCCGGCGAGCTGCTCGATGTCGTCGAAGACAACCCGCGCCGGCGACGAGTCGTCGCGCACGCCACCGAAGACCGGCTCGTTCCCCTCGGTGCTCTGCGCCAACGGAATGTTGATCAGCTTGCGCTGCGCCGGGTTCACCGAGAACGAGGCGCACGCCGTCTCTTCGAGCCCGCTCAGTGCGATCGACTGCTGTACCTTGTTCACCGCGTCGAGCAGCCGGTTGTGGTGCTCTGCCGTCCACCGGTCTAGCTTCGCCACCGCCTGGAAGTCGTCGAGCGCACCGGGAAAGACACTGCCACTGGGGGGCACGGCGAACGCTGCGACGGCGATGATCGCGAGCAGCGCGAGTATGGCAACTGCGCGGCGCATCAGAGCGTCACCGCCACCAGCCGGTTGATCTGTGGAATGTCGAAGAGGTCTTCGGCGCTTAGTCGGACCGTGCCGCTGCCAGACCAGATGAAAGCCTGCACCCGGACCGTCACTTCGCCGAGTCCTCCGGGAACAATGCCGACGATCACGTGACTATCCGGATTGTTCGCAAACGGAGCGTCGACGTTGGCAGAAGTTGCCCCGACTACGATCGGGGAAACACCATCGTGAACGCGGAGCTGCCACCACATGTGGGTTGCCGGGGGGGAAGACGAGAGTGACAACACTCTTCCGACGATCTCGGCGAGTAGCACCGTAACGCTTCCAGCCGGTGTGTTGAGGGCGACGAGGTCGGGGGTTTCGTAGGGGAGAGCGACCGCAGTGGCGAAGGCGCCATCCACGCCGTAGTCTGGCCCCCACTGCCATTCCCGGTACTTCACTGGCGTAAGGAGCGACGCATCGAGCATCGTGATGTCGTCGTCGGTGATCGACGTCATACCGTTCGCCACCGCCACGCGCGCGAGCGGAACGTGTCCGGCCGGCGTTGCCGGCGGTGACGGCGTTGCGCCCGGCACGCCCTGCGTCACCGTCACCGAGGTCACCAACTCCGTCCGCGTATCGGTGTTTGCGTCGAACGAAGTCTCGGTCGCCGGGTTCCAGAACTTCCGGGGCACCTCGTCTGTGTCGACGGACGCGACAGAGATGCTCACCAGGTCGATACGCGGATTGCCGCTGGCGTTGTCGGCAATCGCTTTGGTGTCCTCGGCCTCGAGCAGAATAGGCAACCCCGAAGGGTTGAAGCCGGCTGACGGCTGAATGAGCACGTTCTTGGACGCTGGCGCTGTCGGGTAGACAAGCCCGCCTCTGGTGATCTTCCCGTCGGTGCCGGGTGAGACGAATCCGCGCAGCGCACTGGTGAGGTTGCCGAGACCCAGCAGGCCGATGTCGTTGATATCCTCGGCCTCGCCCCGCTGGTTCTGCGCTACTCGTACGGTCTTCAATGGCATCGTGTTCTCTCCATGCTGCTGTTCAGGCCCAGACGAACCCGTCGATCAGGCCGCGGCGCGTCTCGCCGAAACATCCGCCGATCCCGTCAATCGCCCGGTTGGCGTGGGAGACGGCGACGCCGGCGGCCTTCACGCGCCCGATCGCCTGATCGAGGGTGAGACCGAGCCCGACGCCGGCCGGCCCGTCTCCGAAGAAAGTCTGTCGATCCCCCGGGTCTTCCGTCGCGCCGTCGTGGAAATAGCCGTGGTACATCTCATCGTCGCCGGAGATCACGGCGTCCCCGTCGAAGTAGAAGTCGGCACCGAGGAACCAGCCGCCCGGATCCGCATCCTCGCTGCGCGGCCCGAGGAAGCTCACGCCGCCGCTGTTCGACCAGGTGATGATCAGCTTCGCCGGCTCCTCGTAGATCGCCGGCTGGTGCCCGGTGTACAGCTGGCAAATCTCCGAGATCACTCCCCGCGTGGTGCCCGGCTTGAAGAGCAGCAGTAGAACGAGCTTCCACAGGCAGCAGTCGGTGAAGCCCATCGGCCGCGGTACGCCGTACTGCTCGGCCACCCGGTCCAGATCCGACCCTTCCGCATGCGGGCACTGGTGCGAGTCGTTGTCGCCGACGATCCCGAGTCCGAGCTGCAGCGACACCGAACGTCGCCACTCGAGTACGAAGTGATCGCGCTCCGCGGCGATGACGCGCGCGATCTCGTACTGCGGCGTCGGCTCCGTCGGGTCCAGGGGACCGTAGATTGTTTCGTCGAAGAAAATCTCGTCGAAGGTCGCGCCCTGGTTTCCCTCGATCGGTCGCCCGAAGTTGAACAACGCTTCGGGGAGCCGCTGCAGAACCTCGAGCGGATCGGTGACCGGGACGCTCAGCGCGGGGCAGGGTGCGCAGGCCATCAGACGCTCCCCACGGTCACGGTTACGGTCACGACCGACGGCAGGGCTTTGCGGCCGATCGGCACGGGGATGTTGCCGCCGGGCGAGGTGATGTTGGCCTCGAGTACTCCGCCGACGTTCATCACGCGTCGGAACAGCTGCGCGCGGATCACCTGACCCTGGAGCTCTCCGGTCACCAGTTGGCCGGCGACGGGCAGTTGCCCGATGTATGCGCGCACGGCCTCCTCGACCAAGCGCTTGACCTCGGCCGGGCTGGTGCCGCTGCCTGCGGTCACGTGGACCACCGTTGTGACGGGTAGTGGACTGGCCGATACCACCTCGGTGGGGATGCCTGCGGCGCGCAGACCGGTGTTGCTCGTATCGTCGCCGTCGATGAGCGCCTGGATCTCAGCGACCAGTCCGCTACTGGCCGAGCCCGTCCCGTCGTCGATGTAAACCTGCAGCGCAACGGGCATGCTGGTCGCGCTCGACAGCAACGTCTGGCCGCCCCACTCGACGAGCGCCACGCTCTTCACCGGGCGATTGCCGTCTGCGTCGACGTACCCGAGAATCCCGAAGCGGATCGATGCGCGGGTGCCGCGGGTGAGACCGTCGAGGAACCGGCGGAACCGCTCGCGCAGCGCGTCGTCGTCCTCCTGGTCGCGCCCGTCGACAATCGGCAGCTCGTTGGTGATGACCGCCTGCTTTGCGTCGGCGGTGTTCTCGAGTGCGACGATGGTACTCGACGGCGTGTTGCCGGCGAGACCGACGGTGAGAGCCTGGACCTTAGCGATCGCGTATTCGAGGTCGTCTGCCCCGGAGACGCTCGGCCACGATCCGCCCGGGAGGTTGTCCGGGTTCGGCAGTACCTGGAACCGGCGCACGGTGCCGGCCGCGTCGGGATTGGTGCGGTAGACGGTGCCCGCCGCGATCGAGAATGATTCGGCGTCCGTGTTGGAAGCGCGGACGAATCCGGTACCCGCGCGCGGCGGTTCTCGGGTGAGTCCGAAGTCGGCGAGCCGACGATCGAGGTTGCCCGCGGTGGCAGTGTTGATGAACCACTGCCGGTGATCGCGTGCGAGCCCCGCATACAGTCGCAGGAACTCCTCGACGACCATCTCCTCGAGCATGATCCGCATGACCGCGGCCTGTGTGAGATCGGTCAGCGGGACGTCGCGCCCGAGCATGCGAAGCACGATTCGGTTGCGGATCTCGTCACGCGTGGGGGAGACCTGCGGCATTTACGCGGCCTCCGGGAGAGCGGCGCGCAGATCGGGGAGGTGTCGCCCGTCGATCAGGTCGGCGTCGAAGTGCAGCTGAGTGACACCGCCCTCGGTCGTCGCCCAGACGTCGTTGACTCGCCGCACTCGCGGGTCCTGGGCCAGCGTCTGCTGGATCGAGAACGAGAGTAGCCGGCTCTCCGCTCCCGTCTGCCAGCGCGAGAGGTCCTCGTACGCGAAGTTTCCGATCTCGGGCGCGAAGCGTAGCGCACCGAGCGGGAGCTCGAGGTAGCGGGCGAGCGCCGCACGAATGTTGTCGAGGCCGCGCTCGACCCGCAGATCGAACCGCTCCGGGTCCCACTCGAGATCTCCGCGCTCCGACAGCGCGAGGTCGATGCCGAAGATTCGCTCCTCTTCGTTCACCTCGAGGGCGCCGATCGCCGTGGCGATGACGTTGAGGCGCCCACCGTCGATCCCGACGACGCTCGGGATGATCTCCGGGCGATCCTGGGGCAGACGGATCGGATCGCCGGCGTACAGCACGCCCGGCATCGGCGGGTCGGTGAACGCCTCGACGAAGCCCACCTCGATCAGCTTGCCCAGCTGCGCGATCTCCTCGGCGTGCTGCGGCTGCAGGCCCTGGGAGATCCGCGCCGCGTCGGCTGCCTGGAACGCCGCCTGCTCGGCCACGTACCGGGCGACCCGAGCCACCGGTCGCTCGCGCGCGTCGATGAACGGGTACTCGAGGCCGTTGACTTCGATCAGCGCGTCCACGCTCGCGCGGCTATCGTGGGCGAGGCGCTCGATTGTGATCCCGGGCTGAATTCGCACGGTGATCGTCTGCGGCAGCGGCGGGGATCCTCCCACGAGCTCGTGGAAGTGCTGCGGCTGCGCGAGCATCGCGAGAGCAGCGTCCCGGACGTTGCGCAGATCGTCGGCGAGCACCACTCCGTTGACCTCGTCTTCGACCAGGCCGGGGATCGACTGGCGGATCAGCGCCACCTCGTCGGCGAGCATGTTGGGGAGGTTGCGGACCTGCTCGATTCCGTCCTCGATCCGCGCGATCAGCTCGTTGATGCCGTTGAGAACGGCGCGCACCTTCGCAACGCTCGCCCGGATCAACTGCTGCACGCCCGTCACGTAGTCGGTGGCGGCGACGACAACGGCGATCGCGTCGTCAATCAGCCCGCGGAACTCGTCGACCAGGCCGAACACCTGACGAATTCCGTCCACAATCACATCGAGCTGGAGGCGTTCGAGCAGCGCCCGTAGCGCGCTGGTGCCGAACAGGCTCGCGAGGAACCCGTCCTCCGACTTGGCGACGTCGCGGTTGCTCTGCAGGGCGAGGAAGTCGAGCGACCAGTTCCAGTCGAACGGCCGCGACACGGACTTCGTCTTGCGCACGGCGCGCCGCGGCGGGTGAATCCACCACTCGCTCGCGCCGAACGGGTCCTCGGCGGAGACGGGCGCGTCGAGATTGAGCCAATACAAACGGTAGTCCGCCGGCGTGCCGATGCGCGGGTTGAGGTAGTCCTCGAACAGCTTCTCGAACTCATTGAGCGCCGCCTGCCCGTCGACGGCGACACCGTTGACGACGATCGGCCCGCGGAACGTGCGCCCGCCGAGCCGCACGTGGGTGACGCCCTTCGCGTTGCGGAAGGGCATGTCGATGAAGAAGTTCTCGCCCGGAGATCCGTCGCGCACGTACGAGAACGAGCTGCGGACGTCGGTGTCCATCGCGATCTCGTGGAGCAACAGGACCGAGCGGATCTCCTTCACCAGGCGACCGCGGCCGCGCGGAGTCGGCAGGCGAAGGCTGCGGATGAAGTCGCGCCCGGCTCGCAGACCTTCGGCTGCGGTGTTGAGGAAGCCGATCGGGCCGGTGATGACCGCGCCGAGGTCGGTGAGATCCTCGCGGCGGTACAGGCGCCAGATCATCCGCACGCGCGAGTCCTGGCGCATCGGCGAGACGTTCGGACGACGCACGTCGTAGGCCGCTTCAGGCATGCGAAGCAGCCTCCGACGGCGACGTCGCCGGGGCGGTGGCGTAGGAGTTGCCGGCCCTACTACATTCGCCCGCGTGTCGTATCAGCACCCGATCTCACAGAGATCCCCTCTGGGGTCGGGGTGCCGGCGTGTCAGTCAGTGAACGCTTGCCATTGCCGCGGGGCCGGATCCCTCGGTACCCAGGCCTGCAGGACCCGGATGGCAGTGTTCGCTCGCGCTGTTTTCTTCTACGACGCGGCGGACTGTAGCACCGGCGTG